>DASVGP010000219.1:0-4122 GCA_036379475.1 Bryobacteraceae bacterium | reverse complement strand
CTAAAATCGGAGCTTCACGGGCTGCGGACAGAAGACCATCCCTGGCAGGCGGGACGGAACGCAAAGATCCTAGTCAAGTATCCCGGACTTCGAATTGTACTAATCGCCCTTCATGCGGGCACCCATGTAGCCGAACACCGCGCGCCGGGAGCAATCTCCGTGCAGACGATTTCCGGACACGTGCTCATGCGGGCGGCCGGCCGTGCGTTCGATCTTCCCGAGGGGCAGCTACTATCGCTAGAAAGAGAAATTCCGCACGACGTTGAGGCGCTTGCGGAGAGCGTGGTGTTGGTCACCATCATGTGGCCGGAAAAAGAACCCACCAAGGGAAATCAATAAATCATTTCTTTGCAGTGGATGCTGCACCCTCAAGAGTGAGCGATCCGGTCTCTTCGCTCACGTAATTGCGATTCCATGCTGGAATTTCTACCGTGATGTCGCCCCGGACCACCGCTTGGCAGCCAAGGCGCGAGCACAATTCAAGGTCCGCAGCCATGTCCAATCTATCGAGTTCGTCATCTTCGGCGACGGACAGATTGTTTTCACCTTCACGTACCCAAACATGGCAGGTGGTACAGGCGCAGACGCCGCTGCACGCGTGTTCCAGCGGTATGCCAAAGTTGAGCGCGACGTCCAGCACGGAGGCTGGCTTGCCGTGGCGTGAATACGGAAGCGTTGCCGGGTCGAATTCGACGGTTTTGTTTTGGTTCAGAAATTTTACTTTCGGCATATTACAGCAAATGAAACGGAGGAAACATGGTGTTAGAGCTTACAATCATTCCTCGAGGCAGCGGCATCTCAACTAGCAGCGCTATTGCCGGTCTCGTCCAAATCATTGAGGCTAGCGGGTTGGATTACCAGATGACCGCATTCGGCACATTGCTTGAGGGCAGCTGGGATCAACTCATGGATGTAGCGAAAAAGTGTCATTTCGCGATGCGGTCCAAATCCGAGCGAGTCCTTACACTGATCAGGCTTGACGGCTACGCAGAGCGTAGCGGCGAGATTTCAGGCGCTGTGCAGCGCGTCGAAAAGAAACTCGGACGTGCGGTCAAAAAGTAGACAAGCGTGCAGAGGCCCCATTATGGCAAGTAGTTTGAAAGCCTCCCTGCCTCATGCCGTTGCGTGAGCTCGCGCCATTTTGATCCTCTTCTTTTCGAGTGCGGCCAAAATCCGGTCGTAAGCGGAGGCGAAAGAGGCAATGCCATCGACCTGCAGTTTCTCTGTAATGGCATCCAAATCGACGCCTACACCGGACAGCTTCCGGAGTTGCTCCCCGGCGGCCGAGAGGTCGTCCTCAACGGTGTTGCCTCGCACATTCCCGTGATCGCGAAATGCGTTCAGAGTTGGCAACGGCAGCGTATTGACCGTATCTGGGCCGATGAGTTCCTCGACATACAGCACATCCCGATACTGCGGGTTTTTCGTGCTGGTGCTTGCCCAGAGCGGTCGCTGAACATGGCATCCGCGCTGCCGCGCCGCGGAGAAGTCCTCTCCATAGAAGATCTCCTTGAAACGCCGGTAGACCTGTTTTGCGTTCGCAATGGCGATCTTGCCACGCAGCTGGAGAGCCTGCGGAGAGCCGACCGTATCGAGTGCCCGATCCACCTGAGTATCGACACGGCTCACGAAAAAGGATGCAACCGAGGCGATATCTCTCGGATTAGGACAGCTCTGTACGCCACGAATATACGCCTTGGTAACCGCTTCGTAGTGCCTGAGCGAAAACATCAGCGTAATATTGACGTTAATTCCCATTGCAAGCAAGGCCTCGACAGCCTCAATGCCCTCCTTTGTCGCCACAACTTTAATCATCAAGTTGGGACGGTTCACAGTCTGCCAAATTCGCCGGCCTTCCTGAATAGTGGCTTGCGAGTCGCGCGTGAGCTGAGGAGGCGGCTCAATGCTGACAAATCCATCCTGGCCTCGCTTCGCCTCGTATACCGGGCGCAAGAGATCGGCCGCTGCCCGGACGTCTTCCATAGAAATTCGGTCGTAAATCTGCCGCGCCGCGAGGTTTGGATTTTCAGCAAAAATCGCCCGCAATGCTTCGTCGTATTGCGTGC
Organism: Bryobacteraceae bacterium; assembly: GCA_036379475.1. Taxonomy (GTDB): domain Bacteria; phylum Acidobacteriota; class Terriglobia; order Bryobacterales; family Bryobacteraceae; genus Bog-105. The sequence continues at coordinate 2,056 of DASVGP010000219.1, read as the reverse complement.
TGTCATCGATCGCCTTTTCGAAGATAGTGGGGTTGCTTGTAACGCCGGACAGGCCGTCGTTTTCAATAAGCGCCTTCAACTCGCCATCTCGAAGCAAGTCCCTCCGGATGTAGTCGAGCCAAATAGATTGGCCTTGCTTCTGCAAATTCACAAGTGGATTCATCGTTTTCGGTCTCCTTATATCGATTTTGTCAACAATTGACCACTTAGGAAGCAGCGGCCAATGCAAGCCCGCAATGATTGCAGCATCCCGACTTCACCCAGGGATTTTCGATCCCGCTCTCGAACAGGGCCGTGACCAGCCTGCGCGGATCACCCAAATCGCTCCAACCGATATCGCCAAGACGCTTAACCGCGAGCTGGCTGGTACTCGAAGACAAAACCTGCTTGGAGAAGTCGCCGACCGGCATCGCATCATAGGCCGCGCGCATAGCGTCAGCCTGGCTCGCGGGATCTTGTATCCGCATCGCTGATTCCAACATCCGATAGGTCTCCGGCGCTGCCGCCTCAATCATGTTGAGAAACGCTGCAGCACGGCCAATCATGACGAATGTGTTCCAGAGGCAGCCGCGGTTCAATAAAAGTTGCGCAGTTTCAGGTGACGGCTTCTCCCAAAATCGTTTAATAGGCGCTAAGCCGCTCCGGAAGGCTGTATTGCCAAGATCCGGCTCGATCCAGCCATACTCGGCTTCGGGGCGTACCGCCGCAGCGCCTAGCAGGATCACCTGCCCCGCACTGGCCCCGGCGCATTGAAAAGCCGCTCGAACTCCTCTGATGAATTTCTGTTCCCTCGTGTAGTAGTGGTCGGATGGGAAAAAAGCGACGGAGGCGGTCTCGTCGAGTTGGGCAATTCGCAGCAAACTCCACAGGATGGCTGGAAGCGTTCCGCGGTTACTTGGCTGAACGATCATTCGCGCCGGCGAGACGTCTGCGAGTTCCTCGGTATAGAACGGCTCATGCTTCTTTGTGAGTACGAAAAGCGTGCGCCGGGCATCGATGGCCGATGCAATTCGGAGCCGGGTTTGGGCTAGCAGGGTTTTCCCTCCGAGCAACGGGCAGAATTGCTTCGGGCGAGCGTCACCGGAGATCGTTTGCGTCAACGGCCTCAGGCGAGTGCCGTCGCCTCCTGCCAAAATGATGCCCCACCGATGACTGTGGTTGAGTTTTTCCACTTTTAACGTCTCCTGATTTAAGTGTGGCGCCGTATCCATACGAAGCCAATGGGCCACGTGTCACTTGCAATGGAACGCGCGTAAGATGTTGTATGATTTGCGTGATAAGCGTCCTCAGAACCGTTACGAACGAACTATTCTCCAGCCGCGCGAGCGTGCTATAGGCTATGGGCTGGCGCTCTGTGGAGGACTCAATCTAACCGTATGATCTGGACGCTTGCTCTTTATTTCCTACTCGTTGTAGCCCTCGTCACAGCCATGCTTCTGGTCTCCTACGTGCTCGGGCAGCGCCACCGGGGCCCGGCCACGGAGTCCCCGTACGAAGCGGGTATCGTTTCACAAGGCTCCGCGCGCCTCCGGTTATCGGTCAAGTTCTACCTGGTGGCGATGTTCTTCGTCATTTTCGACCTGGAAGCGGCATTCCTGTTTAGCTGGGCCGTAGCCGCCCGCAGCAGCGGGTGGGCGGGATTCTGGGAAGCCGTCACGTTCGCCGTCATTCTCATGCTGACATTGCTTTACCTGGCAAAAGTCGGAGCGCTCGATTGGTCTAGATTTGTGCGTCCGACGGAGGCAAAGCGTTAATGCCCTGGTCTCTGACAAAGATCCGGAACACCCCCCGAGAAGCAGAGCCGGGCGCTTTCGATCAAGAAGTCAAACGCAGCATTGTCCTTGCCAAGCTGCAGGATCTGGTGGCGTGGGGCCGGAAGAATTCGATCTGGCCTTTCAACTTCGGGCTCTCGTGCTGCTACGTGGAGATGGCTACCTCCATCACGAGCAAGTATGATATCTCCCGCTTCGGCGCGGAGGTGATCCGGGGTACGCCCAGGGAAGCCGACATGATGATCGTCGCCGGCACCGTGTTTATCAAGATGGCCCCCGTGATC
>DASVGP010000218.1:0-28187 GCA_036379475.1 Bryobacteraceae bacterium | reverse complement strand
CCGGCGCGGGTCAGGCGGTAGAAGCGCGCCTTGCGATTGTTTTCAGAAGCGCCCCATTCGGACGCGACGGAACCCTCCTGTTCCAGCTTCAGCAGAACGGGATAGAGCGTGCCTTGATTGACGGTAAGAAGATCGCCGCTGATCTGCTCGATGCGACGGGCGATGCCGTAGCCGTGCAGCGGCTCGAGAACGTCCAGTGTTTTCAGAACCATCAACGCCAGCGTGCCTTGGAGGACGTCGGTTTTTTGTTTCATGTGGAAGCAGTTGGTTTCCCAAAGGAGTATGACACATTTCCAGTGGGAAAGCAACAGGTAGTGGACTTGCCTCGACGGGGTGGGGCCGCCATACAAAATATAAGTAGATGGAAGGGCGCAAGATTATCCATATCGACATGGATGCCTTTTATGCATCGGTCGAGCAGCGGGACGATCCCACGCTGCGCGGCAAACCGGTGGTCGTCGCGTGGCGCGGCAAGCGGTCGGTGGTTTGCGCGGCTTCGTATGAGGCCAGAAAATTCGGCGTGCATTCGGCGATGCCCGCGGTAAGCGCGGAACGTTTATGCCGCGACGCAATCTTCGTGCCTCCGGATTTCACGCGCTACCGTGCCGTGTCGCGGCTGGTGCGGGAAATTTTCAAACAGCACACGGACTTGATCGAGCCGCTTTCGCTGGATGAGGCGTACCTCGATGTCACGCAGAACAAAATGGGACTGCCCGCGGCAACGCCGGTTGCGCAAGCAATCCGGAAACAGATCCGGGAGGAACTCGATCTGACCGCTTCGGCGGGAGTCGCGCCCAACAAGTTTCTGGCGAAGATCGCGTCCGATTGGCGCAAGCCGGACGGACTGTTTGTGATCCGCCCCGGCGAGGTCGATGCTTTTCTGGCGCCGCTTCCGGTGGGACGATTGCCCGGCGTCGGCAAAGTGACCGGAGAGAAACTGCAGAACCTGGGCGTGGTGACCGTCGGCGAGTTGCGCGGTCTGGAATTGCCTGTCCTTGAGCGCCGCTTCGGCCGTCATGGTTTGCGGTTGTACGAGTTGGCTCGCGGCATCGATGACGCTGCCGTCATTCCCAACCGGCACACGAAGTCTATCTCCGTCGAAGACACGTTCGAGAACGATTTACTATTAAGCGAAATCGAGCCGGTCGTCCGCGACTTAGCACAAAGAGTCTGGTCCGCATCGCGAAAAGAGCCGCGCGTTGCTCGCACGGTAGTGCTGAAGTTGAAGACCAGCGAGTTCCATATCCTTACCCGCAGCCATACGCCCGCTTCTTCGCCTTCTTCTTGCGAGGAATTGATCCGGATTGCATTATTGCTCCGGGACCGGGTCGCTTCCGAGCCAACCCGGCGGTTTCGCCTGGCCGGCGTTTGTCTTAGTAACTTTCGCGAGCCAAAAGATATATCGGCACAGCCGGGACTCTTTGAGTAATTCAACTCTCCGCGTCGAGGACAATCGGACCCGGATTCTCTTTCGGCTCCGGGCGGAGTTCGCGGTGGCGCATTAAGGTTCGCGCACAGGTATTCCAGCGGAGGATCGCGTCGTCGTTGCCGGGCGGGCGTAGCGCCTGTGCCTGTTCGTAGCAGCGCATCGCTTCCGCGAATTCCTCATAAGCCTTGAAATTCGTGCCCAGCCGGATCTGTTTCATGCGGGCGCGAGCGGAACGTTCGGAAATAATTCCGGCGTAATAGGCGCGCTCGTAATCGCCGGAGAGCGATTGCAGCACATCGCGAGCCCGCGACGGCGGAACTCCTGCTTCGAATTGATCGGTAATGGCAAGCAGCAGCGTCACCAAAGCTTCCCGATTCGCCGGCTCCAGGCGCAAGACATCCAAACAGATACTCTCGGCCTGCGAAGGTTCGCCGAGGAGCCGGTAGCGATGCGCCTTGGCGAGAGCTTCGGGAATGGCGTCTTTCGAGAGCGGCTTCAGCTCAAACTGCATGTTACTTCCGGAATATCTTAAAGAGCTTGTGCAGCGGATCGTAAAACTCGTCCACCACGCGCTCCTTTAGCGGAATGATGGCGTTATCGGTAATCGTGATGCCTTCGGGGCAAACTTTCGTGCAGCATTTTGTGATGTTGCAATAACCGAGACCCTCCTCCTTACGCAGATCGCCGAGGCGGTGCTCAGTATCGAGCGGATGCATCTCCAGCGCGGCGGTATGGACGAAGAATCGCGGGCCGATATAGCGGTCGTGCAGATGGTGTTCGCGCAGGACGTGGCAGACGTCCTGACAGAGGAAGCATTCGATGCATTTGCGGAATTCCTGGACACGATCGACATCGGCCTGATACATGCGCCAGGTGCCATCGGGGGCGTCTGGCCGACGCGGCTTGAACGGGCGGATCGATTCCTTCACACGATAGTTCCAGGAAACGTCGGTAACCAGATCCTTGATGGACGGAAACGCCTTCATCGGCTGAACGGTGACCGGCTCTTCGAGCGACAGCGAATTGAGGCGGGTCATGCACATCAGTTTCGGGTTGCCGTTAATCTCCGCCGAACAGGAGCCGCACTTGCCGGCCTTGCAGTTCCAGCGCACGGCCAGATCGTTGGCTTGTTCAGCCTGGATCCGGTGCACGGCATCCAGGACGACCATGCCGGGCGAAATTTCGATGGTATAGTCGCGCAGGCCCCCAGTTCCCTTCTCGCCGCGCCAGATCCGGAAAGTTGCGTTCGCCATTTCTACTTAACTGTTGCCTTCCAAATTGTCGAGCCGTTGTTCGTTTGCCATCGTTACTTCATCTCCTCGATAATTTGAGTGAGTTCGGGAGGCATCGGCCGCAACGGCTCGCGCCGCATCTCCACTTCGCCCGAAGCACCGCGGCGCAGGATAAAATTGCAGCGGCCTTCGGCTTCGTCTTTGGCCGGATAGTCTTCGCGAAAATGAGCGCCGCGGCTCTCCCTGCGTTCGAGCGCCGCGCGCGTTACCAGCTCCGCTATGGTCAGCAGATTCGGCAGATCGAGCGCGGTGTGCCAGCCGTTGTTGTACTCGCGGTTGCCGGGAACGCCCACGTTTTCGACTCGCAGCCAAAGCTGTTTTATCTCTTCAAGAGCTTGCTGCATCTCCTCCCCGCGGCGGCTGATGCCGACCAGGCTCTGCATGGTTTCCTGTAGGTCTTGTTGAATGCGATAAGGATTTTCGCCGGAGCTGCGCTCGAAAGGCGCCAACGCCTCGCGTGCGGTGTTGTTCACTTCCTCCAAGTTCACCGGTAGAGCGGCATTTTCTCTGGCAAACGATGCGGCATGTTCTCCGGCACGCTTGCCAAAGACCAGGAGATCGGAAAGCGAATTACCGCCTAAGCGGTTCGCGCCATGCAGTCCGGCCGCACATTCGCCCGCCGCAAACAGGCCGGGTACACCCGACATCTGCGTGTCCGGGTGGACCAACACGCCGCCCATGAAATAGTGTGTCGTCGGACCCACCTCCATGGGCTCTTCCGTAATGTCGAGGTCCGCCAATTGTTTGAATTGGTGGTACATGCTGGGCAATTTCTTCTTGATATGCTCGGCGCCGCCCGGCACGCGGTTTTTGATCCAAGCGATGTCCAGAAAGACACCTCCGTGGGGGCTGCCGCGCTGCTCCCGGATTTCGCGCACAATGCAGCGGGCGACGTGATCGCGCGTCAGCAGTTCCGGCGGTCGGCGCGAATTACGGTCGCCCTGGGTATAGCGCCAGCCTTCCTCTTCATTGTCCGCCGTCTGGGAACGGTAATTTTCGGGAACGTCATCGAACATGAACCGCCGTCCGTCTCTGTTCTTGAGCACGCCGCCTTCGCCGCGGACGCCTTCGGTGACCAGAATGCCGCGCACACTGGGTGGCCAAACCATTCCGGTCGGATGGAATTGAACAAACTCCACGTCTTTGAGCGATGCGCCCGCGTGATAGGCGAGCGACTGTCCATCGCCGGTATATTCCCAACTGTTGCTGGTGATCTTGAAAGCCCTGCCGATTCCGCCGGTCGCCAGTACGACTGCCTTGGTGCGAAACAAGAGAAAGCGGCCGCGCTCACGCTCGTAGCCAAAAGCGCCGACGATGCGGCCATCGGCGGTGAGCAGTTTCAAAACGGTCGTTTCCATGTGCACTTCCATGCCCATATGAATGCCGTGGTCCTGCAGGGTGCGGATCATTTCGAGACCGGTACGGTCGCCGACGTGGGCGAGCCTGGGATAACGGTGACCGCCGAAGTTGCGCTGCAAAATGCGCCCGTCTTTGGTGCGGTCGAACACCGCGCCCCAGGCTTCCAATTCGCGCACACGCTGCGGAGCTTCTTTGGCGTGCAATTCGGCCATGCGCCAGTCGTTGATATATTGGGCGCCGCGCATAGTGTCGGAGAAATGGACTCGCCAGTTGTCGCGTTCGTCGACGTTAGCGAGCGACGCGGCGATTCCTCCCTCGGCCATCACGGTATGAGCTTTGCCGAGCAGGCTCTTGGTCACGACTCCGACAGAAACGCCGGCGGCCGAGGCTTCGATCGCCGCTCGCAATCCCGCGCCGCCCGCGCCGATCACCAGCACATCGTAGTCGAATGTCTGGTATTCGGCCATTAAAAAATTCTCCAATCGGTCCAAATGCCCGCCGCGCAGAGACGGACGTAGATGTCGGCGAACATGACCATGAACAGGCTCATCCAGGCGAAGAGCATGTGACGGCGGTTGAGGCAGGAGACGCATTTATATGCGCCTTGCCGGACCGGGCGCCGCGCGAGCCGGTCCAAGTAACCTCCGACCAAATGGCGGAGAGAGTGGCAGCCGAAGGTATAGCAGGTGAGCAGCACCAAGTTCACCAGAAGCACGAGAGTTCCAACGCCAAACCCGGCGTGCACAGCGCCGGTGGCCGGATCGGTGAACCAAAAGGCTTGATAGGTGTCGTAGCCGAGGACGATCAGAACCAGAACCGCAAGATACATGAAATATCTATGCACGTTCTGCAGGATCAAGGGGAAGGAGCGCTCGCCCCAATAGCTCTTGCGCGGCTCACCGACGGCACAGGAGGGCGGATCGGCCCAGAATGCCTTATAGTAGGCGCCGCGATAGTAGTAGCAGGTCACGCGGAATCCGGCCGGCGCCCACAAGACAATCCATGAGGCCGACAGGATGGGTGCAGGCCACCAGGTCGGCCATGCGCCCAGCCAGGAGTGCGGTCCAAAAACTAGCGGAGAATAGAACGGCGAAAGATAAGGGCCGGAGCGGTAATTGTCCCCCTGGGCGGCGGCCCAGAACGAATACACGAGGAAGATCAACAGACCCAGGAACGTGAGCAGAGGCTGAACCCACCACCAATCGCGCCGCGCCGTTTGGCCGAAGCGAGCGCCTTGCAAGGGGACATCAACTGCGGGCATACATAGTTTTCTCCTTGGCTAATTCGAAATAAGAGCTCTCAAAGATGCCAGGATAACAAGCGGCGGGGCTAAAGCCCTGCGGGACTAAAGTCCGCCCCCGGTTAGATGTGGCAGTGTTTGAGCCCGCGTTTGGCCAGGTATTGCTGGTGATATTCTTCGGCGGGATAGAAGGCGGGGGCGGGCTGGATGTCGGTGGCGATGGGCCGCCGGTACTTGCCGGAAGCTTCCAGTTGGGCCTTGGAGGCGCGGGCCGCCTGTTCCTGTTCGGGCGTGTGGAAAAAAATGGCGGTTCGGTATTGCGTGCCCACGTCCGGGCCCTGGCGGTTGACCTGGGTGGGATCGTGCATATTCCAGAAAAGGTCGAGCAGCCGGTCATAACCTATTTCGGCCGGGTCGTACTCCACCTCGACGGCTTCGGCGTGGCCGGTGCGGTCGCTGCAGACGTCTTTATAGGTAGGGCTTTGTGTGTGCCCGCCGGTATAGCCGGAAACGGCCTGACGGACGCCGGGCAATTCGCGGAAAGCGGCCTCCACGCCCCAAAAGCAACCGGCCGCGAAAGTAGCTTTTTCTGTCATATTTTCATTTTCGCGCAGAGACGGGTTGCACGCGCCGAGCTTTGGGGTATAACTTGATAGGCATGAAAACGAATGCGCTTCCGCGCATTGGGCAGTGCGCATGGAGGACCCGATGAAACTCGCTCGCTTAGCGTGGCTTGCAGGGCCGCTATTTGGTTCGCTACTGCTGGCGCAGCAGCAGCCGGATTTGAGCGGAAATTGGCAACTCAACGCCGCTAAAAGCCAGGTGAACGCTCAAGACCAGAACGTGACGCTCAGCATTCAGGACGACTCGCCGAAGATTCAGTTTAAGCGAGTCGTTCAGGGAGCTGGCGGACACAGCGTCGTATCGACGTTTACTTGCCAGATTGGGGGGCAGCAATGCGATTTCGACGAGGGTGGTCACAAGGCCAAAGTGAGCCTCTGGTATGACGGCCCTGCCCTGGTGATTCTGAAGACCGATGGGCCAAAGAGCGATTCGGTTACCCAATGGCAGCTCAGTTTATCGTCCGATGGCAAGACGATGAACGTCACGCTGACTCACATCGTGCCCAATGAGAACCCGGAAAAGCTGGTGTTCAGCAAGGCCGGATCGTAGAGGCGCGCGCCGAGAAAAATGCCTTAGCTGAGAGCTGTTAGCTGATTGCTTAATAGCTTTCATCAATCGTAACTGCTGGTGGGCCACAACTTCACCGGCTCTCCGGTTGTATCTTTGAATTGCTCGCGAAGCTGCTTCAACTGCTCCGCCAATTGTTCGGCGGTGTCCTTGTAAGCTGGATGAACTTTATACCCGGACCACTCGAACAAGCTCTCCATCTCGTCGGGATCTTTTTCTAAGTCGAACAGCTCCCATTCGTTCACCATGTAATAGTTGATGAGCTTATAGCGATCGGTGCGGATGCCGTAATTCGGATACACCCAATGAGGCGAACCGAATTCATAGTAGTGGTAATACATTGAGGTCCGCCAGTCGGATGGAGTTTGCCCTTTGAAAAGCGGGAGCAGACTCCTGCCCTGCATCTCTTTCGGAATCGGGAGGCCAACCAGGTCGAGAGCGGTCGGGGCATTATCGATGCTCAGCACGAACTCGTTCCTCACGCTGCCCGCCTTTATATGGCCGGGATATCGAATGATCCAAGGCACGCGCAGAGCTTGCTCATACATGAAGCGTTTGTCGAACCAGCCGTGGTCGCCGAGAAAAAACCCATGATCGCAAGTGTAAACGACGATCGTGTTCTTCGCCAGGCCGCTATGGTCCAGAAATTCAAGCAGTCGGCCGATATTGTCGTCCTGCGCCCGCATGGTGCCGAGGAAATGCGCCATGAACTGCTGATAATTCCATTGCTGCCGCTGCCGAGTGGTCAAGCTCGCCGGTGGATGAAAATCCGGCATGTACGCGATGCGCATGCGCGCTTCGCGCGCGGGCGATGCACGATGGGAATAGTCGTCCCAGAAGGTGCCGGGCTCGGGGATATGTGTGTGATCGTAAAGATGTTCGTACTTATGTGGAGGATTGAACGGACGATGATCGTTAAAGTATTGAACCATCATGAGCCACGGCTGCTTGAATTTCTTGATTCCGTTGATGGCGAAATCCGTAACGTTATCGGTGATGTATCCCGGATGGCTTGCCTGTTCGACTACCTCGCTGCCAACACTGGGGTTCTGTAAATATCCGGTAGGTCTGTAATATGGACCGCCGGCACCCCGCTTAAAAACGAAATAGTCGAAACCGGCTTTGGCCGGATTGCCTGGAATGTGCCACTTGCCGACCAATCCGGTTTGGTAGCCGTTACGCTTCAGTATCTTCGGGAAGGTTTCCTGGTTCAGATCGAAATGGGTTTTGCGCCGGTAGACAGGCACAGCATTGGGATTGGAAATCATCCCGTTTATGTTGTTGTAAGTGCCTGTCAGCAGTGTGGCCCGACTGGGGGCGCACAGGGCATTGGTTCAGAAGCTGTTGGCGAAGCGCATGCCTTCGTTGGCGATGCGGTCAATGTTGGGCGTGCGCAAGAGCTGGCTGCCATAGCAGCTCAGCACTTTCAGCGGAACACCTTCACCGGTAATCCAAAGGATGTTGGGCTTACTCGACGAGGCGCGGTTCGGCTCTTCCTGGGCCGCTAACAATGGGGCAACCGCCGAGCCGAGCGCCAGGCCGCCCATTCTCTTCAACGCTTCCGCACGCGAAATTTTGTTGTCGTTTGCCATGATCCGCCGGTTCCGATCATAAGGCAACCAAACTTTTTTTGTCAATTTTTTTTGATAGAATCCATCGATAAACAGGAGCGTGCTCAATGGAGACACGCAGAGAGTTTCTTCAGGGTGGCAGCCCAGCAGCGGTTGCGGCTTTTGCCGGCCAAGCGGTTTCAGCACAGCAAGCGCCGCCGGGCCAGCACAAACCTAACATTCTGTTCATCCTCACCGAACCTGCAGATGCGCTGAGTATCGCGGGCAACCGAATTCTTCATACGCCAAAACTGGACCGGATTGCTCAGGAAGGCGCCTCCTTCCAGAACGCATTTCTCATCATTGCCGGTTAGATTTAAAACAAGCGGAGAATACAATGAGAACGTTACTGAAGAGTCTACCGACCTTGGTAATTATTTTGACCGGGACGGTTCTGTACGGACAGAGTATGGGTACGGGCACGATCAGAGGCGTCGTAACCGACCCATCGGGCGCAAGCGTCACGGGTGCCAAGGTTACCGCCGTCCACTTAAGGACTAACCTTTCGCACACGACCACCACGAACAACCAAGGGAACTATGTTCTTCCCAACCAGGAAATCGGAGCATATGAGATCCGGGTACAACGCTCAGGGTTCAAGACGTTCGTGCAAAAGAACGTCCGCCTTGCAGCGGACACAGTTGCCACAGTTAATATTGAGCTTCAACTCGGCACCACACAGCAGTCGGTCACAGTGACCAGCGCGCCCCCGGCCTTGCAAACCGAGAATGGTGCGATAAGCACTCAAGTCAGCGGCGTGCAAGTGAGTGATCTCTCGCTGAACGGGAGGAATTTTACCCAATTTCTAACCCTTAGTCCTGGAGTTGCATCCCAGCAGACTGGAACAAGAATGGGCGTCGGCCAGGAAGGGAACCCTTTGATGTCTATCAACGGCGGCCGGGTCAACGATACGAAATATATGTTCGGCGGGATACTCGCGATGGACACCGGAGGCAATCGCGGCGTTGACCTGTTCCCGCCGATGGACGCCATCGCAGAAATCGAAGTCAAGACGAGCAACTTTTCAGCGGATCAGGGCAGCTATGGATACGGAACCGTCAATGTTATTACCAAATCAGGCGGATCTCACTTTCACGGAGATCTTTACGAAGTGTTTGGCAACAACGATTTGGACGCCCGAAACTTCTTCGCCAATGAACGTGCCCCGTTCCATCAAAACATGTTCGGGTTCACGCTCGGCGGACCGATTTTCATCCCACGCCACTACAATACTGCCAGAAATAAAACCTTCTTCTTCGTTTCGGAAGGCTGGAATTTACGTCAGGGTCCGCAAATCACCAGCTTCACGGCTTCGCCTCAGAGTACTTTTACGGGCACGACACCGACGCTGGCAGAGCGGCAAGGACATTTCTCAAAGGCAGTCACAGATCCTTCGACTGGTCTTCCATTCCCGAACGATACGATTCCAAATGCTCTCATTGATCCAAATGCGACTGCTCTCTTGAACACTTTCTATCCGCTTCCGAATCGGGCTGCAAGCCCAAATTATGTTTTTTCATCCGATAGTGCGAGCCGGTGGCGCGAGGATCTCGTCCGCATTGACCAGCAGCTCTCCCAGCAGCTTCTGCTCACGGTGCGCTATACGCACGACAGCTGGCATGAGAACGAAAGTATCCTCAAGCCCGCACCTACGAGCTTTCCGACCCAGCCAGGATTCATAGGAAAGCCGGGCTACCAAGGTATCATCCGCCTGAGCTGGACGGTCAACCCGAGCACAGTAAATGTGTTTACCGCGGGCTTTTCGAGAAATGGAATCATCCAGTATCCGACCGGTGCGGCGACTTCCCGCTCTGGGCTGACGATTCCTGAAGTGCTGCCAGGGAATTTATACAACGCGCCCCCGGACGTCTCTATTTCCGGCTTCAGCAATATTGGAGTAGGAACTACGACCAACAATGTCAACAACATCTTCGAGTGGAAAGACGATTTCACGCATGTTGCCGGTAATCATACACTGAAAGCTGGCTTTGACATCTTCCGCCTTCAGAAATTCGATTTAGCCGGTTTTGGAGTGAACACCCAAGGCGCGTTTACGTTTAACGGCGACTTTACCGGGAATGCCGCTGCCGATTTTCTGCTTGGACGGGCGTTCAGCTACACCGAACAGTCTCTGGGTCCCGTTGGATATTACTTCTCCAACGCCTACGAGATGTACTTCGAAGACGACTGGAAAGTATCGCCGCGCTTGACCTTGAATTTGGGCCTGCGCTGGGACATGTTCCTTGGTGTTCCGATCGGCTATGACAAGTACAATCAGCAGTCCGGGTTCAGCCCCGCCCTGTACCAGCCGTCTCAGGCCCCTGTTATCTTGGCGGACGGAGCAATTGAGCCAAGTACGGGAAATCCCCTGAACGGCATCTTTACGCCGACAAACCTTCAAGGCCTGAAGTTGCCGCGTGGACTGCGCGACAATCACTATGTAATGCCGGGCCCTCGCTTCGGGTTTGCGTGGACGCCCTCGCAAAATTCGAAGACCGTGATCCGCGGGGGATACGGTATCTTTTATCACTGGGATAACAGCAATCAGGAAAACCTAATCACCAACCCGCCCTTTACAAACTCGGTTAGTATCTTCAATACCTTTCTGAGTAATCCTGCAGGGGGCACGAATCGCATATTTCCACCAAACCTTCAGGCCTTTGACGCTCATTATCAGTATCCAAATGTTCAGCAGTGGAGTTTCGGGTTTCAGCAAGAATTGCCCGGCAGGATGGTCCTTTCGGCAGCATATGTCGGCAATCATGCCGTGCATTTGGATCAACAGGAGAACCTGAACCAACCTCAGCCAAATCTGGCGGTTGCGCAAGGGAAAATAAACGTGAACACGATCAGGCCCTATCTTGGATATGGAAACATCAATTGGGATGAGCGAAACGCTTCCGCCGAGTACAATGCCTTGCAGGTGGGCCTCTTGCGGCGGTTTAGCGCCGGCCTGATGTTCCAGGTTTCCTATACTTTTTCAAAATCCATCGTTTGGGGTGCTGGACAAAATCCATTTGTGCAGCCCGACGAAGAGGGCTTAAATAGCTACGATCAGCCCCAAAACCTCACGTTCAATTTTGTTTACGACCTTCCACGGGCGCAAGCGCTTGGCTGGGTTCACAACATCATAGGCGGATGGGAGCTAAGCGGCAACGCAACCTTTGCCAGCGGGTTCCCATTCACAGTTACAGAACCCGGCGATCGGGCTGGAGTAGGCGGCGGCACACAGCGGCCCGACGTCACAGGACCGCTTGACATCACCGGAAACATCTTTGGGTACTTCAATACGGCGGCGTTCTCGCGTAATCCTCTGGGGACGTTCGGCAACGAAGGCAGCAACATCGTGCGCGGACCCGGAACAAGTGACGATATCGATTTTAACTTGTACAAGAACTTTGCACTGGGAGAGCGCCTCCGTCTTCGGTTTGGAGCTGCTTTCTTCAACATCTTCAATCACGCGAACTTCAATTCGGTCGGCAACGTGTTTGGGTCGTCGACATTTGGCGACATCACGGGGGCGCTTGACCCGCGTAACATTCAGCTTGATGCTCGCCTGACGTTCTGATTGAGCAACCTACAGGATTTCGGTCGACCAGTTTTCCAGAATCGATTTGACCTTTTGGCAGAACTGGTCGGCCAAAGCGCCGTCGATCAGGCGGTGGTCAAAGGTGAGCGCCAGATAGGCTTGTGAGCGAATCGCGATGGCATCTCCATCGACCACGGCGGGGACTTTTTCCACCGCGCCGACGCCGAGAATCGCCACCTGCGGCTGGTTGATCACAGGCGTGGCGAAGATGCTGCCGAAGCTGCCGAAATTGGTGATGGAAAACGTGCCGCCCTGGACCTCTTCGGGCTTCAACTGGCGCGAGCGCGCACGCGTGGCCAGATCCACGATGGCGCGCTGCAGCCCGGCTACGTTTTTTTCACCGGCATTGCGAATCACCGGGACAATCAGGCCGCCTTCGAGCGCGACCGCGATGCCAATATTGATATCGCGATAGTAGACGATGTTCTTGCCGTCAATGGAAGCATTCACGATCGGGAACGCGCGCAGAGTCTCGGCCGCCGCGGCAGTGATAAACGGCAGAAAGGTGAGCGAAAAGCCGTTGCGGGCCTGGAATTCGGCTTTGGAGCGGTCGCGCAGCTTCGCGATTTTGGTCATATCGACCCGGTGCACGGTGGTGACATGGGCCGAAGTGCGCTTGCTGAGCACCATGTGTTCGGCGATTTTTTGCCGCATGTTGCTCATGGTTTCGGTGCGAATACGAGCGGCTTCGGGAAGCGGCATGGCCGGAGGAGCGGATTGCGGCGGGGCTGGTAAAGACGGAGCGGCCGCGGCATACGTACGCGCGGCTTGAGACGACATATAGGCTTCCAGATCCTGTTTCGTAATGCGGCCACCGGCGCCGGTGCCTCTGATCTGCGCAAGATCGATGTTGTATTCGCGAGCCATGCGGCGCACGAGCGGCGATAGCGGACCTTGGTCCTCCCCCGCCGCCTGAGCCGGAGTGTAGGCGGCGCCGGGCTGGGGTGGCGGTTCAACCGGATAAGGCCCGGCGGCGCGAGGCGCCGGCGCGGGCGGTGGAGCAGCAGCGGTGCGGGCCTCGGGTGCCGCGGCAGACGGCCCCACATCCACATCGGGCTTGGTTTCGGGCGCGGGCTTCACCTGTGGCTCCGGCTGGCGCGCTTGTTGCTGTGCTTCTTGCGGTTGTGGAGCGGCCACCGGCTGTGCGCCGGCGCCGTCGTCCAGCCGCGCCACCACGGAATTGATGGCGACCGTTGCGCCTTCCTGGACCAGTACTTCCTTCAGCACGCCGGCGGAGGGCGACGGAATCTCGGTATCGACCTTGTCGGTCGAAATCTCGAATAGCGGCTCGTCGCGTTCTATGCGATCGCCCGGCTTTTTCAGCCAGCGCGTTAATGTTCCCTCAACGATGCTCTCGCCCATCTGGGGCATCACTATATCGGTCATCGGATCTCCTCAAAATTTGCCGCGACGCGGTCGCTTACGCTTCCGGCTCGGTTTCCAGTGGCAACCTGGTCGCTTACGCTTCCGGCTCCGGTTTCGTCGGCCATCGCTAATTTGTATTCAAACACCTTGGCGAAAGAAACGGCGATGGCGCGCATCACTTCCGCGCGGCTTGCCTGGCAGCCCAAGCTGCGCAGCGAGCAGACCGGCTTGATTAGCCCGCAAGGCACAATGTAGTGGAAATAGCTCAAATCGGTTGCGACATTGAGCGCAAACCCGTGTGAAGTAATCCATCGGCTAATGTGAATCCCGATCGCCGCGATTTTTGCTCCGCCTACCCAGACACCTTCGTGCCCCGGCTCCGGAACACGTTCTGCCTGAATGCCAAAGCCGGCCAGCGCATCGATCAAGGACTGCTCTACGCCGCGGAAGTAAGCGCGAACATCGCGTCTCCATTCTCGCAAATCGAGGATTGGGTAGCCGACCACCTGGCCCGGACCATGGTAAGTGACATCGCCGCCGCGATCGGTCTCGTAAAGCTCGATGCCGCTGCGCGCCAGAATCTCCGCGCTCGCAAGCACGTGCTGTTGCTTCCCGTTGCGGCCCACTGTCACTACATGCGGATGTTCGACGAACAGCAGCGTGTCCGTCCCGCGGCCTTGCTTTCGCTGTTCCACGAGCTGCTGTTGTTTCTCAAGCGCAGCGGCATAGCGCATGCGGCCGAGATCGGTAACTTGAAGTAACTTCATGCTGCCAGAGCTGGCAGACCACGAAAAGCGATGGTCTGCCCCACTTAGATATTGATCGCGAGCCCGTATACGTTATTGAACGCCTCGCCGATGGCTTCGTAAATCGTCGGATGCGCGTGGATGGTGGACATCATCGTTTCCACCGTAGCCTCAGCTTCCATGGCCGCTACCGCTTCGGCGATCAGCTCGTAGGCTTCCGGCCCGATGATGTGTACGCCGAGAATCTCACCGAAGCGCTCTTCCGAAATGACCTTGACAAAGCCTTCATGCGAATCGAGGATGGTCGCCTTGCTGTTGCCGACAAACGGGAATTTGCCCACACGGACTTGGAATCCCTGGGCGCGCGCCTGGGCTTCGCTTAATCCGACGCTGCCGATTCCCGGATCCGTGTAAGTGCAGCCCGGAATGCGGTTGCGATTCACCGGCGTGACGCATTTACCCGCTATGTGCCCGACGGCGATCATGCCTTCTCTGGTCGCGACATGCGCCAACTGCGGAGTGCCGGCGACGATATCGCCGATGGCGTACAAGCCGGGCTCGCCGGTGAGCTGATAGGGGTCCACTTTTACAAAGCCGCGATCGAGCTCGGCTCTGGTGTTCTCGATTCCGAGGTTGTCGGTATTCGGTTTGCGGCCCACGGCGACCAGCAGCTTCTCAAATTCCATCTGCTCGGCCTTGCCGTTGGCGAGCGTTGCGGTGAGGCTGACGCTGTTTGCATTTTTGCGGATATTTTCCGCTTTGGCCCCGGTTTCGACGCGAATACCGGTTTTTTTGAAGTGCTTCTCCAATTCTTTTGAGACTTCTTCGTCCTCCACCGGCACGATTCGCGGAAGCATCTCGAGAATCGTCACTTGCGACCCGAAGCGATTGAACATGGAAGCAAACTCTACCCCAACCGCACCGGCGCCGATGATGCCGATGCTCTTCGGCACGGCTTCGAGATCGAGAATTTCGATATTGGTCAGGATCAGTTTCGGATCGGGCTGTAAGCCGGGCAGCATGCGCGCCTCGGAACCGGTGGCCAGGATAATGTTTTTCGCCTCGACTGTTTGTCCGCCGACTTCGATGCGGCCGCCGCCGAGGAGCCGCGCCGCGCCCTTCAGCACGTCGACCTTGTTCTTGCGCATCAGAAAATCGATGCCTTTGGAGTGCTTGGTGACGATCTGGTTCTTACGCTCAACCGCGCGCGGGTAGTTCAAGTGCGGGTCTTTGCACTCGATCCCCTGCTTTTCCGGGTTCTTGAATTGATCCCAAAGGTCGGCGGTGTGCAGAAGAGCTTTGGTGGGAATACAGCCGACCAGAAGGCAAGTTCCGCCGAGCCTGGGCTGCCTCTCGACCAGCGCCGTCTTCAGACCATACTGCCCGGCGCGCACCGCGGCGGAATAACCGCCAGGGCCGCTGCCGATTACAACTACATCATAAGTCATTTTCGACTCAAGTTTAACATCGGGGCCGTGTTTTCAATTGGATGGAGAGTTTGGGGGTGGAGCGGAGCACGCCAGAATTTGTACGGGCTAATCAGCGCACGGCGAACTTGCGAAGTGAAGTGCATGCTCACTGCCCTGATGCAAAAGCTGAGAGCTGAAAGCTGATGGCTGAGAGCTTCTTTCCTGCAGAAACGCACCTGCGCCAGCGCGCGTATCATGGGGTAGGTATGCGCTCGCTCGTTTGCGCCACGCTTGTCTCTTTATGCGCTGTTGCGGGTGGCCAGCTTGTGGCGCGGACCCAGTCCGAGCCGGGGATTCTGCACGCGATCACTGTCAAGGGCAATAAGCGCTATTCGTCTGCCGGCATCGTCAAAGCGTCGGAGCTGCGCATCGGGCAGAAGGTGACGCCGGCGCTCATCCAAGAAGCGCGGCAGCGGCTTCAAGACACCGAGCTGTTTACGACGGTTGCCGATCACTACCAGTTTTTCGGCCACCCGCTTCAGTACGACGTTACGTTTACGGTCAGCGAGAATCAGCAAGTCTTCCCCATACGATTCGAGCGGCTCGGGGTATCTTCGGACGCGCTGCGAGAATACCTGCGCACGCATGTGATTTTGTATTCGGACGAGATTCCGGGCACTCAAGCCGTGTTGGACCGCTATAGGGACGCGGTGAGGCAATTTGTCGACGCAAGGAAACCCGGAGTGAAAATTGTGGTGACGATCTCGAACGAAAATCCGCAGCAACTCGCGGCTGTTTTCGCACCGAACACGCCGGCTCCGACGATCTCGCAGGTGTTCGTCACGGGGAATCATGCCGTCGATACGGGAACGATTCTGCGGACGGTGAATGCGGTCGCAGTGGGCACTCCAGATACCGATATGCGCTTGAAGCTGATTCTGAATGGGGCTATCCGGCCGCTGTATGCGGCTAAAGGCTACGCCGCGGTCAGTTTCCCGAAGATTGTGACGGTGCCGT
The DNA here is from genome assembly GCA_036379475.1 of Bryobacteraceae bacterium. Lineage (GTDB taxonomy): Bacteria > Acidobacteriota > Terriglobia > Bryobacterales > Bryobacteraceae > Bog-105. The sequence continues at coordinate 11,940 of DASVGP010000218.1, read as the reverse complement.
CCAAGACCGACTCCGGAGTCGTTGTAAAAGTGCAGATCAAGGAGGGGCCGGTCTTTCATTTCGGAAGCATTCATTTTCACGGCAGCGGTCTCGATCCGAACGAAGTGCGCGCTGAAATTCCGTTTCGTCCGGGACAAGTCTTCAACGGCCAGAAAGTTCAGGATTTTCGGGACCAGCTCTTAAAGGACCTGGACCGGCGCGGTTATCTGGACGCAACGATCTCTACGCAGACCAAGACCGACGACGCCAACCGGGCGGTGCATGTGGCCTACAACGTGACGCCGGGATCGCAGTACAACTTCCAGAGCCTCGATATTCACGGCCTGGACTTAACCAGCCAGCCGGTGATCGAGCGGCTCTGGGGTGAAAAGCCGGGCAAGCCGTTCAACCCGGAATATCCCAGTTTTTTTTTGAAGCGCATCCAGGACATGAATCTGTTCGACCACCTGTCGAGCACGCACTCCGACTACACTAAAGACGCTTCGACACATGGCGTGATCGTACATCTGTATTTCGTCGGCGGACTGTCGGCGGCGGATCGGGCGAAAAAGAAGCGAGAGCAGGAGGAGAAGCGGGAGACGGACGGGAGCTGGTCGCCGTGGTAGCGGTGAGTGCGGTCTGCCACAGCGCCACCTGTAAAAGCGGCGGCAGCCTGAAAGGCTGACCCCACGGCGATTAAAGGCCGCCCTCGGAGAGTTTACGCACAATCGCCTCGGGATCGTAGACGCAGCCGCCCCAGATGCCGCCGCTCGCCTGCTGCAGGGCGGCCCATAGGCGGGTGTCGGCCGGAAGCGCGGGGTCGGCGGTGAGGTCGGTGCGAGGCGGACGGTTGAGAAATGCTTCCTCGGTCTCCCCCACGAAATTGATCGAGCCTTGAAGCTTTAGACGATCAATGACGATTTCGATGAGATCGCCATCGCGGAGTTTGCCCACAGGTCCGCCGGCGAGCGCTTCGGGCGAGATATGGCCGATACAAGCGCCGGTCGAAACGCCGCTGAAGCGGGCGTCGGTGATGACGGCGACGTGCTTGCCGAACGGCAGGTGCTTCAAGGCCGAGGTGATTTCGTAGGTTTCCTCCATACCCGCGCCCATCGGGCCGCGGCAGATGAGCACGACCACGTCGCCCTCTTTCACTGTGCCGTCTTTGATGGCTTGAATCGCCGCGTGCTCTTGGGTGAAGACACGCGCGGGGCCGCGTTTGCGGTAAACGCCGTCGATATCGACCACGCTGGGGTCGATGGCGGTGCTTTTGACCACCGACCCTTCGGGAGCGAGATTGCCATGCGGGAAACAGACGGTCGAGGTTAAACCGCGATCCCGAGCAGCGTCGGGCGAAAGGATCACATCGTCGGGATCGATGCGGTCGAGTTCGGCGAGGCGAGCGCGGAAGCGGGCGCGGCGTTCCGACTGCTGCCACCAGTCGAGCATCGTATCCAGAGTTGCGCCGGAAACCGTCAAAGCTTTCGTATTCAGCACGCCGGCGCGGCGCAGATGCAGCATGACTTCCGGCACGCCGCCGGCCATAAAAACCTGAACCGTCGGATGATCGCGCGGGCCGTTGGGCAGAGCATCGACCAGCCGGGGGATGCTGCGATTCACGCGGTTCCAATCGGCCACCGTTGGCCGCGGTAGCCCCGCCGCATGGGCGACGGCAGGGATGTGCAGCAGCAGGTTGGTCGAGCCGCCGAAAGCCGCGTGCAGCACCATGGCGTTCTCGATTGCGGTTGAGGTGACGATATCGCGGGTGCGCAGACTCAGCGCATTCAGGCGCAAGATGGCGCGCGCGGTGCGGCGGGCCATGTCGAGCCAGACCGCTTCGCCCGAGGGCGCAAGCGCGGAATGCGTCAGCGCTAGGCCCAGGGCTTCGGCAACTACTTGGGACGTGGCGGCGGTACCGAGGAACTGGCAGCCGCCGCCGGGAGAGGCGCAAGCGCGGCAACCGGCGAGAGCGGCTTCCTGCAGCGAAATTTTCCCGTGGGCGAAACGCGCGCCGATGGTTTGCACCTTGCCGGCATCTTCGCCATGCTCGGGAACCAAGGTGACTCCGCCTGGAACCAGCGCGCAAGCAAGATCGGGCGAGCCCGCGAGCGCCATCATCATGGCCGGAAGCCCTTTGTCGCAGGTGGCGATGCCGATGACGCCGCGCCGCGTGGGCAGTGAGCGGATGAGGCGGCGCAGAACAATGGACGCGTCGTTGCGATAAGGCAGCGAATCGAACATGCCGGCGGTGCCTTGGGTCCTGCCATCGCAAGGATCGGTGCAAGCGCCTGCAAAGGGGATCGCGCCGCGCGCCTTCAGTTCTCTGGCGGCTTCCTCTACCAGCAAGCCGACTTCCCAATGGCCGGTGTGATAGCCGAGCGCGATGGGCGAGCCGTCGGGCGCACGCACGCCCCCATGCGTGCTCAGGATCAGGTATTGATCGCCCAACAGCGCCGCGGGCGACCAGCCCATGCCGGCGGCTTGCGTCAGCCCGAATAAATTGCCGGACGGCTCCTGGAGCAGCATCTCGGGCGTAATTGGGAGCTCGCCTTTGGGGCCGGGGGCGTGCGTCCGGGCTTCGAATATGGCGCTATTGCCCGAGTCCAAGACTTCCGGTAAATCAATCTTTGTCAATGCCTAGAAATCTCCATTCCGCTAAACTCAAATTTCCTGCCGATGCTCGCCATTTATCCCGGCTCGTTCGATCCGCTGACCAACGGTCATTTGGATGTGATCGCGCGGGCGAGCAGGCTGGTGGACCACCTGATCGTGGCCATACTGAACAACACACAGAAGCAAACTCTATTCTCTATCGAGGAGCGCGCGGCAATCATCCGTGAGGCTACCGCGTCGATGGAAAATGTAGAAGTCGATTCGTTTGGCGGGCTGCTGGTGAATTACGCCGCGCGGCGCGGGGCGCAGGCGATTGTGCGCGGCATTCGCGCGATTTCCGACTATGAAACCGAGCTGCAGATGGCGCTGATGAACCGGCGCATGCGGCCCGAGACCGAAACGATATTTTTGATGGCCGCCGAAGAGTATTCGTTCATCAGCTCGCGAATGGTCAAGGAGATTATTATGCTCGATGGCGACGTATCGCCCTTTGTACCGCCGGCGGTCGCCGAACGCCTCCGAGCGAAACTAGTAAAGAGAAGGTAACCCACAAACATGCAAGCTACCGCGGAAATTGCCGAACGTATCTCGAACATCAGCGTATCTTCGACGCTGAAGGTTTCAGCCGATGCCGCTGCCCTCCGGCGCGAAGGGGCCGATGTGGTCGATTTCGGAGCCGGCGAGCCGGATTTTCCGACACCCGACAACATCAAGCAAGCCGCCATCGACGCCATCCACGCGAATTTCACTAAATACACCGCCGCGGGCGGTACGCCGGAACTGCGTGAGGCGATTTGCGAGCGCCATCGGCTGGATTTCGGCACCAACTATTCGGCCTCCGAGTGCATGGCAACCGTCGGCGGGAAACACGCCATTTTCGGCATCACCCAGGCGGTGATCAATCCCGGGGATGAGGTGATTGTTCCAGTTCCCTACTGGGTGACCTACAAAGACGTGGTGAATTACGCCGGGGGAACGTGCGTTTTTGTCGAAACCGATGAAAAGTCCGGATTCGCGGTCACGGCCGCGATGATCGAGCGGCACATCACATCGAAAACCAAGCTGGTCATCATCAATTCGCCGTCTAACCCGAGCGGCGCGGTGATCGGCAAGGAAGAGTTCCGCAAAATTTTTGAGCTCACCTCGAAGCGCGGCATTTACCTGATGACAGACGAGTGTTACTGCCACTTTCTGTACGATTCGGAGCCGTTTTCGGTGGCCGCGCTGCCGGGAGCGAAAGAGACCGTCATTGTTGCAGGCTCGCTTTCGAAGACGTATGCCATGACCGGATGGCGCATCGGCTTCGCTCTGGCGCCCGCGCCGATTATCCAGGCGATGGGCAAATTGCAAAGCCATAGCACGTCGAATCCCACCTCGATTTCGCAGAAGGCCGGATTGGAAGCGATGCGCGGGCCGCAGGATTCGGTGCCGCGGATGCTGGCCGAATATCGGCGGCGGCGGGATTTTGTGGTAGATCGGCTGCGCCAGATTCCCGGCGTGACCATTACGATGCCGCAGGGCGCGTTCTATGCCTATCCGAATGTGAGCGTCGCTTTCGACGGCAAGCGCGTGAAGAGTTCGCTCGATTTCGCCGGTGCGCTACTGAAGGAAAAGCACGTGGCGGTTGTTCCCGGCGAGGCGTTCGGGACGCGGGATCATGTCCGGATCTCCTACGCGACTTCCATGCACGAATTGGAGCGTGGGCTGGAGCGGTTGCATAAGTTTATCGACAGCTTGCGATGAAAAGCCGCTTGCTTGCGCACGCGGTTCTGATATTTGCGCTCTGTGTTTCCGCGCAAGCGGCGGCACCGCATTGGGTGGGGTCGTGGGCGGCATCGCAGCAGTTGGTAGAGCCGCAGAATTCGCTGGCGCCGGCGGATTTGCGGGATGCCACGCTGCGCCAAATCATACACTTGTCGATCGGCGGGAAGGAACTGCGTGTTCATCTGTCGAACGCTTTCGGCACCGCTCCGCTGCGGATCGATTCAGTTCATATTGCACGCCCGCTATCTCCCACGGCTGACCGGATCGATCCGACTACGGATCAAGCGCTCACGTTCGAGGGAAAACCATATGTGACGATTCCCGCGGGCGCCGAGTATATCTCCGATCCGGTTGCGTTTGCGGCCAAGCCGCTCTCCAGCCTTGCCATTACGCTTTACATACACTCGCCACCGGCGCACGAGACCGGGCATCCCGGATCGCGGGCGACGTCTTACGTGGTTCACGGCAATCGAGTGGCGGCGCTGGATTTCGCAAAGCCAAAGAAGATCGACCATTGGTATTTCATTTCGGGCGTGGACGTGGCCGCGCTGCGAAAGGCGTTCGCGATCGCGATCCTGGGCGATTCGATCACCGACGGACATGCCTCGACTACGAACGGAAACAATCGCTGGCCGGATGTGCTGGCACGACGGCTCCAGGCCAACCCGGCGACGCGAGACATTGGAGTGTTGAACGAAGGCATCGGAGGCAACCGAGTGTTAACCGACGGGCTGGGGCCGAACGCGCTGGCGCGCTTTAACCGCGACGTGATCGCGCCCCCCGGCGTTCGCTACTTCATCGTGCTCGAAGGAGTGAACGATTTGGGCATGCTGACGCGAGACCACAAGATGCCCGGTTCCGCGCATCGGAGAATGGTCCATCGAATTATCGGCGCTTATTCGCAGATGATCGAGCGCGCGCACGAGCATGGCATCGAGGCTATCGGTGCCACGATCATGCCGTATGCGGGTTCCGATTACTACCATCCCGGACCGGCGAGCGAGGCCGACCGGGAGGCAATTAATAAATGGATTCTCACGCCCGGACACTTCGACGCAGTGATCGATTTCGCCAAAATCATGCGGGATCCGGCGCATCCCAGCCGTCTTCGGCCTGCTTACGATTCGGGAGATCATCTGCATCCTTCGCCCAAAGGTTATCGGGTTATGGGCCATGCGGTGCCGCTGACGCTGTTTCAATAACCGTGGGCATACAATAGCGGATCATGAGATCCGTTCTGGTTATCCTTTGCGCCGCGATGTTTGCGGCCTCGAGTTATGCCGCCGATCTGACTGGCCATTGGCTGGCCAAATTACACGGGCCCAACGGCGAAACGCGCGAACTCTCGCTCTATTTGATGGCGAATGGGAGCTCGCTCGCGGGCTACATGTCCTATGAACAGGAGAACACGCCAATCTCCAACGGAACGGTCACGGGGAACACCATTTCGTTTGCAACGGTTCACGACCGGTTCGGCAAAATGTCAACGATTGAATACAAAGGAACCGTATCCGGCGGGAAGCTGACGCTGCAAAGAGTGCGCGAGGGCCAGCCGGGCCGCGGCATCTTATACCGGCAAGTTTCCACGGAAACTCCCAAGCCGATGCCGCCCGCACCGAAAAAGATTTCGCTGCCGCCGGCAAAACCGGTGCCCTACAACGGCTTGGCGAAAACGCCGCCCATGGGCTGGAATAGCTGGAATAGGTTTAAAGGGAAAGTGAGCGCTAAGCTGCTGCGCGAGATCGCCGACGCCATGGTCAGCAGCGGCATGCGGGACGCCGGTTATATTTACGTGAACATCGATGACACCTGGCAAGATAGCCGGGATGCACAGGGGAACATCCGGCCAAACAAGCGATTCCCGGACATGAAAGCGCTGGCCGCTTATGTGCACAGCAAGGGGCTGAAGCTGGGCATTTACTCTTCTCCGGGACCAAAAACTTGCGCCGGCTACGAGGGAAGCTTCCGGCACGCGGAGCAGGACGCAAAGACCTATGCTTTCTGGGGCATCGACTATCTGAAATACGATTGGTGCAGCGCCAGCCAAGTCTACGACTATCATTCGATGCAGGCCGTATACGCCAGGATGGGCCGCGCGCTGCTCCATTCCGGCCGTCCGATTGTCTTCAGTTTGTGCCAGTACGGCGTGTTGCACGTCGAACAATGGGGAGCGAGCGTAGGCGGCAATCTGTGGCGTACGACCGGAGATATCAACGATACTTGGGCCCGGATGTCCCATATCGGCTTCGACGAACAGGTTGGGTTGGCTAAATACGCAGGTCCCGGCCATTGGAACGATCCGGACATGCTCGAAGTCGGTAATGGCGGCATGACCAACACGGAATACCGCACACATATGAGCCTCTGGTCCCTGTTAGCGGCGCCGCTGCTGGCGGGCAACGATATCCGGCATATGTCGAAGGAAACCAAAGCCATTCTGCTGAATAAGGAAGTCATCGCCGTGGATCAGGACCGGTTGGGTAAGGAAGCGACACGGGTGGCGAAAAACGGCGATCTGGAGGTATGGGCACGGCCGCTGAGTGGGGGAGCTTACGCGGTCGGCTTATTCAATCGCGGACCGTCTTCGGCAAAAGTAACCGCACATTGGAGCGATGTCGGGTTCCACGGCAAGGCGCGCGTACGGGACTTGTGGGCGCATGCCAACCGGGGCGTATTTGCCGACGAATTTTCCGCCCAAGTGCCCTCCCACGGAACCGTAATGATTAAAGTTTGGCCGGCAAAATAGGTCTGTAACCGCCTATCTATGCGCGCTCTGGTGCAGCGTGTCTCGGAAGCAAGCGTCCTTGCGAACGGCAGCCTAACTGGGGAAATTGGCCGCGGTCTGGTGGTCTTCGTTGGCATTAAGAACGGGGACACGGCGGATCGCGCCGAGCGTCTAGCCCATCGCCGGACTGCGTATTTTTCCCGATGAATCGGGAAGGATGAACCGCAGTTTAGTGGAAATAGGGGGAGAGTTGCTGGTGGTATCGCAATTTACCCTTTACGCAGATACTCACAAAGGAAACCGCCCCTCCTACGCGGCGGCGGCTCCGGCGCAAGTAGCAGAACCGGTTTACGAGCACTTTGTACAATGCTGCGCGGATAGGGGCCTACGAGTGGCTACGGGCGTATTTCAAGCCGATATGCAGGTGCGTTTAGTAAATGACGGGCCGGTGACAGTGATATGCGAGATCGACTGAACCCTGAGCGTTAGCGATGGGACGCGGCAAAACCGCTCCCCAACGGTGGTGGTTGTTTGGCCACTAATAATCCGGAGTTGCTGCAATTTTTTTTGCGATGTGTTACTAAGTGTGTATATGCCAAGAACGTACGCGGCCCCCAACAGAGAATTGCTTGAAGCGGCTCTTCAAGGGCTGGAAGCACAAAAACAGAAAATAGACGACCAAATGGCTCAGGTTCGAGCGCTGATGGGTCAGCGGGCAGCAAGACCCGCGAAACAGACGAGCGGCGCATCGGCCACGGCCAACCAGGGCGGTGGCCGCGGGCGCCGGAAGCGGGTATTAAGCCCCGAAGCCCGGAGGCGGATCGCGGCGGCACAGAAGAAGCGCTGGGCGGCCTTCCGCAAAAGCCAGGCGAAGTAAGCAGGCGGCAAAATTCGCGTATTTTGCGGAGCGGACCGCCGGCAAGGCAATGGCCCGTTTCCAGGTAAGTGTAGGTGTGCTCGCGAGGGTAGGAATTTATGATCGTGGGAGTTGGCACCGACCTGACCGAAGTCGCGCGGATCCGTAAGAGTGTCGAACAGTTTCGGGACCGCTTTCTGAAACGGGTCTATACCGATGCCGAGCGCGCCTACGCCTTTGGCAAGGCAAATGTTGCCGAGCGGCTGGCGGCCCGTTTTGCAGCTAAAGAAGCTGGCATGAAGGCGATCGGCACCGGCTGGCGCTGCGGGGTTGGCTGGAGAGACTTCGAAGTGATCAACGATGCCTCGGGGAAGCCTTCGCTACGCCTCAGTGGGATCGGTGCCGAAATCGCCGGTCGGCTGGGGGTCAGCCGCATTTCGCTCTCGCTGACGCATACCCGCGAGCTGGCGTTCGCGGTGGTGATCCTGGAGCGGTAGTGAGAGAGAACCGCTCCGTACCTTTCTTCTCTTCGAAATGGCGACACCGAGGCGGGAGCGTACCCGCCCAGGTGTTGTGGCTTCGGTGTCGCGGTTTTTCAGGCGGAATGAAGCACAGTAGGCGTGCCATAGCCCACACTTGCATCATTGAGCCCTTGAAACACGAATTGTCCGAGATCGGAACTCAGGAAAGTCCCTATCGTGAGGCCGTCGACGATCGTATTCGGACCGTTCATATACCAGGTAATAAACGATTTGCCCAATGCCTTTTCGAATTCGTTTCGATAGTTGGGCTTCAGGAAGCCCGTCGGTGCAAGGTCGTTGAAGGCTTTCGCAAATGGGGCTGTGTTTACGGCCTGCAGCGCACGCAGTTTAAATTTCGGCAGCGCCTTCTGGAAGATCTGATCCAGCTGACGCTTAATAAATTCCGACATGGTGCCGTAGGATGTCTTATAGGCTTCACGCGAAGTAATGGCAAAGTAGACTTTGCGCGCCAGAAAGTCCGTCACACACTCGTCCCAGTGCACGTTCTTACCTTGCTCATAGGGTTGCAAGCCCTCGTGATTATGGCTCCAGTAGTGCATCATTTCATGAACGCAGGTGGAGCGGACTTTTTCCAGATCTGGCTTCCCGCCGCTGTCATAATCGGCTAGTGAATTGTTGAAATAAACACCAGTATCCGCCGTTTTTGCGGGAATGGCCGCATAGACGCCGGCGCCAGCGCCGACGATCCAGACATTTGCTTGCTTACCCCAGCATGCCGGGCATAGGTTCACCAGTGGAACCAAGCCGAGAGCGGGACCGGCGCCCGTGTATCCCGTAATCACGCTCTGAAGTGCCGAGGCAACGCTCGACAGGCTGAACCCCTCAGTTGAGGTCTTCGTCATTAGATACTGCATCCGGGCATCAATTTTCCAAGGCAAGTTGGTAAGGCAATGATCACACTGTGTCGACAACGTTTTCTCCCTTTGTTTTTGAAAGGATCGGCTCCAAGTATCAAGGCGGATCTGCTATATAATCGCGAACCCGTAGGACCGGATATGCCGTTTACATCCGGCGCGGGACGATTGCCGCGTGGACGGGCTTGGCGCCTACGGGAAGCATGGTAAATAGCGACGCTTCGGATCTTCGCGCCATGTTCAACCAAGGCCCCCGGATGCTGGGGATGCGAATTACCGCCATGCTTCCGGCAGCTTCGTCCAATATGAGCGCGTATTGGTTGTCGGGGGTAATGGCGATGTAAGCCGGGATGGCCTCGACATCCACTACGCCTACCATGGTTCGCGTGGCTACTTCCAGGATGCAAACATCCGATCCGCTACTGCTGCCGACAAAAAGATATGAGCGCGGTTTGGGCGTGCAGGCCATCACCCCGGGGTCGCGCCCGGCGAGAATGGTTTCGTCCACCTCGATCGTGTTGTAAGGGAAAACGATGGCCACTGCATCCATGCCCCGGCCGGAGATAAAGAGTTGACCGCCATCTGGGGTGAAGCAGAGATTTTGCGGCTGCATTCCGAGAGGCAGATCGACCATAACTTCGAGAGCGGGAACGGTGAGGGCGGTAAGAACCGGGACTCCGGCGCCCACGGCCAGCAAAACGCGCCCGTCGCCGCGGAAGCGAACCGCTCCCGACGGCTGTGGCAGGCGAGTTTGGAAGCGGCGGCCGGTTGCCCAATTGAACAGCTCGACGGTTCCGTTCCTGGCGAAGCATACGGCGACGTAGGGCTCGCCGCTAAGTGTTGGACAAACCGCGAGAGCGACCGGCTCGGCGCTGAGCGGATAGCGGCGCAGCGGCGTCAGAGTTTCCGGGTCGGCCTCAATCAATTGCCTACTCCGGGCCGCGATGGCAAACAGCCGCTGCTCACCGGCGGTCAGCCGGATCTCCGAAAGCTCGTCTGCAAGCTTCTGCGAACGCAAGACTTGTAAGTCGGAACCGATCGCGTGGATACTGCCCGAAGCAGGAGTCAGGGCGTAACTGACCGCTCGTCCGGAGACTACCGCGGTGGGCGGCGCGCCCAAAGGAATCGGCTTGAGGAGCGAAAAATCTTGCAGATCCACTACACTCAGGCTGTTATCCGCCGATGTAGAGATCAGAGCGTAGCCTGGAAAGCCGGTAGGCTTAGGGCGTCCGCAGGCCGCCAGAGTGGAGAAAAGAAAGGTATTGGCCGCGATCCATTCGCGCCGCGTCATGGGAACCCGAATGCAACCATTTGAAGAGAAAATTCTTTGCTGCGATGGACTTAAATTTCTATGTTACCCTGCTGAGGGAACTCCCCTCAAAATCTGTATTTCATGAACTTCCGTTCTGTTTTTAGCCTGATCTCCTCGGATCTTGCCATCGATCTGGGAACAGCGAACACCCTGGTTTTCGCTAAAAGCAAGGGCATCGTGGTGAATGAGCCGTCGATTGTGGCCATTAACAAGAATAACGGCGATATTGAGGCGGTCGGCAAGGAGGCCAAAGACATGGTCGGCCGCACGCCGGGCAATATTATCGCCATACGGCCCATGAAAGACGGTGTGATCGCCGATTTCAAGGTCACCGAGCGCATGCTGAACTACTTCATCCACAAGGCGCATGGGCGCAAGATGCTGGTGCATCCGCGCATCGTGATCGGGGTTCCGAGCGAGATCACGCAAGTGGAAAAGCGCGCGGTCAGCGAGTCCGCCTATCGCGCCAAGGCAAGCGAGGTGCATCTGGTGGAGCAGGCGATGGTGGCGGCGATCGGCGCGGGCCTGCCGATTACCGAACCCTCCGGCAACATGGTCGTCGATATCGGAGGCGGGACTACTGACGTCGCTGTCATTTCCCTCTCCGGCATCGTCTATTCGCGCTCGGTGCGCGTGGCCGGCAACGAGATGGACGACGCCATCATGAATTATCTGAAGCGCAAATACAATTTATTGATCGGGGAGCGCACCGCCGAACAGATTAAGATTCAGATCGGCTCGGCTTACCCGCTCGACCGGCCGCTCACGATGGAGATTAAGGGCCGTAATTTGATCGAAGGCGTGCCGAAGACTGTAACCGTGGAGGATAGCGAGATCCGCGAAGCGCTATCGGACTGTATCGCTACTATTTTGAACGCGATTCGGGTCGCCCTGGAACGGACGCCGCCTGAGATCAGCGCCGACATCAGCGACCGCGGCATTGTCCTGACCGGCGGAGGGGCCTTAATCAAGAACCTGGACAGGCGTATACGCGAGGAAACGGGGTTGCCGGTATCGATCGCCGAAGATCCACTGGCCTCGGTCGTGCTCGGAACCGGCAAGATGCTGACCGATTTCAAGCTTTTGCGGCGGATCGCGATCGAATAGAAATAAAATTTCCGATTGTTTAATTACGAGAGGGTTTGCGGCCTTGCTCACACACCTTTAAAGTAGAAGTAAAGAATTCATGGAAGCTCTGCTGAGCCGGTATCGAAACCTGACGGTACTGCTCGTCGTAGTCGTCGCGCAACTGCTTTATATTGCCTATCAGGTCCGAAGCAGCCGGGACGAGCGCT
>DASVGP010000217.1:0-4940 GCA_036379475.1 Bryobacteraceae bacterium | reverse complement strand
TTGCCGTGTGCTCGTCAGGCGTAAAACCTGATTGCATTTGCTCGTATGGATGAATGTAATTGCGAAAGTCCCGCAACCCGTGACTGAATTTCTTCACGTCCGGTTTTAGCAAGTCTACCTCGCAAGCAACGTCGATGAACTGTGCGAGGCTCCATTCGTGAAAACGCTTCACGCCGCCGCTGGCGTCCTTCGGGCTTGCCGTCGCCTTGTTGAACCGCGCCGGTTCCTTCTGCGCCGCGCCTAGTAGGACGGCTTCAAGTACGCTTCCGCAAAGGAAGATCACGGAAAGATGTGCTTTCGCGCCTAATGCTATCCGTGCCTCGGCAAGTCTGCTTTCAATGATCGGGATGACTAACGCCTCTACAGGCAATTTATGAATGTTCGGAATCGTGAACTCGTGATTCAGGAAATCGTCGGCGGTCTGCGTCGGCGTTGCGGCGGCGGACTGCTTCCCGTTCAGCCGTGAAATGATGCTCCGCACCTTTTCGAGGAGGGTCGCATCAACGTCCTTGTTATTCAATTCACAATCGACAACATATTCATCCACCATGCCGGACATGACCTTGCCGACAACTGAATCGTTTTCGATGTCCCAAAAGGCGCGCAACTTATTCGCCTTCGATGTTCCTATCGTCTGGTATTTCGGGCCGTGGATGTCAATGGAGTGGCGGTTGAAGAATGCGCCGAAACTCTTATCGGAATAGCGCAGAACATAGCCGTCGCCCATCATCAGGAACTTCTCAAGGTAACGACGATCAATGACGGTCAAGGTGCTCATGCGGTCCCCTTTGTTTTCGTCATCTTGGTGTAAAGCTCGAACAGCTTTTCCAGCCGCTCGGTGTCGTTCTTAAACCGGCGTCCGATGTAAATGCGTTCCAGTACCTCGTCGTTGCGCTCATGCGCCTGACGCAAATCCTCCGGCATGGTGTCGGGGTCGTAAAGGTCTGCAATAGTCGCCGGGAAATGATGCTCGCGCGCAAGCAAAATATCCTCGGCACTACGCGCAAGATCGGCTTTATTCTTTTCGGTCAATGCGGGAACTGGAAAAGTATTCCATCCGAGTGTATTGGAGTATGAAAAACGCATCTCCAAACGGACGCATACCGTGGCAATCCACACCCAATGCAAACGCGAAGCAATAAGCGCCATGTTCCAAAGGGGAGCATCAAAGAGGCCGAAGTTTTTGTTGCTTATGATGCAACCTTCGGGTAGAAGTCCGCACGGCAAGAAGGGACGGGATTCGGAACTAACGCCGGGAACCACTATTACACGCTCGTCGCCATTCTGGCGAACCTCGCCGAAACGATACGGCAAAAGAGCGAGTTCATTTGTCGTCTTTCTATCTGACTGCGATCGTTGTTTCTGCACCCCATTGAAACGAGCGCGCAACCATTCGTTCTCTCGCGCGCCTTCATACTCATCCTCAGTGACCCATACGCACCGTCTTTCGATCCCGCGAATGAACTCCTGTGAGCCGACGAATGAACGAATAAAAGTCTGCGGGACACCACAGCGTTCAGCTATGGCCGCGTCCTGCGTATCTAGCAGCAAGTACCCGCCGTCATTCGGCATATTGCCGAAGCTCATTTCCTGAAGATCGCTTAGAGGACGTGTGAGGGGGCCAACAATGATGTTGGGACCTGGAACTAGATAAGCGTTGATGTTGTCAACGGATTTAACGATAGTTCCATCAGCATCTGTGTCGGATGAGAGCAAGCGAGTCCTACCTGCTTGATTCGTGATGCCAACGATGACGACGGTTACGCCCGCATTGTAGCTGGCTAAATTGGCCCATTTGAAAGACGTGTGAGCGAAAGTGATTTCGTATCCGGCAGAGAAGATGAGCGACCACAGTGTATCGACTTGCCTCCCCTGGCATATCGAATTCGTAGCGACAAATGCGGCAACAGTCTGGGTACTCTTGCCGTAGTCAGCCGCTTTCATAAACCAGCCTGATACATAATCAAGCGACTTCCAGTTTTTCGTTCGTCGGTCAAAGACCAACTTGAGGTCAGATTTTTGTGTTTCTGTTTGCCACTGGCTACCCTTGTACGGCGGATTCCCGCAGATATATGTTTCCCCGCCCTCGTTGGCAAAGTCTATCTCTGCCTGGTCTAGCGGTGTGCTGAAAAGGTCATCGCCCATCAACTTCACAGTGGTCGCCGTGGGCGGACAAATGCTCAGCCAATCTAAGCGGAGCGCGTTGCCGCATGTAATCCAGTTTTCAGAACGAAGCGGTAGGAATTCAGCAAGCGCAAGTTTCTGCCCGCGATAAAGCACGTCACATTGGTATTCGGCAATAACAAGAGCGAGCCGAGCAATCTCTGCCGGGAAGTCACGCAATTCGATGCCGCGAAAGTTCTCCTTCGGAATTTCCGTTGGACGTTCCGCTTCGCCACGCCGCTTATTGATCTCTGCTTCGATTTCCCGCATAGCCTTGTACGCAATCACAAGGAAATTGCCGGAGCCGCAAGCTGGATCGAAGACGCGGATTTTCGCCATGCGCTTGCGAAGGTTGAGCAAAGTGCGCTGGTTGTCGCCCGCCTCGGAGAGTTTCGCGCGCAGGTCATCAAGGAAAAGCGGGTTGAGCACTTTCAGAATGTTCGGCACGCTCGTGTAGTGCATACCGAGCGCGCCGCGTTCCTCGTCCTCGGCGACGGCCTGGATCATCGAACCAAAGATGTCCGGGTTAATCTTCGTCCAGTCCAGATTGCCGATGTGCAGAAGATAAGAGCGTGCGATTTTGCTAAAGCGCGGTACATCCATGTTGCCGGAGAACAAGCCGCCATTCACATAAGGGAACGAATTGGCCCACCGGGGCATACCCTCACGGTCACGGTCTTCAAGCTTCGTATTCATGGCGCGGAACAGCGTCTCAATGACAGCGTGCGTGTTGGAAGAATCCTTGGCGCTCATCTGCGCGATAGTGTCGGTGAATAGGCCCTTGCCAATGAAAATGTCCGTGTCTTCGGCGAAAAAGCAGAAGATGAGCCGCGCCATAAAACGATTCATATCGTGGCGACGGGCGGTTGTGCCCCATTCAGGGTCGTCTTTCAACAATTCGACATAAAGCCGATTCAGGCGGCTGGTAGCGCGAATGTCGAACGAATTTTCGCTGATCTGCCGGACAGTGGTGATGCCCGCCAGCGGCAGGAAAAATCCGAAGCTATCGGGAAAATCTTTATACACGCAGGCGACGGGCGCATCATCGGAAGCAAGATTCTCAGCTTCCAGCGTTTGGCCGTCCGTCGCCAGAATGAATTTGGCTTTGGCCCGCGTGGTGGACGGGCTTTCCCGAAGCGCCGTGAGGGTATTCGTAACCTCGCCCCCCGCGCATACCTTGATATGGATATTGTTGGTCTGGAGAACTCCGCCAAGATCGGATTTGTTCGACGCGCCCGCACGCAGACGCTTGATCGTCGTCTCCTTATTGCCGAAGGCTTCAAGGAAGGCATACGGGAAATTCACGGGATCAAACGGCTGTTCCGCCAACTGCGAAATAGCTTCTTCGATTTCAACGGCGTTCAACGGGTCAAACCTTCCTCGGATTTCCTCTGTTTTTTGGGCTGGTCCAGTGCGGAAGCCAAGCTCTTTCTTATGTCAAGGATACTGACTGCTCCACCGCCATGTCGAAACCCAAAACCAAGCACAGCCTGCAAAAGATGTCGTTGTAATGGAATCCTTTATTCTGTAATATACGATTATGGCTACTGCTACCGCAAGGAAATCGAAGGTCTACACGATCAGCTTGCCGCCGGAACTCGCGCAGAGGGCTGAGGCACTGGCGCAGCGAGACAGCCGCACCATGAGCGAACTATTCCGCGAAGCCTTCCGCACCTACTCCGCGCAGCAGGCGCGGCGGACACTGGATGAGTTGGGCGAATATGCGGCGGGCCGCAATCCCAAGGGCTACACCGAAGCCGATGTGCCCCGACTCATTAGAGAAGTGCGTGCGGAGAAGCCACGCCGCCGCAAGGTACGGTCTAACGGGTGATCGTCGTCGTAGATACAAACGTCTGGATTTCCGCGCTTCAGTTTGCAAAGCGTCGCGGGACGCCGACGCTGGCGCTCCAAAAAGCGATGAGCGAAGACGTGATTGCTACCTGCGATGAGATTGACGCGGAGATTGTGCGCGTCTTGACGGAAAAGTTCTCCTGGGAGCAACACCGGGCGACGTTGGCGCTGCAAACCATTTTGGCGCGCGGCATCCGGGTAAAGATTCGAGGCACAGTAAAGGTCTGCCGCGATCCCAATGACGATATGTTTCTGGAGTGCGCCGCCCTTGCGAAAGCGGATTTGCTGGTTGCGGGTGACAAGGATTTGCTGATTCTGGGCACGTACAAGGGAACGCGCATTATCACTCCCTCGGAATATCTGAGAGCCGGATAGAAGCATCCGGCCACTGCTCAGAGATAAGCATGGCCGTAAACAACCGGAGCGATATTTATCGCTCCGGCTGCGGGGATGCCGCTTACAGCGGCTTCCCCGGCGTTTTCGGTTGTCTCGTTCTCTTCCTCAAACGTGCTGCCGAGAATCAGGTCCACGGCTCTCTGCGCGTTGGCGGCGGCATGAACGATGAGGCGGTTATCCTCTTCCAGCTTTTCAATCCAGTTCTGAATGTACGCGGTGGTGTTGCGGTCGGTGTGCTCGTTGGCGATGCCAGCGATAGCGCAAAGGAAAGCTGCGCCCATCTCGGCAACCAATTCTTCCTTGCTGTAAAGCTCATCTCCGAAACGGTCGCCAAAGGTGCGATTGAGGCGGCTTCCGTGCCCGGTGCTGTGAATCAGCTCATGGAATATGGTGCTGTAATAGTGGGGCGCATCCACAAACCGGCTGCGGGCGGGCATGTGGACAGAATCGGTAGAGGGCCGGTAGTAAGCGCGGTACTCGGTGGGGCTGTTGAGATGGAGCGCGGGCCGATTCTCCCATCCGGTGACAAT
>DASVGP010000216.1:0-3497 GCA_036379475.1 Bryobacteraceae bacterium | reverse complement strand
TGCCGTATGTCACACCGCCAGAACAGGCCATTCCGGGCGTTTCCAAGTATTATGCGACTGCCGCTGTAGTCAACGGAGTCGCGCAGGGCATCGTCTGTGAAACGCATTTGGGGCGGCCGACCAAAGTGGAAGGCAATCGCGCTCATCCCGCCAGCCTGGGGGCGACCGATGTGCTCTCGCAAGCCTGCGTTTTGGACTTATACGATCCGTCGCGATCCAAACAGATTGTCCATGGCGATCAAACCAATTCCTGGGACGAATTCACGCTGGCGTTTGTAGATGCTCTGGGGCCGATTCGGAAGGCCAAGGGCAAGGGCTTGACTTTGCTCACCGAGACGGTGCTTTCTCCCACCCTCGCATCGCAAATAGCTAAAGCGCTGGCCCAGTTACCCGAGGCGAAGTGGCGCCAGTACGATCCGGCAGGGCCGCATTCGGCGCGTGCAGGATCGCAGATCGCTTTCGGCCGGTACGTGCACACGCATTACCAGTTAGAGCACGCGGAAGTCGTTGTGTCGCTCGATGCGGATTTCCTGGCGACCGGGCCGGGCAGCACGCGTTACGCGCACGATTTCGCCTTCGGGCGCCGGGTGCGCGGGTCGAACACAAAAATGAACCGGCTCTACGTCGCCGAGACTTCGCTGACATCAACCGGCGGAAAGGCAGACCATCGGATACAACTCCGCTATCCCGAAATCGGCCGGTTTGCGGTGGATTTGGCGGCGGCAATTGGCGTGCCGGGTATTGCATCGGGGCAGGGGACCGCAAAGTGGATGGTCCCGCTCGTTCGCGATCTGATGGCCCATCGCGGGCGTTCGGCAATTTTGGTCGGAGAAAATCAGCCGCCGGCCGTACACGCGCTCGCGCACGCGATGAATGCGGCGCTCGGCAATGTCGGTCAGACCGTGATCTATACCGATCCGATCGAAGCGCGGCCGGAGGATCAGATTGCTGCGCTACGGCAGCTCGTCGGAGAGATGAATGCCGGCGAGGTGAAATTTCTGCTCATTCTCGGCGGAAATCCGGTCTACAACGCTCCTGCCGATATCGATTTTGCGACCGCTCTCGGTAAGGTCCCTGTTTCGGTGCATACCGGACTGCATGTCGACGAAACCTCGCGGCTCACGCACTGGCACGTTCCAGAAAGTCATTTCCTCGAAGCATGGGGCGATGCGCGCGCCTATGATGGCACGATCACGATCCTGCAGCCGATGATTGAGCCGCTGTACTATTCCCATTCGCAGATCGAAATACTGGATTTGTTTTTACAGATTCCTAACTGGAATGGTCACCGAATCGTTCAAAGCTATTGGAAGGCGGCCTCCAAGGCTTCTAACTTTGACCAATGGTGGCGGAAATCGGTGGGCAGCGGATTGATTGACAATTCGGCGCTTCCGGCGATTACTCCGCAATTGAAGCAGATCGATACCAGTAGCTTATTAAATGCCGGGAACGGGCAGAACTTAGATCTGATCTTTCGAACCGATCCTTATATCTACGACGGACGCTATGCCAGCAATGCATGGCTGCAAGAGCTGCCCAAGCATATTACAAAGCTTACCTGGGACAACGCGGTGCATATAAGCCCGCGGACGGCCAAACGGCTGAAGCTGGAGAATCAGCATGTGGTTGAGCTCAAATACGGCGGCCGTTCGGTTGAGGGCTCGGTCTGGATTTCTCCCGGCCAGGCCGACGACACGATCACCGTGCATCTCGGCTATGGCCGGCGGAATGCGGGAAAGGTGGGAACCGGAGCCGGTTTCGATGCCTACCGGATTCGCACCTCGAACGCGCTCTGGTATGCGAACGGCGTCGAAGTTTATCCGACAGGGAGAACGTATCCCCTGGCTACGGCGCAAATGCACAAGACGATGGAAGGGCGCGATCTGGCGGCCTCCAGGACTGTCGAGGCATATCGAAATAACCCGGATTTGATCCAGCAGAGCCATCCTGAACCTGGCGCTGATGAAAGCCTGTACCCGCGTTGGGAGGAAGCCGGGTATAGCTGGGGCATGTCGATCGACCTCACGGCGTGTGTCAATTGCGGCGCTTGCGTGATCGCCTGCCAGGCGGAGAACAATATCCCGGTGGTCGGCAAAGCCGAGCAACTGTTCAACCGCGAAATGCATTGGCTGCGCATCGATACCTACTTCGTCGGAGATTGGAATAGTCCTTCCGAAGCCTTGTACCAGCCGGTTCCGTGCATGCAATGCGAGAACGCACCCTGCGAGGTGGTATGTCCGGTGCAGGCGACGGTCCACAGCAGCGATGGCTTGAACGACATGATCTATAACCGCTGCGTGGGGACACGCTACTGCTCGAATAACTGCCCTTATAAGGTGCGGCGGTTCAATTGGAAATTGTATGCCGATTGGTATACCGAGCAGCTCAAGATGCTGGAGAATCCGAACGTGACAGTTCGCAGCCGCGGAGTGATGGAAAAATGTACCTACTGCGTCCAGCGCATCCGCGAAGCGGAGATTCATGCGCAGAATGAGAACCGCTACGTGCGGGACGGTGAAATCCAGACCGCCTGCCAGCAGGTATGCCCGACCCAGGCGATCGTCTTCGGCGACATGAATAACTCCGGAACCCGTGTGTCTCGCTTAAAACAGGAGAAGCTCAAGTATTCGTTGCTCGCCGATTTAAACACACGGCCGCATACGACTTATCTGGCCGAATTGCGGAATCCGAATCCGGATTGGGGCAAGGCATGAAAGTAGACGACAGACAGCGCGCATCGGCGCGCATTGGGAAGCCGTCCGAAGAAGGCGAGCCGCCGCTAGTCGCGGGTGGTGTAACCTTCAAGAACCTCACCGATCATGTCACGGGAATTGCTCTGCGCCCGCACGTGCCGATTTTCTGGTTCGTCGCCTTCCTCGTCGCGCTAGCGGCGACGTTCATGCTGGTAGGCGCTATCGGCGTGCTGCTGGACGTTGGCGTCGGCACCTTCGGCAGCAATATTCCTAATGCATGGGTCTTTCCGATCGCGAATTATGTGTGGTGGATCGAAATCGCAGTCGGCGGCTCCCTGCTCTCTTCGATTTTGCATGTGACAAACCAAAGTTGGCGGAACTCCGTCAATCGGCTTGCGGAAGCAGTGACGCTTGCCGGCATCGCATGCGCCGGCTTGTTTCCGCTCATCCACATGGGGCGTTCGTGGATCTTCTATTGGTTGTTCCCTTATCCGAACACGATGACCATCCAGCCGAATTTTCGCAGCCC
The DNA here is from genome assembly GCA_036379475.1 of Bryobacteraceae bacterium. Lineage (GTDB taxonomy): Bacteria > Acidobacteriota > Terriglobia > Bryobacterales > Bryobacteraceae > Bog-105. Next base: position 275 of record DASVGP010000216.1, on the reverse strand, counting down.
GCTGGTATGGGACGTATTTGGGATCGGCACGTACGCGATCGCGTCGGTGCTCTTCTGGTATCTCGACATGTTGCCGGATTTGGGGGCAATGCGCGATCGGGCTCGCACCCATGCTGCGTATGTCATCTACGGCATCTTGGCATTGGGCTGGCGCGGCGGGTCCAGGCATTGGCGTTTGCATGAAAAGGCGAGTCTTCTGCTCGCGGGTATTCTCACGCCGCTCGTGTTCACCGTTCACACAGTGGTGAGCTTCGATTTCTGCATTACCCTTCTTC
>DASVGP010000215.1:0-10235 GCA_036379475.1 Bryobacteraceae bacterium | reverse complement strand
GGCCAATTCTCTCGCCGGCCGGTCCTTCAGAACGTAACCCCGCGCTCCCGCATCCATGGCGCGGCGCAAATATCCGGCGCGCGCAAAAGTAGTCAGGATAATCACGCGAGTCGATAAACCACGGGATCGAATTTCGGCCGCCAGGTCGAGCCCGGTCATCTCCGGCATCTCGATGTCGGTGATCAACACATCCGGGCTCTCCCGCAACACGGAAGCAAGCGCGGTTTTTCCGTTTTGCTCTTGCGAAATGACGCGAATATCGCCATCCAATTCGAGCAATGCGGCCAGCGCGCCCAGCACCATAGTCTGATCTTCGGCGAGGATCACCCGCACGGCGCTCATGCAATCGCTTCCTGTTTGCGGCGTTCCGGAATGCTTACAGTTAAGCGCGTGCCCTGTGAGCCGTCGCGAGTCATCGTTCCTTCAAGTGCCTCCACTCGCTCCCGGATTCCCCTAAGACCATTGCCTTCCACGAGTTTCCCGCCACGCCCATCGTCTTCGATGACGATGCGATAACTTCCGTCGTCCTGCTCGAAATCGATCCGGCAATTCTTCGCACCCGAGTGCCGGACGATGTTGGTTACGGCCTCGCGTGTGGTCAGCGCCAGAACGGTTTCCTGTGCCGGCGAAAGCTTCGCCGCGCTGGGTTGTACTTCTCCCGCCCGGCATTCGACATGGATGCCGGCCGTCTCCAGCGTCGAGCACGCGCGGGCAAATTCTTCCGCTAAACTGCCGCTGCGGTAACCGCGGATTGCATGCCGCACTTCAGCCAGAGCTTCGCGGGCGATCTGCTCCACTTCGGAGATTTCGGTGTGCGCGCGGTCCGGGTGCTGAGGGATTAATTTCGAAGCCAGCTCGGATTTCAGAATGATTACCGATAGCGTATGGCCCAGCACGTCGTGCATATCGCGCGCGATGCGCTCGCGTTCCGCGACTTTCGCCAGATGCTCGATCTCGTCCTGCGCCCGGCGGAGCTTTGCATTCGAGCGCTGCTGGCTTCCGGCGGAGACGTTCGCCCCGCCGATAATGGCGGCAATAGTCAGTATGTAAGTCCAATAGGCAAGTGGCACATGAAGGAGCCAACCCTCGGCCGCCATGAGTGCTAAGCACGCTGTAATTGCAAGTAAAGCGGCCCGAGGCATCAACACAAACCCGAATAGCGCCACGCCATAGATAACGTAGGTAGCTGCCCCGCCATTTACGGGAAACAGCGCATAGCCTAATGCCAGAATGCCGAGCGTGGACCAAAGGGCCGCGCGGCCTTTCCGATTCGACCAGGCGATGAAGTAGATAGGCAGGAAGGCCGCTATCGAGATGATCGTAATCGCCCATACTTGCCAGCTTGCGTGTGTCGCAATCGGCTGGATAAACAAGAACGCAAGATAGAGGAGGTAGATGTGCACGTACCAGGGACATCGCCTTACGTACCTAAATCCAAAGCGCTGCATCTCTGCCTCTCAGACTACCCGATTCTGGCGCAAAGCGTCACGCCGATGAAGCAATATAGCCGCCCCCAGGAACAGCAATGTAAAGCCAGCCAACGCTTCCCAGTGCAATAGGGCTGAATGGTTGTGGCCCCCGCGAACCACGGCGATTGCAAGCTGGCTTAGGTGATAAGGAGGAAGAAATGGAGCGATCTGATGAATTGTTTTCGGAAGAAACTGAAGCGGCATCCATAAACCGGAGCAAAACGCCATCGGCAGAAAGATCATATTGATAAACGACGCAGCGGAACTGGCAGGCACAACGTAACCCAAGACTAGACCGAGTGCGCCGAACGGGATCGCGCCTGCGACCAGGATTGCGAAGAGATGCAGAATTTCGACAGTCGAAAGTTGTGCGTGGCCAAAGCCTAAGCCGAGCGCGAGCAGCAGAATGATGAGCACGATGCTGAAGACGATGCACGACACCAGCTTGGCGACGAAGTACGCGGGAGGCGGCATCGGGCTGGCCTGCTTCAGCTCCAACCACCCCATGCCGCGTTCGACAGCAAGATTTACGCCGAAGCCAAACAGAGATACGCCGGCCACACCGAACACGCCATAACTTGCCAGCAGGTAGGTCGACGCGTGCCAGCTCCGATTCATCAAAATACCGAAGAGTAGATAGAGCAGCAGCGGGAACCCAAGCGTCGAAACGGCAAATGGCTTGACGCGCAGTTTCTTCAGGAATTCGTATTTGGCTTCTTTGAAGTAGATGGCGCCGGTCATTGCAACTCTCCTTCTTCTCCGGTCAGCGCAAGAAAAGCATCTTCGAGCGTTGTATTTCGTTTGATTTCGGCGGGCGTGGCATTGGCAATGACACACCCCTGGTCAAGCACAATAATGCGTCGGCTAGCACATCGGCCTCTTCCAGATAGTGCGTAGTCAAAAGAATGCTCTTTCCTCGCGCGAGCAAGGCGCGAATCTGTTTCCAAAGGCCGCGCCGCGCATGCACATCGAGTCCGGCTGTGGGTTCATCCAGAAACAACAGATCCGGATCGCCGCAAATCGCCAGCGCAAAGAGAGCGCGCTGCTTCTGGCCTCCCGAAAGCTGCCCAAAGAGGCGATTTCCGATGCCGTGCAAGCCTGCTCCAGCGGTAACCTCCGCCATAGGCAGCGGATGCGGATAATACGAAGAAAACAGGTCAATGTATTCACGCACTCGCAGCGTTTCCGGGACTCTGCCCACCTGCAGCATGGCCCCGGTGCGGCGGCGGTTTTGCGGCTCGCGCGGATCACATCCAAAGACCCGAACTTCGCCTTCGTCGGGCTTCAGTAATCCAAGCATCAGCTTGACTGCGGTCGTCTTGCCGGCACCGTTGGGGCTCAGCAGCGCAACCAGTTCACCGCGGCCAACGCTTAGATCGACGTCATCAAGTGCGCGATGAGATCCGTACCGTTTCGTTATGCCATGAAGCGCCGCTGCTTCCGCTATCGCAACAGAGGTCTGCGATTAGGCGAACGGCGTCAGTGAAGAGAATTAGGAAAATAAAATGACAACTGTCATGTCAATACTCAAGCTTTTCCTTTCAGCTCCTGAACCCGCTCCAAAGCCTGCTCGATTCTTTGTCCGCCTTTGAGCACGGGAGCAAATAAATCGCCTTTCCGCTCGAAACGCCGGATCGCACTGTCGATGCGGAAATCGGCGGGGCGCAGGCCGTGCTTCACTTCCTTCCACTCAAGCGGCGTCGCCACCGGCGCTCCGTTGTAAGCGCGAACGACATAGGGCGCGGCAATGGTTTTTCCTTTACCGATCTGTAAGTAGTCGAAATACACGCGGCCCTTTTTGCGCTTCTCGACCGACCTGGGCGTCGTGAACAGATTCGGTTCGCGCGCGGCGGCCAGATGCGAGAGGATCTCTGCCAAACCGCGCACTTGATCGTAGCTGTAAACCGGATCGAGCGGCACATAGACGTGCATGCCGTCGCCGCCGGTCGTTTTCGAATAGCCATGCAAGCCCGCCGATTCCAGCAGCTCGCGCACGATCAACGCCGCATCCACAATCGAATCGAACGAGGCATCCACCGGATCCAGATCGAGCAGCATCCAATCCGGATGGTCGAGGTTGCCCACGCGGCTCATCCACGGATTGTGATCGATGCAGCCCAGGTTGACCAGATACAACAGCGTGGCGCGGTCGTTGGCCAGTGGATAATGGTTCCGCTTCGGCGGATGTCCTTCCTTGATCACTTCGCAGCGCACCCATTCGGGGAAATGCGTGGCGTTCTTCTGGAAAAAGAATTCCTGCTCAATGCCATTCGGATAGCGCTTCATCGAGAGCGGCCGGTCTTTCAAGTGCGGCAGCAGCCACTGCGCGGCACGGTCGTAAAACTCGATCAGGTCTCCCTTCTTCCAGCCGTCCTTAGGGAAATAGACTTTATCCAGATTCGTAAATTTCACCCGGTGCCGGTCGATCTCCTGAGCCGTTTCACGCACAACTTGTTTCGGCTCCTTATCCTCGCGCAGGCCGATAAATACCGGCGCGCGCAGCATGCCGTCCTTCGTCCACTCCAGGAACCGGACTTGGCAGACCAGTTCGGGTTTCACCCAAGTGACGTCCTTGATTTTCGGCTTGTCCGGGAACGGAGATGTTTTAACGATCAGAGGTTCGAGGCGCCGATGGATCGCCTGCATCTGCTTCTGATCGAAGCCGGTCCCCACCTGGCCCGCGTGCCGCAGCGCTCCGTCTTCACGAACACCAAGCACGAGAGCACCGAATATGCGCTCGCCCTTAGTAAAGCCCGCGATGACTAACTCCTGTTCGTTTAAGACCTTCATCTTGACCCAGGCACGCGAGCGCCGTGATTCATAGCGGCTGGTCTTGTTTTTTGCGATAATGCCTTCCAACCCCATCTTTCGCGCCGCTTCGAACATGTGTTCGCCGTCCGTTTCAAAAGCCTCCGAGATGCGAACACGATCGCTCGGCGTAACCAGCGTTTGCAGAACGCGCTTGCGCTGTTCGAGCGTCACCCCGCGCAGATCGACACCATCGGCATACAGAACGTCGAAAAGGAACAGCGTCGCCGGATTGGTTTCGGTGAGCTGCGGAACAGCCTTGCTGTTGGCGCCGATGCGCGGCTGGATCAACTCAAACCGAGCGCGGCCATGTTCATCGAGTACGCAGATTTCACCATCGAGCCAGGCGGATTTCGCGCGCACCTCAGCAGGAAGATGCTCGAATTCGGGATACTGCCGCTCGGCGCGGTTGCCGCGCCGCGAGTGGATTTCGAGCTTTCCTTGATGAATGCGGCAAAGCGCGCGCACCCCATCCCACTTGATTTCGTAGAGCCAATCGGAACCATCCGGCGGCTGGGCAACGAGGGTCGCCAGCATAGGCTCGATGTTCGCAGGCATTGCCGCTTTGCGCGCGCCCGCTAAATCTTCCAGCTTGAGGCCGCCTTCGTTCGCGGCGATCTCTTCCTGCGTGCGCCCGGTGGAAACGCTCACGGCATATTGCTGGATATCGTAATCGGGAACCGCGAACTCGTCGTGCTTCTTGATCAGCAGCCATTCGTTACCCTTGCCTCCGCGCTTCATGCGCACGATGGCGAAGCTGCCGTTCAGCTTTGCGCCATGCAAGTTGAACTTGAAGTCACCGCGCGCAACCTGTTGTTCCGCCGTGGCTTCGCCGAGAACCTCATAAGTGCCCTGGTCCCACAGCATGACGCTGCCTGCGCCATAGTTGCCCTCGGGAATATTGCCTTCGAACGTGCCGTAATCGAGCGGATGGTCTTCCACTTTCATCGCGAGCGCCTTGCGAGCAGGATCCAGGCTCGGGCCTTTTGGCACCGCCCAGCTTGCGAGCACGCCGCTCACTTCCAGGCGGAAATCGTAGTGCAGGCGTGTGGCATCGTGCCGCTGCACACAGAAAAACCCGCCGCGCTCACCGCCCGCAACCGGCTTTTTTCCCTTCGGCTCCGGGGTCTTGGCAAAATTGCGTTTACGCGCATATTCGTGGAGCGGCATACCTGCCGCCATTATGGCAATCGGGCGCCCTGGCCGGTCTGTTCGGCCTGGCTTAATCGGAGCGCCGCATTAACCAGCGCGATGTGCGAAAAGGCCTGCGGGAAATTGCCCAGAAGCCGCTTGTCGCGTACGCCATACTCTTCCGACATTAAACCGACATCGTTTGCGATTGTCAGCAGGCGCTCGAACAGTTTTCGTGCGTCGTCGCGCCGGCCAATCATGGCCAGGTTCTCGACCAGCCAGAAATTGCATGCGAGAAAGACCCCTTGTTCATCTTTACGAGTCTTCGGAATATTGCGCAGAATGAGGCCATCGACTGTCAGGTATTTTTCGATTGCGCGGATAGTTCCCAGCATCCGCGGATCGGTCGCCGGCAGAAAACCAAACAGCGGCAACAGCAGCAGCGAGGCATCCAGCCGCTTCGTTCCATAATGTTGCACAAAGCTGTTCAGCCGCTTATGGAAGCCGTGCTTGCATACGTCGGCATGCACACGCTCGCGCAGCTTTTTCCATCTTTTTAGCGGCCCATCCATTCCATGCCGCTCGATGCTGTGGATGGCACGATCCAGCGCGACCCAGACCATCGCCCGGGAAATTGTATAGTGATGTGGCTCCCCGCGCTGTTCCCACAACCCCGAGCCGGGCTTTTGCCAGATTTCCGCGATATGTTCCGTCAGCCTCTGCTGTAATTCCAGCTCGCGCCGGTCCCAAGGAACGCCGTCCTCGCGGGCGCGAACAAGCGCATGCGCAATTTCCCCGTAGATGCCTTGCTGCGTTTGCTTCACAGCGGCGTTGCCGATATGCACCGGGCGCGATTTTTCATAACCCGCCAGCCATTCCGCCTCCCACTCGAGGATCTGCCTTTCCCCGGATAATCCATACAGGATCTGCACCTGCGAGGCATCGCGTCCGATGGCGCGAAGCAGCCATTGCTTCCAGTGGACTACATCTTCCTGAAAACCGGCGTCGGTCATTGCCGCCATTGCGAGCGAGGCATCGCGCAGCCAGCAGTAGCGGTAATCCCAATTCAGCGGCCCGCCAATGCGCTCGGGCAGCGAGGTGGTAATGGCCGCCACGATACCGCCGGAGGGCCGATAGGTCAGCGCCTTCAGCGTAATCAGAGAACGCTCTACGGCGTCCATCCACGGCCCGCGATAGGAACTTTGGGAGCACCACCTGGTCCAGAACTCCTCGGTTTCCGACACGGCCTGATCGTGGTCGATCGGCTCCGGCGGCTGTTCGTAGGAGCGGCCATACGTGAGCACAAAAACCGCGCGCTCGCCGGCCTTCACCGTAAAATCCGCGCCCAGGAGCCCGTCTTTCTCCTCTCGAACTTCCTGAGAGGTGCGGAGAACCGCGAGGTCCGGTCCGGCCTGCGCAATCCAGGCACTCTCGCCGCTCTTCTCCTGCCAGGGCGCCGTCTGCCCATAATCGAAGCGCAGCAGAAGCTCCATCCGCACCGCAACTTCTCCGCGGCATCCACGGATAATTCGAATTACGTCGGAGTCCTTTCCCCGAACCGGCATCAGGTCGATAAGTTCGACAACGCCGGAGGGGGTCTCGAACCGCGTTTCCAGAATGAGAGTATGCGGACGGTAGCGGCGTGTCACCTTCATCTTGGAAGATTTTGGAGCAATGAGCCAACGGCCGTTTTCGGGCTTGCCTAACAGCGCCGCAAAGCAGGCCGGGGAGGAAAACTCGGGCCAGCACAGCCAGTCGATCGAGCCGTTACGCCCCACGATCGCCGCCGTTTCGCAGTCCCCGATCAGTGCGTAGTCTTCAATTTTCTGAGATTTCATTCGGAATTTCCGTCAGTTGGTTGACGTAAAAGCTTTTGCGAAGCTTACCAATTCCTCACCGGTTCCTTTTCGGGCACGCAGCGCCGGGATTTCGTGCCGTGGCACTTGCATTATACTTACCGGTAGGAGTATTACCTTGCAAGTCACGACCAAAGGCCAAGTTACCATTCCTCAAGAGATCCGTGACCGGCTAGGACTGTTGCCCCATACCGAAGTGGAGTTCGAGCTGGCGGGCGACCATGCTCTCATTCGCAAAGCTGAGGCGCGGCCCGGAGAAAGCCTCAGAGCGCGCTTGATTTTACGGTCCCTTCGCGGCACGGGGGATGTTCCCATGACGACAGACGAAATCATGGCGCTCACGCGCGGTGAGCCGCGCATTCGAAAGCGCCGCAAGTGAAGCCGGCCATAGCGGATTTGCCTGGACGCTTGAGCGCCTGCCGCGGCGTACTGGTGGACAGCAACATTCTGATAGACATTCTCACCAACGACGCAAACTGGAGCGACTGGTCCGTGAGGGCGCTCGCAGAGTGTTCTGAACACGCGGCATTGGTCATCAATCCGATCGTTTACGCGGAGGTATCCATCGGCTATACGAACATCGAAGCGCTGGATGCCGCGCTGCCTCTCACCCTGTACCGCCGCGAACCGCTGCCCTGGGAGGCCGGTTTCCTGGCTGGAAAATGCTTTCTGCGTTATCGCCGCAGTGGCGGCCTACGAAATTCTCCGCTGCCCGATTTCTACATCGGCGCCCACGCTGCAGTTGCCCGGCTTGCGCTCCTCACACGTGATCCGCGGCGCTATCGTTCATACTTCCCCAAGCTGGAGATCCTGGCGCCCTAAGTCGCCTGGCTGCGGACTTATTGCCAGCCACCGCCGAGGGCGTTGTAGACCTGCACCAGCGCCAGCCGTTCATCTAGCTGAGCGGCAACCAAGGTCAGTTGGTCGTTAAAGTAATTGGCCTCGTTGGTCAGCACTTCGAGATAGTTAGTTACACCGCCCTTAAACCGAATCTCCGATAGATGAGCGGCATCCTGGGCCGCGGTGGTCAACTGCGCCTCATGCAGGGCAAACTGCCGGTACTTACGATAGGCGATGAGCGCGTTTGAGACCTCCTCGAAAGCGGTCTGGATGGTCTGTTTGTAGGCAAACAATGCCTGCTGCTGCTGTGCGCGCGCGATTTTTACGTTGGCCCGCAAAGCCCCGGCATTGAAGATGGGCTGGGTAAGCCCGCCGGTTGCGTTCCACGCCAACGCGCCGGTGGTGAAAAGGCTGGTAAGACCCGGGCTTTCCACGCCGCCCGTGCCGGTTAACGAAATCGTGGGGAACAACTGCGCTTTAGCCACGCCGATGTCGGCGTTCGCGGCGATCAATGATTGTTCCTGCGCGCGAATATCGGGCCTGCGTTCGAGCAGAGAGGACGGCAATCCAGCCGGGATCGCTTTGGGCAGCGGCTGCTCGCGCAGCGCTTTGCCGCGCGCGATCGCGCCTGGATTCTCGCCGAGCAGGATACTAATCGCGTTCTCCTGCTGTCCAATCTGGCGCTGAAGATCGGGAATGGTGGCAGCCGCGCTCTGCACCAATTGTTCGGCTTCGCGAACATCGAGCAGAGTGTTGGCGCCGCCCTTGTAAAGCGTATTCGTGAGCTTTAGCGATTGCTGGCGCGCTCCCAGCGTGCGCTCTGAAATCTGTAAATCCAAATCGAGCGCGCGAAGCTGAAAATAGCTGGCCGCCACGTCGGAGACCAGCGTGGCAATCACGGCGCGCCGGTTCCATTCCTGTTCGAGCATCCCGGCTCGGGCGGCTTGCGTAGCCCGCCGGTACTGCCCCCAGAAATCGAGGATCCACGACACCGACCCCTCCAACGCCACTACGCCGCGGGTATACAAACCGGGAATGCGCTGGCTCGAGTAGTTCGCTGAACCATCGACATTGGGGAATTTTTTGGAGCGCGTGACCACGATCTCCTGCTGCGCTTCCAGAACGCGGCTGGCGGCGATTTGCACGTTGTAATTCTGCTTCAGGGCGGTGCGGATCAACTGCTGGAGCGCGGGGTCCTTAAATACCTGCCACCAGTTTTCGCTGCCGAGCGAAGCGACGCTCGCCTGTGGCGCCGGCATTTGCCCGCGATAGGAGGACGGCACGTTTATTTTGGGCCGGCTGTAATTCGGGCCCACCGTGCAACTGGTCAGCAGAACGGCGGCGAGACAGACAACGGCAAGACCAACCCGCCTCAAGCGTGCTCCCTCGTGGCCGGTTGCAGTTCCGGCTGGGGTTGCTTGCGGCGGCGGCGGGCAAAGATCTTTTCGACAACATCGAAGGAGACCGGAATGATGAAGATCTCGATTAGGGCCGCGGCGAGCATTCCCCCGATCACAGTGGTTCCGATGATCTGGCGCGCCAGCGAGCCGGAACCGGTGGCCAGCCACAGCGGTATACAACCACCAATGAACGCGAAAGCGGTCATCAAAATCGGGCGCAGCCGGATACGCCCGGCAGTCAGCGCCGCGTCATAGGTGCTCTGGCCCTGTTCCTCATGTGCGCGTTTGGCGTAATCCACGATCAGGATGGCGTTTTTGGCCGCGAGGCCGATCAGCATGACCACGCCGATCTGCGCATAGATATCGTTGTCGAAGTGGCGGAACATGAGAAACAGATAACCGCCAAACAGTGCAATCGGCGTGCCGAGCAGCACGCTGAAGGGCAGCGACCAGCTCTCGTATTGGGCGGCGAGGATCAGAAACACGAAGATCACCGCGAGGCCGAAGATGGTGGTAGGAGAGAGACCATGGGCCGCTTTATTCTCTTGGTACGACATGCCCATGTAGTCGTAGCCCATCTGCGACGGCATGGTCTGGTGGAAAACGTCTTCGAGCGCCTTCATGGCCTGTCCGGTGCTGTAACCAGGGGCGGCTTGCGCATTGATCTGCGCGCAATCGTACTCGTTGTAGCGCATGATGAACTCCGGCGCCGTAATGGGTTTCAGATGAAC
>DASVGP010000214.1:0-32448 GCA_036379475.1 Bryobacteraceae bacterium | reverse complement strand
GTTGAACTTGGTTCGACGTTCGACGCTGACGCGAGGTGAGCGTTGCAAAACCGGAACGCCCGGGGTGTGCTCGGGCAGAACACGAGCCGGGGCGGCGGCCTGGAGCCAGCCGGCCCCACTTTGAAACGGATGCGGCCGGAGCTGGTGGTTTCCAAACACAAGCTGCGGCAAGCCGAAGGTAGTTGCGTTGTGCGCCTGAAGCGCGAGGAGGGAAAGCAGAACGTGGGATTCAGTTCGAGGCCATTCGTCCTGTGTGGGCTGCCCGTGCGCAAGCCCCCTGCCGGCGAGATGCTGTACGAGCGGCGGAACGGCGATTTCGTTCTACAAATCACCGGCCATCCCGATTACGGTCTGCCGTTCGGCCAGGACCGGATTGTGTCGATTTATTTGGCCACCCTCGCTGTCCGCCAGCAGAGCCAAACGATTCGGTTCCGCACAGCGGCTGAAATGCTAGAAACGTTTGGGATGCACAAGGGGGGAAAGGAGTACCGACGATTGGTGGCCGCCTTTGAACGGATCTTTGGGGCAACCATCTTCTTCGGCACCGATACATTTCGAGGAACGGCGAAGGTGGTCCAGCGCTCGCGCTTCAGCTTCTTTCGCGAAGCGCAGATTTGGTACAGCCGCGATCCGCAGCAATACCCCATTTCCGATCAATTCGAGAATGTGATTGTGCTCAGCGATGAATTTTACAGAGAAATTGCTGCGCACCCGATTCCGGCAGATCTGGAAGCGGTGAAGGTGCTGGCAGCGGCACCGGCCGTGCTGGACTTGTTCATGTGGCTGTCATATCGCTGCTTTCTAGCGAAAGGTAAAGAGATGATTCCGCTGTTTGGGCCACGCGGTCTGGCCAGCCAGATTGGATCAATCGAATACGCACGGCCGCGCCGATTTCGAGAAAAGCTCGACGGCTGGTTGGAATCCATTCGCGTGCTTTGGCCGGAGTGTCCCGCGCGGATCAGCAGCGATGGAACCGGGTTAGAAGTGAATCGAGCGACGGCGGTGCAGGTCGGGCAGAAAGCTTGCTGCGGGTGATGGAGCGATCTCATGAAGGCACGAAGTAAACGATCTCGCGGCTACGAACACGCTCCCGACGATGCACGGCGGCCTGTTTGGCTGGAAGCAACGGAATGTTTTTATAAGAAGCTGAACCGGATCGCGAAGCAATGCGAGATGTCACGGTATGATGCCCTGAGCAAAGGGCTGGATGCTTTATCGCGGGAAGCACAGATACGAAGCTCTCCTTTAAACCGTAATATCAAGAGCCCTGCCCAGTCGGAGGTGTTCCGCCGGACCATGGGACAGGTGTCGCGCAATTATTGGGCGACGATCAGCGAGGAAGAGAAGCGCGAGCGCGCCAAAAAGAGCGCGCAGGCGCGCTGGAACCGCTATCCGGAAGGGCAATAATCCACGGCCAACCGCCCATAGCTGAAGATCCTCAAGCGGACGAGTCCCCCTCATAGGGGGACATCGTCCTTGGCGGCCGGTTGAGCCACTGCACCAGCTTCGGCGCTACCGGTACGATCCAGAATGCGGCCTTGAGTTCGACCGCGAGTTGCTGAATTACGTGCTCGATGGATTTTCTTGCCGTTGGGATCGTGATGGTGCGGTCATATCCTTCGGCGCATCGCGCAGGCTCGCGACGTCCACATTACAACGTCATTCGTGTTTCCGGGGATGTGAGCCGCTGATCCATGCTTCGTACACCACGTAGGTTTGCGCGTCTTCGTGAACCCAGAGCCTTTCCTTTTGCTCCCTGTTCCTGCCGGTGCTGATGTAGGGATAAATCCCGAGGTACTCACGTCCTTGATATGTATCACCGGAATCTTCATGCCGAGAAATCGGCAGGATTGCGGATTTGCCCTTCTTGCCGTCCATGTAGCCCAGTTCCCAGGGCATCCAGCGCGAGTCTTTGGCGTTGTTCGTTGTCGCAAAGAATAAGGAGTCGCTCTGAATGATTCTTTTCCGGACGACCTCAGCAGTTTCCTTCGTCACGTTCTCCCGGCTCAGCTGCGTATCGTGCCGCCAATCCACATAGACGGTATAGCCCATCTTTTCCAGGTATTGCGTAAGACCCAGTATCAGCTCCTTATCCAGATAACTATGTGATAAGAAAATATTAAATGCGGACAGCGCCGCGGAAGCCTTCATGCTCTTCTGGAGAACATCTGATGCCGAGTCGTAAGCTCGCGATGTCCTGGACTTCGCCAGCGTGCGCAATTGCGATTCGTTTAGTAGCGCCATAATCTTACCGGTTACGGATTTTTGCGCCGGTGCGTCGCCGCGGGTCTGTTCGGCGCAGGGTTCTCCGATTGCTGTGGCTGGGGCTGTAGCTGGAGGACCGGCGGCTTCACGTTGACGTCTAACGTTCCGGAGACGACCTGACTCTTCGGCGTGTCCTTCTTCGGGGCAATCCCGGCCAGGATTAACACGGCAAGTCCGAGATAGACAACCGCGAAAATGCCAGGAATCCACCGTTCTATATGCGTAATAGGCCGGTAGGCTTTCCCCATGCCGTGCTCGCAGTGATGCCATTCATAGGCAAACAGCGCGGCAGGCAAATGCTCCTCCAGTTCGTGGATCACCCTGAATTTGGCAGAGTTCAGATCCTTATACGAGCGGACCATGGAAAACCATGCCAGGGAAACCAGTAAACCCGCAACGGGAATAATTATGAGCCACGCTCCAGTCATCTGCGTCACGACGATCCCAAAGAGCGTAAGCAATGACGAACTGACGGTGAGCAGGTAGTTGCTTGCGGAAATCCGTTTTTCGCTTACTTTCTGCGCCGAATCTACATAAAGTTTGTATTGTTCAAGGAGGTGATCGTGGAAGCGTTCGCCGTAAACCGCCTCCCCATTCCGTATCAGCTGGTCCCTGGGATCTACTCTGCTGGGGCTGGCCATCGCCTCAGCGGCTCCCGCCGATCAGCGCGTTAAGGTTATCCCATGTCCATTTGTAGATTTTGTCGTTCGGCAGGGCAGACGTCGGTTTCGTGCATGTTTTGCCGGAATACCCCCATAGCAGGAAGTAGGGTTTGCTTTCCTCGCGGGCAATGGTCAGTTCTGCTGCCACGCCCGTCGCCAAATGCGTATATTCTCCGCAAAGGACAATGACCTGATCGACGCTGCGGATTCGTGTGCGCACCTTGGCCTTCCAGTCGCCTGTAAAAGGTTCTTTTACGGACCAGTTGTGCATCTCGAAAGGCGAATCTGAGTGCTTTGACTGCCCCACGAGCAGATTCCTTAGGCCCTCATCGTGATCGTAATCGAACGCAGTGAATACGCGAGCGGGTTTACGTGCGGCCATCCGGCGCGCCTCCTTCAAAAATAGTCTGGAAAATAAATTGTCTCAATCGCATCCCGATAAATCCATCTCGCGTTGCGGAACTTTTCGTTTTTCATACGGAAATTCCCTCCACGATATTCCGCTTGATCTTTCGCTCCCGGCGGTCATAGAGCGCGTCGTTTGGGGGATCGGCGTGGCCGACTAGGTGCCGCATCAGGCACTTGCATTTGTATCACCAATGTGGTGAGATACGGTGAAGAGATACCTCATAGTGCCGAACAAGAGGGGCGGAACGAAGATGACAACGCAGCCGGCAGGAGCGGTGCGCGCCACGATCAGCTTTCCGCCTGAGCTCTATGCGACTCTTGAGGAAATCGCAAAGCAGAAGAAGGTCTCGCTCGCCTGGGTTGTCCGCGATGCGGCGGAACAATATCTCGCCGATAAATGGCCCTTGTTTGTGAAGCAAGGGTAAGCGGACCGATGATCGAACAACAGTACAACGTCCAGTTCATCGCCTCGCTGGCGCTTCGCGAAAAGCAGATCCAGCAGAATTACCGCCCCATCATTGCAGTCCATAAATGGTTCGCGCGGCGTCCAGGCACACTCTTCCGCGGTCTTCTGTTTTCGGAGTTTGCCAACAGGCCCGTGGAAGACAGCTACTTTCAGGCGCACGATTTCAAAGGCATCACCGTCGCCGATCCATTCATGGGCGGCGGCACACCGCTGCTCGAAGCGAACCGCACGGGCTGCAACATCATCGGTGCCGATATCAATCCGATGGCAGCCTGGATTGTACGCGAAGAAATCGATTCGCTCGACCTCAAGGCATACACCAGGGCTGCGGAGCATCTGGTTGACCAGCTCGGTGCGGCCGTTGGACAGCTCTACAAAACGTCGTGTCCTATTACGGGCCGCAAGGATGCCGACGTCAAATATTTTCTCTGGGTCAAAACCGCGAGATGCGTCGCCTGCCGGAAAGGCTTTGACCTCTTCCCGGGATATGTACTCGCCGAAGATGTGCGGCACACTTCGTATGTGCTGATCTGTTCGGCCTGCGGCGATCTCAATGAAGTCGCCGATCCGGCACATCCCGGTGCCTGCCGGTGCGGACATAGGCTCACAACCGAGGGATCGGTCCGGCGCAACAAGTGCGCCTGTCCTCATTGCGGTCACATCAACCAGGCCCCGTTTCACGGAGAGGGTCCGCCCACGCATCGGCTCTTCGCCATCGAATATTACAACCCGGATCTCAAAGGCCGGCCGGGGCGCCTTTTCAAGAAGCCGGAGAAACAGGACCTGGCGCGGTTTGTGCAGGCGGAAAGCGATTGGGCCGCAACCAAAGCGCGCTTCGTGCCGGAGGACTTCATCCCAGAAGGCGATGAATCCTCACGCCTGCGTCGCTGGGGTTATTCGCAATTCCGGGAACTGTTCAATGCGCGTCAGCTCCTCGGCCTCGAAAGCGGCGCGCGTCTGATCGCCAAGGTGACGGATCTGCGGCTTCGGCGGGCGCTTGCAACGAATTTCTCGGATCTTCTGCGCTACCAGAACATGCTTTGCCGCTACGACACGATGGCGCTTAAGTCGCTCGACATCTTTTCTATCCACGGTTTCCCTGTCAGCTATGTGCAGGTCGAATCCAACATGCTCGGCATTCGCAACGGTAATACCTTGCCCGTGGGCTCCGGCGGCTGGATCAACATCATCGAGAAATACACGAAAGCCAAGCGCTACTGCACGGCTCCCTTCGAAGTCACGATCGAGGGAAAGCGTAAAACGATGGTGCCCATTCACGGCGAGTGGATCGGCGAAAGGAACCCCGAGCATCCCGAGGCTCGTGAGCGGCAGATAGATGTGCGCTGCGCTTCGGCCACCCATCTCGACTTGCACCCCTCCAGTCTCGATGGCGTTTTCACCGACCCGCCGTACTTCGGGATGGTGCAGTATGGCGAGCTCATGCAGTTCTGTTACGTCTGGCTGAGAAAGCTCATGGGTGAACAGTTTCCCGGGCTCGAAGCGGACACCACGCGCCACGATAACGAACTGACCGGCAATGAGACGGCTGAACGCGACTTGGCGCATTTCACCGAGGGACTCGCGAAGGTGTACACGGCCATGGCGAAAGCTTTGAAGCCCGGCGCTCCCCTCGTTTTTACCTATCACCACAACCAGCAGCATGCGTATCTAGCCGTAGGCGTCGCCATCCTGGATGCGGGTCTGACCTGCTCGGCATCCCTGCCATGCCCGGCTGAAATGGGCGGCTCGATCCATATCCACGGCACGGGTTCCTCCATTGTCGATACGGTATTTGTCTGTCGGGAACGCGGCACAACCCCGTGCGAGTGGCTGTTTCAGAACGATGAAGGCCTGGCGCAGATCCTAGCCAGGGATGTTGCGGCGCTCCGCGGGGCGGGCATGAAAGTTTCCGCCGGCGATATCCGTTGCACCGCCTTCGGACATCTCACCCGGATGACCATCTGGCAGCTTCGGGCTTCATGGGATGCGGACCGCCCGACCGAGAAAAAGCTCGACATCTTCTGTAAAGCCATGGACGCGATCACTACGGTAGAGAAGGCGGCAGAGCTGCTTCATCAGACGAAGATTCCTCCTGCAGAGATGATCGGCGGACTCTTTCAGCCAGAAGGGGAAAGGAAGCCGGCCGATGCCATTGCGTTTTGACGTGGATTACAGCGACCCCTCGCTGTCCTTTGAGCCGTTGGTCGATGAAGTCTTCTCCGAGCTCAAATCGAGTTTCCTGGAGATGCCGCGCGGGCAAGGCTTTATCGATTATGCGACGTTCGAGCATGGCTATCAGGCGCTTAAACGCACGACCGCCGACTTTGAGAACGTCACCGCAATGACGGTCGAAACCGCCGTGGCGGCAGCTCCGATCGCCTTCATCGTCTTTCGCACGATTCTGGGTTTCACGCCGCCGGAATGGGCTTACATCACAACTGAAACGACAAGCGTGCCGGTGGACCAGGGCGCCGCACGCTCCATTGACCGGAATGCGCGTCTCATGCCGCTGACGCCGCGGCCGCTCGGCACGATAGTGACCGACCGAATTCTCCTCGAAGGGGCCAAGCCCACACTTTCGGCGCTTCTGCATCGGCTGGACAAAGCCGACACCAAAGAAGGGATCAAGAGCGTCGAAGCGGTAGCCGATCTCGGCGTACCCTATCCGGTCCTGCTCTATGAGCGTTTCCTCGGACGGCCCTTTGCGTCCCATCGCGATTCGGTGAGCGAACTGGTAGGCGAGGTGGTTGAAGCGGCCGTGAAGGACGTGTTGACCGAAGCCAAGGTAAGTTTTCGCGAGACGAAACGGGCAGAGCGGATCACCGGCTTTGATCAGGCCCCGGATTTCATCATCCCGGACGAATTCAATCCTGCGGCGCTTATCGAAGCCAAACTGACGGAGGATGACGGCACGGCACGCGACAAAGTGACGCGCGTGCAGCACCTCCGAACGTTGCGCGACCAGGACCGACACCAGTACGACGTCATTGCCTGCATAGCTGGCAGGGGGTTCAAAGTTCGACGGGAAGATATGCGCCGGTTGCTCCAAGCGACCGATGGGAAAGTATTCACACTGACAACAATGCATTTACTCATCGAGCACACACGCATCCGGGAGTATCGATCACGGTGACATCCGCGCGATGACATACATGGAGACAATTTCTACCGAATAGGCAATAGGATTTCCACATGTGGTCGGATAACGAAGCAAAAGAAGATCTTCTTGGGTTTCAATATCTGTCGGACGGTGTGGTCTCGATCGTCAAAAACGAGGCGCTTCTTCCGGCCACCATCGGCGTGTTCGGCGATTGGGGCGGTGGGAAATCGAGCCTTATCGAAATGGTGAAAACCCGGCTCACCGCGAAGGAAGAGAAAGATGCGGGTGTCGTGGTCCTCTCCTTCAATGGGTGGTTATTCGAAGGCTATGAGGGCGCCAAGACCGCGCTCATGGGCACGATTCTCGAAGAGCTCCAGGAGCACGAGACCTTCGTGCACAAAGCGACCGACGAAGGCAAGAGGCTCTGGAAAAGCCTGATGCGCCGTGTGGACTGGATGAGGGCCGCTATCGGGATAGGCAAATTCGCCGGCGCACTATTCACCCACGACGCCCATCTGACACCGATGCTGCTGATCAGCGGTAGCGCGGACATTGGGAGCGTTGCGAAGGAAGTGTATGAAAAGAAGGAGATCAAGCCCGGGGATTATCTGAAGAAGGAAGAACAGGCAGATAAGAAAGACAGCGCTGAAGAAGCTGAAACCCGACGGCAGATCCAGAATTTTCGTAAGGATTTCGAGAAGATGCTGACGGAGTCAAGCATCACGCGCCTAGTCATCATCATCGATGACCTCGACCGATGCGCTCCCGATACAATCATCCCGACGCTGGAGGCCATCAAGCTCTTTCTTTTCGTGTCGAACACTGCCTTTATCATCGGCGCCGATGAGGAGCTGGTGCGGTATGCGGTTCGTCGCCGATTTCCCGAACTACCGGGCGACCGCCGCGAAGTGGGACGTGATTACCTCGAAAAGCTGATCCAGTTTCCGATCCGCATTCCGCCCCTCGGACGCGCGGAAGTGGAGAGCTATATGGGCCTTCTTTTCGTCACCGGCTGCGCAAGCCTCAAGCCAGAACAGAAGGAATCGATACGCGCGGCCGCGAAGGAAGCGGGAATAGAGTCGCTTACAACCGCTTCATTCAACGTTTCCGTGGCTCGCGAGGTTCTGAATCCATGCCCCTCCGATTTGGAAGCCGATCTCAACATGGTGGAGCGGATTGCCCCGCTGCTTGGCACGATCATGAACGGCAATCCAAGGCAATGCAAACGGTTCCTCAACACGCTTTTGTTGCGTCT
This sequence comes from Bryobacteraceae bacterium, assembly GCA_036379475.1. Taxonomy (GTDB): domain Bacteria; phylum Acidobacteriota; class Terriglobia; order Bryobacterales; family Bryobacteraceae; genus Bog-105. The sequence goes on along the minus strand of DASVGP010000214.1, from coordinate 24,292 downwards.
GGAAATGGCCCAGTTCAGGAAGATCAAGCTGCAACAAAGAATTCTGGCGAAGTTGATGCTTCTAGAATACTTCCGAACCGAGTCGTTCGGCCGGCTCGCCGAGCTTCAGTTTGCTCAGGATGGAATGCCTGCGGAACTGGGGCTGATGGAAAAAGCGGTACAGCAGATGAAAGCGCCTCTGGAGGAGGTGGAAGAGCATCAGCCGATTCCGGCTCTTGAGACCCAGCGGAAGCCGCCAGTCAAGAAGTTGAAAAAACCCGAGCCGGTGGAGCTAAGCGCAGAATTCACGCTATGGACTTCCGATCCGTGGATTCGGGAGTGGCTTTCGGTCGAACCGTCCTTGGCGGGGGAGGACCTCCGCCCGTATTTCTTCTTCTCGCGTGACAATCTTGGCCTGCTCGGCACGGCGGGGCAACGGCTCAGCATGGCCGCGCGGCGCGCGCTCGACAAGATCAAGAGCTCCAGTGAGGCCTTGCGCATCACAGGTCTAAAGGAATTGAAGGCGCTCGGCGAGGCCGATGCCAACGCGGTCTTCGAAGCACTGATCGAGCGCGCCAAAAGAGAAGAAGATCTGGGCGCGGACAATGCCTCGCTGCGGTCGATGATAGAGGCCTCGGTAGAACGGCCGGCACTCCTACCGCAGCTCATCGCCGCAGTTAAGAACCTGCCGGAGAAAGCGCTGCCGATATGGGCGACCGTCGATATTCAGAATGCCTGCAAAAAGCATCCCGAAGCCTCAAAGGCTTTTCAGGAAATCCTGGCGGCATGGGCGAAGAGTACGGCTAATCCGATTTTGGCGCAGGCCGCGAAGGGGTTACTTGAGCCACCCCCCAAGGTGCATTGACACATGGGAACCTCCGCAAGCAACACCGGGCCGAGTGATAAGACGCCTCTGCTGCCGCAATGGGCGCAGGGCGATTCTCCAACCCCGCTACCGATTGAACCGGAAGCTCCGCCAAGAGATGGCGGCGTAAATTCCAATCAGGCCGGCACCGAGTCTCCCGCAGAGCAAGGGGACGGTGATATTCCCGCAGCAGGTGAGCCGTCGCCCGCCCTACCACCGGTCCGTGGGCCGTGGTTCCTTGCCCGACGGGCGATGAGCAGCGTCGCCAGAGGGGGAGGGGACACACGCCGTCTCGGCATCGCAGCGCGTCGGTATCTGACCGCGAAGGGCGGCGCAAGGAAGGCTGCCACGGCATCTGCGGCCGGACGTGTCAGTACGACGGGGCTGGGTGCATTTCTTTCCGGCGTAGCGGCCGGCGGCTTCGCTGCGGCCGCGCAATCCCTCGGCCTAAATGCCGTCATCGGTCAGCGCGCGGAGTCGGTCCTCGCCGCAGTCATCGACGCGATTGCTCCGGCCGGCACGACCGACGATGCCGCGATCGCGCGCCGCGCCGCCACGGAGACGCTTCGGGAACTCTTCGAGAAGTATGGCGTACAGCAAGGCGGGGTCGAGGCCCTCAATGCTATGACCGCCAGCGATGTAGCGGAAACGGTCGAACTCTCGGTGGCGGCCTACGTGTATCAACGCTGGCTCTTCGATCTCAGCGTGAAAATTGAAGAGCACGCCGTTACGGAGGCGGAGGCCGTGCGGCTGGAGCGAGATGTCAAAGCTTATGTCAAGGGTCTAGTTAAACTGCGCCTCGACGGTCGCCAGGCCGTTGCGCTGGGTTGGAAAGGCGCGGAGTGCAGTAGCTTTGTGAAGGGAATCTATGAGGCTGCGTACCGGCTCCTCGGAGGTGGCGCCTGATGCCCTGGCACGTCATCGCGCAGATCGGGCCGGATGAGTACCTCCCCGATTTAGCCACCGAGGAGCCGCGCTTCGTCGCAAGCATCGATAAGCCGGGAAGTCGATACAGCATCACACAGCAACTGCTTTCCCAGGTCCTTGAGAAGGGGCTGATTCCATCGGAAACTGCGATGGACTTGGTTCATCTCGCCGTCATCGTCTATACTGCGGACCTTCGGATATGGCGCGGCTACAGCGAGGACGGATGGGCGCGAGAGATCACGTTGCACGTTCCGGTAAGCCAGCCCGGGATGTGGAACGAAGCGTCGCCTGTCCTTTCGGAATTGCTTTCGTTTCTGACGGGCGATCACTGGACGGTTCTGTTTCGGCCGAAGGTGCCGAACACGCCTATGACGCCGGGCGAGGCCCCGGTCCCACCACCACAGGCGGTGTGCCTGTTTTCCGGTGGGCTCGATTCTTTTGTCGGCGCATTGGATCTGCTGGCGACCGGGGCGCATGTCGTTCTGGTCGGCCATTACGGGACTAAGCGCGACCAGACCTCGGTATTCGAAGCCCTGAAAGCGAAATACGATCCGCAGATGTTGCCATTCTGGTTCTATGTCCTGCCGCCCAAGACACATAAGGATCAAGAAGTGGAATCCACCATGCGCGCGCGGTCCTTCCTGTTTCTCTCGCTGGGAACGGCCGTGGCCACCGCGCTTGCTCCCGGAGCGCCGCTCTATGTGCCGGAAAACGGATTCATCTCATTGAACATCCCACTGACGTTCGCCAGGGCGGGCACGCATAGCACGCGCACGACTCATCCCTATACGCTGGATTTGTTCCGCCGTGTGTTGGCAGCGCTCGGCATCAATGTGATCCTGAAAGCTCCCTACCGTTTCGTCACCAAAGGGGAGATGTTACGGGACTGCAAGGACCAGGAAATACTGAAGGCGGCGGTTCACAACACGATTTCCTGCTCCAGTCCGCAAGCAGGGCGCTTTCACGGCCGTCCCGTCGGTCAGCACTGTGGCTACTGCGTTCCCTGCATCATTCGCCGCGCGGCATTACATGCTGTCGGACTTGATTGCGAGCCTTGTCATTTAGATGTGCGCGACTGCTCAATAGAGGCGAAAACAGCCGCTGGGGCTGATAAACGCGCTTTCCTGATGGCAATCACGCGCGTGCGCCAGATGACGTCGCTTGAGATCACTTCCGAGATATTGAGCGTGGGACCCATGAATGCGGGAGAGATAGATGATCTGGCTGCGGTCTTCAAACGCGGCCTGGAAGAAGTCGACCTCTTCTTGAAGAGTTGCGTGTGACCCAGCAAAGCCCCAGCTTCGCGCTCATTGATGCGCACTGCCATATCGATCTCTATCCGGACCCGGCAGGAATTGCGCGCGACGCTGAAAGGGAGCGGATTTATACGATCGCAGTCACCAATGCGCCCTCGGTTTTCGCACACACGGCAAGGCTATGCGCCGGCTCCAAATTTCTCCGCCCGGCAATCGGCCTTCATCCGGAACTCGTCGCAAGCCATGGACAGGAGCTCGATCTGTTCCGCGTTCACCTTCGCGACACCCGCTATATCGGCGAGGTGGGGCTTGACTACATTACGCAGGATCACGAAATCCGGGTCCGGCAGCGCCGGATACTGGAGACGATCGTGGGCTGCGCAAGCGAATACGGCGACAAGGTGCTCACACTGCACTCCCGGAGAGCGGTTTCCGACGTACTCAAGGTGTTGAAGGGCATCCGCGCTCGCTGTATTCTGCACTGGTTTACCGGCACGCAGAAAGAACTGGATTGCGCAGTCGCGGAGGGCTACTTCTTCTCTGTGAACGGAGCGATGATACAGTCAGCTAAGAGTAGAGCACTGGTGGCGCGCATCCCGAGGGACAGGATCTTGACCGAAACCGATGGACCATTCGTAAAAGACGCGACAGCGCCAGCCACTCCTCGCGCGGTTAAGAAGACTGTCGATCATCTGGCAAATCTATGGCAGCTGCCCGCGCCGGATATCCAGGCCACGATATTGAAGAACTTTCGAACCTTACTGGCTTAGGCCAACATGAGAGCGCTTCGAGGCAGGTTTGGTTGTTCCCTCGAGGTGTACGAGATACTGAGAGGCGAGATCAAATCCTCACTGCTCGTGGAACCAAGCGCTGCGGCAGCATTTACAAATCAGGCGGTTCGTCAATGGGCACCGTTTGCCATGCCCGCCACTCGTCCATTGTAATTGGCGGGTAAACGACCCGTGAGCAGGCGGTCTTCATCGCTTGGAATTCCACTTCGTTTCCCGAATGCCGTAGGAACCATAGTGCCTCGCGCGGCGTGTTTTCGTCAATTGGGGTAATGTCCACCAGCCGCCCATTTTCCTCTGTGACGGAGTGCGCCATGAAAGTGTATCGCCCCGTTTCGTCGGGCTGCCGGAACAACCATCCCCGGACAGCGCGGCTCTTTGGGTGGCGGACAGTCCACTCATCCACATTGTTGTGACAGTCGTTCGCGCACGGTCGCCAACCTTCGCTCTCAACCTCGCGGAATCGGACGCTCACAGCTTCTTCCTTCCGTTTTAGAAGCTGTCCGAAATAGTCGCTGTAATCTTCGGGCATTGCGTGAACCATTTTCTCCCGCCCAGCTGAGAGTCATTTGGCGCGCGGTAGCCGGCTGATAATCCGGTGTACCGCCTAGTGCCTCAGGGCCTGATCAGGCATCTCACTTCTAAACCGTTTCCGGACAATCTCTCCAGATCGCGCTCAACGCCCCGCGCATTTTTAATGAGCCCAGGGGGGTCATAGACAAAACACACGAGTATCTTGCAGTTAGCGTGCTCTCGATACCGGGAAACATCGATAATCAACTGGTCAGAGACTTCCTTTGCACCCAAACCCTTCCGGCTCATTTTCGCTTCGACGACGACTGAATGTTCCTTGAGAAGAAAATCCATGCGCGACGACCCTCCGCCATATGATGGCGTCCATTCCTCTGCGCGAATGTCATCGAAACGAATGCGCAAAAGCGCATGAAGAAGGTCCTGAGCGTCATACTCATCGTTGATCTCCAGCGTAGGTCTCTTCTCGCGGCGATGTGTAAGTTGGCGCGCCACTTCATGAAAACGATGGCAAAGCTCAAGCACTTCGTTGATCGGGCCTGTATTGGCCGTGTCCGGCGAATTAACCTTGTGGAGCAATAAGCCAGGATTACGATTAAGGCGGGTAAGGACGGCACGGACTACGGACACGATGTTTTCGACGCTTTTGTATGATGGCGAGCCGGTATAATTCGTGATTCCATTGTTGAATTCATCAGAAATTTGTTGCGAGTAATTGTTCTTGCCAAATAGCTCGTGGAATAGGTCAATGATTTCGCGGACGTATTGCCGGAGCTTCGGATCGTCGCCTTCTCCTATCCATATCCCATCCCGGCCTCTCTTGAACCGGGACAGAATGGCCGCGAATTCGGCTTCGTACCGCTTTATCTCGGCGAGGGCCTGCTCAGCTTCCATACGCACAAAGTTCCTCAGAAATGTTTGATAAACCTATAATAACCCGGCCTTGCGTCACGCTCAGATCGGGACTTTGTGGGATGCCGAATCGCGTACCGTGCGACTGCGCTTGTCGTAAGATCTGTGTCGTGGTGATGTGCTTGTGATCAAGGAGATCCTGCACGCTTTCGATGAGTTCCTTTCCGTTGAGCAGCAGCGTTGCCGTGGTTGCCCGCTGGTCGAAATCGCTCGCCGCAGGACGGCCGGCCGATGCTGAGGAGGATCGACACGTCACTGGTGACCGGATATTTAGGCAATCGCGTACTCCGACCTATACTTTCGAATCTGTGCCTCATTGAGGGCAGTCTCCTTCACGTTTTCGCGGGACAGCGCACGGCCGAGCCGGCTGGCATCGTCTGTGAAGACTTGTGCGTCATAGCGCGCGCGAGATATAGCGACATATGAAAGCGTTTTGTCGACGAGTCCGCGAACCCGCGAATCGGTTGTGTCCACGTGAATTAGGACGCGATCGACTGTCATGCCCTGCGAGGAATGGCTCGTCATCGCGTATGCGTGATCGAGATACCTGTATTCTTTAAGGTTCCATGCGAGTCGGCGGCCGTTTTCGAGCCGTACCGCGAGATTGCCATTCTTTTCGACCTGCTCGATCCGTGCGGTTTCGCGAGATGCAACGCCCTTTTCCTTCCAAGGCGTCGTGAATTGGATACGGTCGCCAATCGCAAATGGGCGCGCTTGGGATTCGAAGACACTCAGGTTCGAGCGGCGCGCAGGATTGAAAGTCAGAAACCGCTGGCTGGCGTCGTCTCCGAGCTTCACGGACAAAATATTTTCGTCCGGCTTTACCTCTATGACAGTACCCACCTGTCCAGATTTGATGTTCAAGCTGGGAAGGTTCGTATGAAAGCGGACCGCGTCGCCGGGCCGATAGGAATGAGCATATCGGCGATCTTCTGAATGAATATCCTTGCGGACCAGGACCTGGAACACTTGCTCATTCCTGAGTTTGCCCTGACGCTTCAGCTCGTCTCGGATGGCGGAATTGATCTCCTGGCGGCTCTTGTTATCGGGGGAAACAACCAGCGTGTTGCCCGAACTCTCAACGTAGGTTCTGGCTATCGCAGTGAAGCGCTCGGCTCGATGCATGACTTCATGAACACGCCCCTGACGGTGGAGCGCCTCGACTCCCTCGTCAACACTGCCGTTCGCCATTAGAACGACGGCCCTCCTTAGTTCCTCATCTTTCTGCCTGACGACTTTATTCAACTGCGCCGTCTTCATTCCCGCTTTCTGCAGCTCCTCAAAGATCCGCCCGGCCTCTACCGACTGATGCTGTCGGATGTCGCCGACGAGGATGACCCGATCTCGGTTCCCCAATCCGGCGAGAAATTTGTGCATCTGCACTGTCGAAGTCAGGCTGGACTCATCTACGAAATAGAGCCTTGGTCTGGCCCCCTGCTGATCCGATGCGGAGCGAAGCAAATGCTTTTGAAGCGTCTCGGATTCTACACCGGATTACTCTTGATGTAAATCGGGAACAGGCGGCCTTCGTTGCCCGGCAGCAGCTTTACTGTGGCCCAGCAATAGAGAAGACCGAGCAGCAGCGAAAAGAGGATGGCGGTCGTGGACCAGGGCGGCGGTCGCCGTGGCCAGGCGGGTTTCGAATACATGCCGTTCATGCGTGTTCCAGCTTTCCTTTCTGCTCGTGCGCGAATCGTGGGTCGAGTTCTTGCGGGATGTTCAGCGTCTCCCGGATGCGCCGATCCGCCATTGCATACTTCCGGTACTCCGTGTCTGAAACGAGATGGTCAATGGCCGCTGGGGACAGATCCTGACCGCCGCGGCGGAGCTCGGTGTACAGCGCCAAAACGATCCGGCGCATCGCCAGGAATTCCGCCATCATGGTGCGAACCACAGGATCAACGTGAAGCGCACCGAGAAGCTTAAGGCGGCCCCATTCGCTGACGGTCAAACCCTCGGCGGTGGCCTTGGCGCGGATCGCCCGCAGTTCGTCGGCGGTCACTTTGACGTTCGCGCAAGCGGTCAGCGAGCGCGGATTCCTTTGCTTTGCCATGCGCGCAATCCACTAGAAAACGCCACTTTGGGCCGGGGTCACCGATGTGACCCGGGAGGACGGAACTCTAACAACCCAAAGGAGCGCGCCCGAAGCCCACCCTGTAAGGGGTGGGCTGTCATAGAAAATGATGTCGGCATAGCCGACAACTCCACCCGTTACCGGAATGCCCCTTGCGAAAACACCGGAAACTCCGGATGCCTGCACTGGCTCTGATGTTGTTGAATTGCTGAGATTTGCCATAACTCCCTTACTGATTCCGTAAATCCAATACGCTGCCAATTCAAACGGGATTTTGCCATTTGCCGCGGAACAGAACCGGCCGCGTTCTGCCCCGCGCTACTAGCTGTTACCAAACACTCATTGACATTCCGGCGCTTTGCTGCTCCCGAACCTGCTGGTCCTGTGCATCGCGCTGCATCTGCACCGCCGGATCTGGAGCAGACACCTGCTGGGCCGACTGCACCTGTTGCTGAATGGAATTTGCATTCTGTTGCTCCGTCGCAACTCGCGCCGATTGGTCATTTGCATTTCCATCGGCCTGGGTCGTGCTGTCGTATTGATAAATAGGCATAATTCTTCACCTCCTTTCCTGGCTGGGTGCCAAATATGAAAAACTTTGGATTCACGCGGCGCGCGACTGGGATTTTGGTTTGCGGCCACGCTTTGCCGGCGCTGCATCAGCCGCAGCCGTCTGGAACTTCTGAGCGTTCTTTTCCCAGAACGCTTTCCAGTCCGAATCGCCCTTCACTGCGGCGTTAAATGCCTCGGTAATTACGTGTCCGATGGCGGACGGGTTCTCCTCGTTGAGATAGGAACCGTATCCGACGATCTGGGCGTAGATGTCCGTCCGCAACCTGATCGAGTAGGTTCCAATTGGGGTTTTATCTTCCGCTGCAAGTTTGGGCAAAGCAGTCTCCTTTCATGGTCAATTTTTCGGCGTCCACGTCTCCATAGGCGTAAAGCCGCTCGATTTCAAAACAATGGCGTGCCGTGTCGTATTTACGCACCTTTACGAGTTCCGTTACGCGCCGCCTACCATCGCGATGGCGGCTTATCTGCAAGACATAGTGCAGAGCGTCAGCTGTCTGCGAACGGACGAATTCGTGATCGAGATTGGAATGCGCCGACAGCGCCAGGTCCGCCGTTCGATTTAGAGCCAGCAAAGCGGAATCGGCGTGTATCGTCGTCATCGAGCCGCTGTGACCTGTATTCATCGCCTGCAACATGTCGTACGCCGAATGGTCCCGGACTTCTCCGACGATGATTCGGTCCGGCCGGTGGCGTAGCGCGGCTGCAACCAATCGGGCGACGGTCACTGCGGGCCGCCCAGGCAGTTCGTCAATTGCCTCCCAACGCACGGCGTTCGCGTGCTCGATCTTCAATTCCATAGGCTTTTCGATCACAATTAGGCGATCTGTCGCGGGTACGTGTGCAACAAATGCGCTCAGCAGCGTCGATTTCCCAGAGCCAGTCCCGCCGCTGATCAGCACGTTGCGCCGGTTGAGAATTGCGTTGGTAACGGTGTCTCGCACGGACACAGGCAAGGTGCCCATTTGCACCAGTTCCTCGGTCGTAAACCAACGGTTGAATTTGCGAATGGTCACCGTTGCGCCGGTTGGACTGCACGGCTGATAAACAGCGGCTACGCGAGACCCATTCGGAAGCCGCAGATCCTGGAGCGGATCTTGCTCTGAAATATCACGGCCCAAAGCCCGAGCGATTTGCTCGATTGCGGCGCTCAGGCTGTCGCGATCCATCGTCAATTCGGGAACCGACTGCATGGCGCCATTGCGCTCAATGAACACGCCGCGATCGCCATTGATGCACAAATCCGAAATGCTTTCATCCAATATCAACTCCTGAATGGATGCCGGAAAGAAAGGAAGAATGAGTTCGAAACTCATAGCCATAGACCTCTACTCAGCCGCTCGCGCCTCATGCAGATCGGTGATCACCAGGCCCAGCGGGTTGAAGGTGGCGAACTGCGGGAAATTGACCGAGCGCTTCGCAACCTCATCCGGATTCAAATAGAAAGTAACCGATACTTGCCAGTGTTCCTTGCGTGGCGCAGGCGCCGAAAACGTTTTGAAGCAGTCAATAATGGCGGTGCCGGAATAAACCGGAGCCTTTCCAATCCGCTGCTTGCCCAGTGAGGTAAAGACGACATTATTCACAGTGAGATCGTTCTCGTCGATTTGGCCGGCAATGATCTTTGCGATGGTGTGCTTCTTCACGTCCTCCGCCATAAGCCGGTTAGCAAGATCGTCGCTGAGGAAGTAGAAATTCCTCGGATATGTTTTCGCCACGGTATCGCGCAGCCGGGCATATCGATCCATAGCCCATTGCGTCAGGAACGTCCTGATTTCGCCTTCGCGGGGCGAATAGTCGAGGTCGTTATAAGAGATTGGGGTAGCCTGGCCCATTTCATTAATGCGGATATACCGGTAGACAATGTGGCGGTCGGCAAGGTGCAATAGCCCGAAAGCTTGGACAACGACAACGGCCGCCAGCGCGTAGATGGCCGCGCGCATGATCCGCCGCTCGGTGTAGTGCGACGTGTATATCTCGGTGGCAACAACGTCCGCGTCTGCGATTTTGCGTCTCATATCAAACCCTCCTCAAGCCAGCAGCACTGCTTCCGCAGCAGCCGTAATCGTTCCCGAAATCGCGGACGTAAAGCCCTGCGCCGCCGATCCAATCCCGCCGAAAAGCATGCTGGTAATCATCGGGATTTTGAACATTGCCCAGAAAAAGGCGCCCGTGAGCATGATCAGCGTTCCGAAGATCGCCATCCAATGTCCAAGGCTGTAATTCCCAGCAACGGTGTTATCGAAAAACCCGACAAGCACGTTCAGCCAGATGAAAGAGAACCCGGCGGATACGGCCCGATAAAAGGAGAAAACAATCAGGCCGTCGAGCCATGCCCAAAACTTCGATGAGAAATTCTTTGTCATGTAGAGCGGGATTGCCAGCGGTCCGAATAGCGAAAACATGGCATAGGCGACCCAGCCGAATGCATCTACAGCGAACATGGCCAAATCGATCAAGGCCATGCAGAACATAACGCCGAAATAAATAATCACCCCGATGACATCCAGGCCCACGGGTCGCTGGCTGCTGTCGCCGACATCGCGCACACGCGTAAGAAAATCGTTCATCACTCCCTGGTCCAAGGTCGACGCAATTACTTGAGCAATGCTCGCAAACAAGTTATGCAGGCTGATCGAAGTCCCCGGAAATGGATTGAAGTAGTAGTGCAGCATTAAAGAGCACGCGAAGAGCTTGAAAAAGAAGATGAACAGGTCTCCAATGGTGAAATTCACCGGCCGATGGCCGATCACCATATGAGCGAGATTCCACCGGACAACCATCGCGATCAAGCTCATCAATGCAATGAAATTCAACTCTGTGACGCCCATGTTTACGAGGGCATCGCCGTGAGTGGTCGTGAGCGCGTCCACCTGAGTCGTGACCTGCTGGAGCCAATTTGTCCCTGTGGATGGAAGGGCGGCATAGGTAACAGCGGGCGTCGCGGCGCCGATCAGAAATAAAAGCAGAGCAATCCTTTTGAGCATGGTTCCCCCTACTGCGGCACGTATCCGTAGTACGTGTCCTGAATGTTGCCGTACTCGGTAGCGTTCGTCTGCCGCGACGCGGCTGCCGCACCGTAGGTATTCATGGTTTCGGTCGCGGCATTCCGTTGCCAAGTGTTCGCAAGGATTTGCTGTTCTACGAGACAGGCGTGAAGCGCACCCTGACTCTGCTGTTCGTGAAGGGCTGCCGCCTGGGCCGCATTCACAAGGTTGAGTTGCTCGATTCCCGAATTTGTGCTCTCGCCATCGTCATTGTCGGCTGACTGAAGCTGATTGATGGCCAGCGTATTGCTTTGAGCTGCGGAGCGATACTCCGCGATTTCGGAAAGACATTTTGTCGAAGAGCCATCCAGCGCTTCGACGCTCGCCAAATTGCTCAGGTTCGCACTCGCCCCCAGTGTTTCGTGCGATAGAAAAGATCCATCATCGCCTATCGGCAAGGTAGCGTTTTTCCAGGCTTGCGACGCGAGGGCCGCATTGCCGTTCACAAGCGCCGCCCAATTCGCGGTTTCCCCGTATCTATTGCCGGTGGCATCGGCAACAGAAGTTATTCCGACCGTCAGCCAATTGCTCCGGTTGGCGCGATTGAAGCTTTTCGCCATTGCGACGGCCTCGGTGTATGCCTGAACGCCGTTCGCATAGATCCTCCCGAGTTGGGCGACTTCCTCGGTCACCTTCGTGAGGGTGCTTGCGTCGGACGACCAGATCCTCCCCAGCGTGGCGTAGGATGTTGGATCGAAAACGATGTCGCCCAATCCGAAAATCGCCGCGGCGGGCGAAGGCAGAAGCAGAATTATCCCGACCCCCGCAAATCCGAAGGCAAGCAGCTTTTTCGGCGGCCTGAAGCGGTAGATTCTTCCGGTTAAATTCATCATTTCACTCACCCGATCCGTTTCAACAGCAGAGCAATGACTGCTGCAACGGCGACCAAAATCAAAATTGCCAATGGACAGCCCAGCATCAGCCACGGCGTCCTGCCGCCCGAGATCCGGCGGCCACAGTTCTCGCAGATGGTCGAGCTGTCATCGCATTGGGTACTGCAACTGGGACAAATCATGTGGTCATCCTTTCGTCAAAGTGTCGGGTCCACCTGATGAGCGCTGTATGCGGGCACTTCAAGATCGCCGGAGAGGTATATGCGGACCCGCGAGCGCTCCCGGACAATAAACGTCGGAAGGCGATTTAGGAAACCGGTCAAGTATCTGCATCGATTCCTGGCCCATCTCCTGCGAAATGCCGTTCCGAATGGCAGATGAAGGGTTATAGCCGAATCCTGAATACCCGTTCCCGATTTGTGCGACGCCGCCGACAGCTCCAATGGCCAGCGAAGCTCCGAATATCTGAAAGTAGTGATGATTCACAAGGTCGCGCAGTCCGGTCTCGCCAATCTGGTTCAGACCCGGAAACTTATCGAGATTCAGAGAGTAGCCATCCGGCATAATGCAGCGATGGAACGCTACGAAAAGCCTTTCCTGCCCCATTTCGGTGACCGAGCTGATCGTTCCAAGAAAACGCGTGCCTTGCGGGATCAGAAGCTGCTGGTGATCGTGCGACCACATATCTGTCGTCAGCATGGTGTCGATCGGGCCTGCGAACGCGCCGTTGATCCGATTGGTGAGGACCGTTTCGAATACCGTCCCTTCGAAAATTCGGTAGAGCTTTCCGCTATAACGGTCCCAACGGTATTTTGGCTTTGTAGAATCCTTCCGATGTGCTGGGCCTTTCACCGCAGGTGAGTACTTTCCGCCGCCCTTCTGCTCCCTTGCTGCCACCGTGCGAGATTTACCGGCGTCGTCTTGCCGGCCCGCAACCGGCGCCGCTACTTTTGTGAAATCGACGGCCACGCTGCTGGAATTTAGCGCCTCTAGCCGTCGCTGTTTGGCCTTTTGCGCCGCGTCTTCGCGAGCGCCGTCGCCGGCTTCGCGGCCATAAAGTGCGCGCTTTTGTGCCGAAGTCATTGGAGGAATTCCATGCGCTTCAGCCGAGGGATGCCACTGTCCATCCGCACCACAGGTAATTGGACTGCCCGTTGAACTTGTGCCTTGTGTGCCTGCGAGACCCGGTGTGCACGGCATCATGGTGGGCGCCGAAACATTGTCAACCGCCTCAGCTGCTTCCGCAGCCTTCTGAGCCGCCCGCTGCGCCTCCGCGTTTTCTTGTTCCAGCTTTCGGATCTGCTCCTGCTCTTGCTGGCGGAAACTGCTCACGGTATCCGGCATCACGGTGGAGGGCTTGGCTGTATACGGACTTTTCGGTATTGGTGTTGAAAAATGGGAGTGCAGGCTCGTAACGTTCGAAATGAGCCCCAGCGCTGCCAAGCCAATGAGCCCGTATACGGCAATCGAAATTGTTCTGATTGGCTTTTTGGGAAGCGGCTGTGCGGGTATCGTTGGCGTCTCGCTAGGCTCGCCCGCCTCTGGTGCGTGCCCCGTTTGCTCTGGAGTTTTGCGTTCTTCCGCCATCTGATCCTCGAAACCAGCGACTACGGGCGCTCTCCCGACTCCCAAAAATCCATGCGCTTCTTGCCAATCGCCAAATACCCGCGTTCGATCCGCTTCGGCACGGTATATAGGCCATTTGCAAAATCGAAATTGATCAGGCTGGGCTTTCCGTCCTTGACCTCGTACAGGGTTGGTGCCTCCTGCGGCCGCGCCGCGATGTAAGTAAATCGGTCATCCCGGAAAATCTCGATCACGCCGAGCTTGTCTCCGACCTTTCGATCCCAGCGATAATCGAATCGCAGCCTACCGGGATACTTCGCCCGGAAGGACTCAATCTGGGACTTTGCTTTTGTCTGCTCGCGCCTGACAGCTTCGGCAGCCTTAACCTTTGCGTCCGCAGCCTGCTTTTTCGTGCTCTCGAGTTCCGACGCGGGCACGAAAACGGGAGGTTTGGCCAGATCCTGCGATAACTGCGAATCGGGATCGATGAATATCTTCGAATCGCAGTGCTCGGCGGAGAGTATCAGCCGAAAGGTGTACGACTTGTCATGATCGGAAAGCACATTGACGGTGGTTTGTTTGACGATCGGGTCCTTCACCTTGATCGAGATGTATCTGGTTGGCTCATCGGACTTGCCCGTCGTCAGAACCCAGTTAGCAGAATCGCCCACGAATATCTGCCGAACCTTTTCTGTCGGCGGAAGGACGATGAGTGTGTCCTGGAACTGCGCAAGATAGACATCCACAACGGATCGCTCACCCACAATCACCGTTCGCGGATTGTCCACCTTTATTGGAATTGGATCGGCGACCCCCAGAACCACAAACATCGCGGGAATCGCAGACGTCAAACAGTGGCTAAACCTTCGCATAAGCACCTTCCTGGCTGTCAGCCTGTTGCAAAACCTCAAAAGCCCGGTCGTATCCGAGCTCTTCAATCAGTCGCTCGCGTCGGACGCGATCTTTGGGTCGCGTCGTAAAGAGCCAATAACTCTTCGGGTCGAGATTGAGCTTGAGTACCTTGGAATAGCTCGGGCGCTTCAGCAGGAACTCGCGCGGCCCGAGTGAAGCCAAGTTGGCCAACTCTTGTTCATTCAGGTGGAAGAGCCGGCCATAGAGATCCCGGTTGAACGTGGGATCCGGCAAGAACATTTGCGTCGTGCAGGCGTTGATGATGATGTCGGCATTCTCGCCAAGATCCTGTGCCGTGTGAGTCAGCAAGGTGACTCCGGCCAGATGCTTGCCACCCGTTTTCAGCGATGAAATTGCGCTGTCCAACAAGGACCGCGTCTTCAACTGCTTCCACAACTCGTCGAAGAGGATATGTTTCGGAACGGCCAGGTTCTTCGGATCGTAGATCACCTGATCGATTTGCCGCAGAATCCAAAAGAGCATCGGCTCAATCAGGTCCTGCTGGCCTTCCGTAACATCCTGGAAATCGAAACACTGAAGACGCGCCAGCCGCAACGAGTCGTCGACGTTATCAAAGACGGTTCCGTACGCGCCACCCTCGGTCCACTTCGTCAAATAACGCTGTAAGTGCGGCGGCAAAAGCATGTGCTTCAGCCGGCGGACGCTCGGGTTGACCAGATACATGCGGCGGACGGCTTTCTCGACCGCGGCCTCGTCTTCAGGCGTTAGCCGGGCGCCTGCCTTGACCAAAAGCAGGCGAACAAACTGAAACAGAAAGCCAAGATTCGATTCGGTCGGCTCCAGAGAGAAAGGGTTTATCCGCAGACCTCTGGTCCCGATCCGCTCCACCGCGCCGCCGAACAACCGAACAGTCGCTTCGTACGATCCGCCAACATCGATCACGAACGTGTAGCCGCCGTATTTCTGTTCGCTCAGGATGATGTGGTTGCCGTTGACGGATTTGCCGGACCGGGGTGCTCCCAATATCAACGTCGTGCGCGCCCCGTCCACATACGGGTCCAGAAAATACGGCGTCTTCGTCCGCGTCTCGTAAACGCTGAGATATTCGCACCCGAGGTCCTCCGAACACACGCTTCCAATGGAGGGGGCGAACACAAGTGCCAGCCGGGCATTGTGGTCGGCTCGAAGCCAAAATTGCCGCACGTTGAAGTTGCTGGCCGAATCGCCAGCCGAATTGCCCGGAAAGAGGGCATAGTACGCCGAAAGGCTGCCTTGCGTCTCTTCGGTAGATGGCGCTTGGACCTCGGTAAGCGCTTTGCTGACGGCAGGCATCGCATCGAGAATTTCTCGTCGGTTGCGGGAGTGAATGAGGCCAATGAGCGAATACAGGCCGAACTCGTGGCCGTCGTTCTCAATGGAACTCAAAATATCCGCTAATCGGTCCGTTCCTTTCTCTGCGGCCTTCGCGCCCACCGATTTCTCCAGGTTTTCTGGATTCTTCAGGTTTGCAGCAAGCGCGAGCACCTTGTGCCGAAAAATCCCGCTGAAGCCTTCAATTTGGGCGATCCGCTTTGTCACCTCCTTACGGGAGCGCGGCACCCACGTTGAGCAGAGGACCGCATTGGCGTCAATGCTCTGTAACGTCCCGAAGAGATTGGCGCGCGACGCGGCCGGGCTATCCAGCAGACTGAAGAGTTGAACGTGCTGCTTGCCGACACGAAGACAGTCGTCTTGCCATTCAATGGAAGACCGGACAATTTGCTGGTCCACTCGCTCCGGTGAGGTGGGCGCAACTTCCAGCGCCCAAGCTTCCAGATTCAGCAAATATGCGAAGAAAGAGGCAACCTCGTCACTTCCAAGCAGCCGCGCCCCCAATACGTCCGATAACTGAGTCGTGAATGTCTCCGCCGTTCTTTTCACCTGCGCGATGAACCGCGCGGTTTGACGGGCGTATTGTTCGGGTGAAAGTGCTTTGGAAGCAAATGAATTCTTGTGTGCCGGTTCGACCGTTACGGCCCAGAACAGTTCGATACGGCGAAAACCGGCGTTCTCTTCCAGAAAAGCGATTCGGTCGGTAACGGCGCTCTCGACCGAGGAATTCTCGTATGCCTCCTGGCGGGGAATATCGGCCCCTTTGCGAATTCGCACGTACTGATAGACCCGGCCGTTTTCAGGTAAGCCTTTGAACGCCCCCTCGACACGCCCGAGCGCATTCGCGACCACGTCGCTCGCGAGGCCTTCATCATCGATGCCATTGATGGCGAACATGCAGCCATACCCGCCGCTTTTCAGGGCAAAAACGTGCTCGTTGACGAAGCGCCGGATGGGAACCACGCTGCACGCCGGTTTTGCTTTTTCAAACCACTTTGGATTGGCCATAAATTTCAGCGCTTCCCCGGATCGTAATAACCCGCTTGCCGAAAACTGAGTATCCACAGCCGGAACATTTTCGGCTCCTTTCGTGTGAGCAAGTTTCCGCAAAAGATCAGGATGGGCAGCAAAAAACAAGCAAGAACTTTAGAAGCGAAGAGAAACGCCGTGACGGATACAAACATGCACATTCCAAGAAGCCGGTAATCTACACCGAACTTGGTCGTTGGCTTATTCAAAGCCGGGTTGATCTCGAACAGCGTTCCTCTTCGCTTTGTCATGAGGTGGTCCCTTTCTATCCGACTGCCTGGCCGGTAAGTGACGAGATCCATTCAGGACCCATGCCGATTACCAAGGCGCCGAACAAAACGCCGGCCACACCGCTGACACCGCGCATGATGTTTCCGCCTGCAAACGAGAAAACGGAAAACACCAATGAAACCAGAACAATCATCGCTCCGATCAGCAGGCAAGCTGTCTGGACAGTCTGCATGACAGAGGTAACGCCGCTCATGTCGATGGTCGGCGCTGCGTGAGCAACGCTGACCGCCGTGAGGAACGCCGTGAATGGAGCGACAGATTTGAGGAATGCGAAGAGCGGAGTCTTAATCCGCCCTTTTTGCCGGGCGCAAACAGCGCCATTTCGAATGTGGGTGGGTTCGGACGCACTGTTTGCGTCTGTGAATAAATCGCCGGGTGCGAATTTCAAAAGCAAATCCTCCTTCGAGATTTCAAGCAGCAAATGCTGTTTGAAATTCGAAGATAAGTGGTTTATTGCGTGGTATCAAGAGGGTAATGCAAAGCTGCTGCAAGGGATGTAGGCACCGTCGCGCACAAGGTTCTGCAACGAAACGAAGAAATTATTTTGAAAAGCGTTCAGTTATGAGTGGTGTGCTGGAATCGAGTTGCAATCGTGGTGAGATGCCGAGACATGGGATGACGATTGCTGTCGTCCTCGGCAGGGGATGGCGCCACGAGCTAATATAGCCTGCACCGGCGAAAAAGGTCATTGTTCTGAAGGAGTTTTCACGCGTAAGTTCTGAGACTCACGACAGTTTGTGGCGTGCGTTTTTCGTGGAAGCATGGATTCAGCATCAGCCACTGGGGTTGACTCGTTTCCCGGTATCAGATGGTTGGCCGAAGCAAATCCCTATTAACTGCCGGAAGCACGTGTTTCGATTGCCCGAGCACCGCGCCATCGATCTGGCTTTGTCGTTGCTGAATGGCTTCAGTGTAGCGCCGCCAGCTTGTCGGCTCCAAGATGGATTGAAAATACCCGAACGGGATCTTCCGACCGTCGAAGTTGCGTCGAACGCATTTGTCTCTTCGAACTGTTTCAATACGCGCGCGATACTGCACCATCCCGTCGCATAGTTCGTGTATCGCGTCCAAATCCTGACCAAACTCCTGGGACAGATCATGGCGGGAGCAGTCCGCGCTGAGCGGCCGCAGGTACTCATCCCACAGACACTCCATCAGTTCCCGGAATTTAAGGAAGTACACATCCCACAGTTCTCGGCATTCCCACCATTTCTGAGCGGGGACATCCGTCGGGCGGGCCTCCAACGCGATCACCAGTCGTTCGATCTGCATACGAAGCAAGCTGCCCATCGATAGAAAGATCTGCAGAAAGTTCGCGATACTGTCGAGCGATAACGATTCCGTGTGGCGCTTCAGTTTGCGTAGATGCCGCTCGAAAAAATTGAGAGTCGCTTCGTGCAACGTCTTGCACATTTGCAGATTCCGCTCCCCAAGGTGACGCATTCCGTCCTGACCTTGCCATACGGGACGGTTTCTGAGCGCGGGTGGTCGCGGCGCATTCACCAGAGGGATGTCGCAAAAATTGAGGAACGTCAATAGTGCGGTATTGTCCGCGGCACGCAACAGATCATTGAGTACAGAAAAGAACTGGCCAGCACTCTCCGTCGCCTCACGGATGTGCCGCTCGCGTCGCACGCTGTTCTGAGTTTTGATGTCCAGCAGATTGGTCACGAAGACCAAGTTGCTGAGCTGGTGGTGTTGGTCGAAGCTCTCCAGACTCACGAGTGTGGACGACTCCTGCAGCCGTACAGTCACTCGCTCCGGCACTTTGATCGAAAATCGCTCTTCTGACATTCGTGTGATCGGAAGGACTAGCCCACGTGATCCCTCTAGGTGCAGCCTCGCCGCAAGATGGCTAACATCGAAGTGGGCAGGGAGGCATGCGCGAACCATCAGCGTGTGCTCTGCAAGGACCGCTTCTATCAAGTGGATCGGCATTACCGGAGGGTGCTCCTCTTGCTCCCGAGGCGCCGATTGTAGCTGTTCCGGCGACCGCAGATGGTACGCCGAACCGCACGGATCGCAAAAGCGTCGAGGGTCAAGCGCCTTTTCTGGAACGTCCGGCACTACAATGACGGTCTCTATGTTGCCGGAGCGTCCGTGCGAGAGTAGAGCCGGGCTCGTAAAATTCGCGCTGCCGTACACGAGAGTGCGAGTGTTGCCCGATTCGAAAATGATGGCTTTAGCATGAAGTGGCTGTTGGTGCCCTTCATCGTCATACGCGCAAAGCAAAATCTCGGCACGGCTGCACTTCACGCAGTCATGGTCCAACCAGTGCCGCGTCATCGTGGTCACGCCATTTTGTGTGTAAAGAAAGAGTTTCGCCGGCCTGAACTCCTGCATCACCCGGTCGATCAATACGGGAGTATCGTCGAAGAACCGGGAAACCACATGGACGTATTCGATTGGCTGTGGCACGATCGCGACGATCTGGCTCCAAAGCGGTTGCTCAAGGTTATGAAGCAGGCGGACGGTCCTGGATTCAGGAGCGGGAGTCTGTCGCAACCACGGCGTCGAGTGCCACAGCTCCCGAACATTGGAGGCGAACGATTCGAGCGGCCAACCCTCCGCAAGAGCATCGATGAATGCAAATGCGTCTTGGAAGATGGGTAGGTTGCCCGCTTGTTCTTCGGCTTCGAAATCGAACAGGTCAGCCAGTTCCGCGTTTGACGTGAGCCCCGGCCGAGTAAAGTTGCAGCTCCCGACGATCAGCCGACCCGAGCTCTTGGTCGTGAATAGATAAAGCTTTGGATGAAATCGCCCCTTAGTCTCGATGGGACTCAACAGGTAACGAATATTGACGCGCTTGGGGCGTTGTGATTCCGGAGCGAGCGCAACCTTTTGATACGTCGTGCGATCGGTGCAGACCGAGATATTGTTGTTCCCGCTCAGTGCGTTGAATCTTTCCAAGCAGTAATCTTCAAAGAATCGCGGTTCAAACGTGTATGTACACAAAACGGCGTTGTGATACGTTCGTCGCGATAGCGCCTCGTGCACGTTAATACGCGAGCTTTTACTTTGGCGCGCCATCTGATTTGAGAATGCGGCTCAGCTGTCGCCTGCCATCCGCCGTGATCGAGATCTCATTATCAAGCGCGAACTCCAGCAACCCGAGATCCTTGAGAATACGGCCGCAGTTCCAATGTCGCGAAGACCGAAAAGC
The DNA here is from genome assembly GCA_036379475.1 of Bryobacteraceae bacterium. GTDB lineage: Bacteria > Acidobacteriota > Terriglobia > Bryobacterales > Bryobacteraceae > Bog-105. Next base: position 4,217 of record DASVGP010000214.1, on the reverse strand, counting down.
CGGTCGGTAGTCCTGATCCTTATGAACCTTCCCATCCAGGCGATGGAGCCAACAGCTCTCAAGCCGGCCCTTTTCATACATGATCCGGTCGTGCTGATCCAACACGAATAGCTCCAAAAACGACAGTAGGGCCGATCTCCAGTCGAGATCAGGTTGGAGCCACTGGTCCAACGCCGGCAGGACGGCACCGGTCCATAGGTTCGATGTGGCCTTCATACCGATGTATCTGGCGAATTCGTTCCGGGCGCCACGCCATTTTGCATACAGGACAGCAAGCAACCCAATACCTACGGCCGCAACCTCCGGCGGTTTGCCGTCACGCTCTACGAGCGCCCGCTCGCTTCTATTGCTCGTCGCATCAATGGTGGCACGCGCCTGGTGGCACATCTTGTCATCGGGAACGGCCTTTAAGCCAAGAGAGGCGAGCAATTGAGCAGGTGTTGATCCGGAACCAAATGTCCCGGCCAACGTCGATTCGAACCCTTGCTCCGTCAGAGCCGAACAGATATCCGCGAGGCTCATGCCGGACGGTTGCAAGTTCAGTGCTTCAAGGATGCAGGACAGCAGATTTTCAAGTGCCTGGGTGAGGTACTCGTGTGCGCAGAACTGTTGCCAAAAGCCGTAGCACGGCGCTAGCAGTGCAGGCGGTTGGTAAGGCACGGGCGAGTTGTCATCGCGCCAGAGCACGCCGTAGTAATAAGTCGGGTACACGAGGTAGTCATCCCATTCCTTCGGTTTGAAACCGGCTTTGCCGTACTCGAAAACAGTGTGCAAGATCAACCCGAGCGTATGCCGCCGCAGGATGTCTGTGTCCCTCGGTTCCGTGCGGTCCCACGAGAAGAACAGATTCAGAAGCAACTCACGCTCTTGAACGGCCCTTTCCTGGTCCAGAGAATCGAGCGAAAAAGAATGTGCGGATTTTTCGAGGACACGAAGCGGAATGAGTTTTTCCCGGTAGTAGGCCTGTTTGTGGTACGACGTCTGAGCCACACTATATTCGAAGGCGTTGGCGAGGGCCTCCCCTCGTGCGGGGGCCGCGCGGTCGATTCCGTCCTCCATTCGGTGTGTCAGGCCCAGAGCATACAGCGACCCACCGTAGTACTGACCATAGCCCCCCATCCCGTTCGAAGGGAGGACGGGGATGTTTGTATCAACTTCCCCTGTATCGCTGAATTTCGCGAGCTTCGGCCGAATTGCGTCTGCGCCGACGACGCTGCCCGAATCGGCATTATGCCTCAACGTTGCGAGCGCGAAGAATGCCTCACGTCTCCGGAAGGCCGTTGTGAACTCGGCATATCGAGTCGGGGCCTCGGTTCTCTCTATGTGCCAAAGAGCCCAAGTATAGAACGAGTAATAGCGCGCGCGGCTGGTGGTCGTGATGATTCCCTGCACTAGATAGTCGGTGATCATGAACGACACTCGTGACATCCCAAGCGGGTCTCGCCCGCCCAATTCTGTAATCACGTATTTGCTCCACTTCGGAATCTGAGGCGTCACGGCAGCAGTTGGTGGCACGCTTTATTCCTGGTTCGAACGCGTGAATCGAGATCAGCCAGAAACCCGAAATGAGTCCTTTCGACCTCTCTGGAATAGCTGGCAGTGACTAAGTATATACGATCAAAGGGGCTGCCGTGCAATTGTCGACCCGAATGGTTGTCGCACTTTGGAATACGGAAGTGTTCCGCAAACCGGGCGTCTCAATGAGGGCAATCGTTCAGGCCTTGCCTAACCTCGATAGCGCGGCACTGATCGTGCGAACCCCATAGGCACTCTCGCCTGTTCGTCGGTCCCATTTTTCCCGCATCAAGCCGGAGCGACGGAAGAGGCGGTCGATTCGGGCGACATCGCCCCGGCACCAAAACGCAAGAATTCCGCACAATGCCAGATCGGCGCGGCTATGGTCATTGTCGTAATCGGAGGCATCGCCGTCCCACAAGCGCCGGAAGCGGTCACCATTTCGCGCGCGCGTGGCCCGTTCGATGAGTTCCTCGTCTGAAAGGCTAAAGCCGTTGGAAAAGGCTTCTGGTGGAACGCCGCTCTCTTTCGGAAAAAGCTCGTCCGCCAGCTGCTCCAATACGGTTTGGCGGCTCTGAATGGTCACCAGCGTGCCGATGAGATGTTTTCCGGTGATCGTGAAATACCGGCCACTGTCGTACATCTCGATCTTGCCGCTGCGCCGTCCTTTGCCCGGCAGCTTGGCTTTCACCAGAATATGAGCGCCGGTCCCGGAGGGCGACAACTCGGTATAGCTTTCAAGGCGCTTAATGAGATCCAGAGCTTCCGGCGCAATCGCTCCGTTTGCAGCCCGGCATTGGTCCAGATCGATTCCGCAGAATGGATCGGCGTCGGTGAAAACGAACCCGATACCGTGGCAAGGAAACCGGCGCAGCGCATAAAGGACATGGCGATAAGTGCTCCAGGTCTGCGGCTTATCGCAGGCCGCGGCCTTTCCGCTCCACGGCGAAATGGGAATCTTGGTGGCGCGCCCGTTTACTTCGACTCGGCGCCAGAGAACCCATTGCCTGTAGTCGAGCAGCTCCGCCGGAACGCGGATCATGCCACAGCCTCCTTAACGGACCGCGCTGCGACATCATCGTCCGTTCGGCGCTCAGCTTCTGGATCCCGCCCCCATTCCAGGCGGATATGCCGATTGCAAGCTGGACAGATGTACTCCCGGCTGGGAGTTTCGAATGTCCGGCCGCAAATACATTCGGCGGTGAAAACGGATACGCCTTGCATAGTCAAGTCCTTCTGATTTCCTCTACGCTCTGCTCCTTACCGAACAAGAAGCGCTGAAAAACGCGAAATCCGTAGGGCGCGCAAAATATTTCTGGGGGATCGCCGCCGCAACGGCACCCGAAAAAGTCGCCTCCCGTGCGGCGGTTCCTTGGTCAAGCGGTAGCCTTCGTAGATTTTGCGCCGACGTTCAGCGCGGCGAGGATCTCGGCGGCGGTGGACTGAATGAACTGCAGCGAAGCGGAAAGCGTGGCGCGGTCGCCGTTATAGAGCTTGATGTAATCGGCTGCGGCGGTATTCGTATCGAGCCCGATTGCGTAGCAAACGACAAACGCCACGGCTTCCGCTTCCGTCTCGCGAATCGTTTTCGTGGTTTCGGTGCGGCGTTCTGCCCGGTGTAGCTTCTCGTGTGCCAGTTCGTGAACCAGCGTTGAGAATTCCTCTGCGGCTGGCTGGTCCGGTAGCAGCGTAATGCGTCCGCCTCGGGAAACGCCTTTGGCGGGCGCAATCGCGGAGTCGTAATCGAGGGTGATCGAGTGTGAGGCTACCAGGGCCTTCAGGTTTTCCAAGTGCTCGCGCGGGTCGCCTTTCACGCTGGCGAACTCCGGCAGATCCTGGCCGTCCGTTTGCGAAATATCGAACACATAAGCCGTGCGGAATCCGGCCAGCCGACTAGCGGTCTCGATCGCGCTGGCGTCTTCCTCCTGGTCCTTTGCTTCGCGCTTGCTCTTGCAAACAATCGGGGCAAGAATGGCTATGCCTTTCTCCCCTTTGCGAACATGCCGGCCAAGGCCGAGCCATGCCCGGAATCCAGCCACGTGCGTGGCATTCGGGCGCTGCATGGAAATCAGCAGGCAGTTGGTCCAGGAATATTTGTGAAAACGTGCGGTGACGCTCAGACATGCCGTGAGCGCGGCGCTGTTCCCGGCTTCGAGCGCTGCGGCCAACGCATCGAGCGCTTTGGAAGCGATTTCCGAAGTATTGTTTTGGGTGTTCATTGTGTTTTTGCCTTTCAGCAAATGCCCCCGCGGCGGAGGGGTGAAAGACGCGACGAACGCCTTTCGAGCATTGGGGTAGGCACCGGGCGGGGTACCCGGAAGTCACACACTTTGTTTTGCCGAGCGGGGTTGGCGAGGGGAAGTCAAAAGAAAGTGTTGACGAGGGGTCGAGCCGGTGCGAATGCGAAGAAAGAAAAGGCGTTCGTCGGGCTCTGGAACCCGGAAGCCGGGGGCTAAATTAGACCGCTGCCGGGTTCATCGGCAGCGCACCACCCTTCAGCCCAGCATTTTCGGGCACATTACGTGCTGCAAGATTCCGTGAAGGCCGTTCCTCAGTCTGCCGATAACTTGATGGAACGCACAATATCGAAGCTTGACCCAGCAAAAACGATTTATGAAGATTTATAAGGTGGTGGGCCTGAGCCTGCTTGGATTCTGTGTGGCATCGTTCGGCTTGCAGCACGCAGATCTCGGCCCAATTGC
>DASVGP010000213.1:0-6441 GCA_036379475.1 Bryobacteraceae bacterium | reverse complement strand
ATACGGACCACGTGGCGATTGATTCCGGTCTACGCCTGGTGGGGGCTGGCATATATGGTGCTTTTCGGCTCCTTCGTGGCATACCTGATCTACGCCTTTGCTCTGGAACAGCTCTCAGCCTCAAAAGTGGCTGCCTTTGCCTATCTGCAGCCGCTGATGGCCGCACTCATGGGTGTTTGGCTCCTCGGAGAGAAGGTGTCTATGGCCTCGATATTTGGCGGGGCGTTGATCCTTTTCGGTGTGTATTTCACCGAACACGCGCGCGGCGAACGTAAAAATATCCACCACGTAGCCACAGGACGCATTTAACGGTCCCGCGGACCTGTTCTGAAGGGCTTCGTCGGTGGTTTTCAAGCGATTTCGCGTGGCCCGGCTTTGAGATGATTACCATACTGCGTTTGTAATGCCAGCATGGGCGATTCGTTGATTTGTTGCAGCCGGTGCTGGTGCGGGCAGCGGAAAAAGATCTCCATAACGGTTGTTCTCATGAGAATGACGAACGGCTCATTGAAGGAAATTGATCGAAAGCCGAAATTAAAGATAGTGCAGGCGTCCACTACAGCAATTGTCAAAGGTTCGTTTGCACAGACAAGGAAGGAAACATATGAGTACCGTTATCCAGTCCTCGAACTTCACCGCAAGGCTTATAAAGCACCACCAAGTAGCCGACAACGCAATGGCCTTTCAGTTCGAAAAGCCTGCCGGCTGGAGCTTCAAGGCAGGACAATTCCTCGAATTGACGCTACTGAACCCAGCGGAAACCGACGCCGAGGGTAACACCCGGACATTTTCGATCGCGAGCGCGCCACATGAGCCACACCTCACAGTGGCGGCACCGATGTCCGACACTGCTTTCAATCGCATGCTGAGGAGTATGCCACTCGACTCCGAGGTAAAACTAGCCGGGCCATTCGGGGATTTTACCTTACACAACAATGCATCCCGTACTGCGGTGTTTCTCGCTGACGGGATAGGAATTGCACCATTTCACAGTATTCTGCTGGATGCTGCACAGCGGATGCTGCCGCACCGCATCTTTCTCTTTTACTCGAATCGGCGCCCGGAAGACGCGCCCTTTCTGGAAGAGCTACAGGCGCTCCAGCAGCAGAATCCGCATTATAAGCTCATCGCGACCATGACAGAGATGGGACAATCCCATCGAGCCTGGAAAGGCAATATTGGTCCCATCGACTATCAACTACTGAATAGGGAGCTAAAAGCCGCGGCAACGCCAGACTGGTACGTCGCTGGACCAATCTATTATCTCGCCGGGTCACCACAGGCGGTTCATGACTTTCAAGCAATGCTCATCGACAACGGGATCGATAGCGATGATATCCGCACTGAAGAATTTGCGGCGACCGCTTCGCGAATTCCGACGGCAGCACCCGGACGTACGCCTCGTCGAAGAGGGAGTATTTTGGCGCTCGGTATTGAGCGACGCGTCAATGCTTTTCGCAGTGTACTTCACCGAGCACACACACGGCAAGCGTAAAAACGTCGATTACCCAGGCATCGGAGCCTCTTGGGGCGGGCGAGCGTACAATAAAGGCGTCTTGCACGCCCGTTAAAGTGCGGTAAATGTTTGTAATGGGAGTTCAATATGGCAAGCCAAGCAAAAGCTCAAATCCGTCGTATCGGTCTTGACGAAGTGAAGCAGCGAATGAAGGATCTGGTTTTTGTTGACGCACGCAGTGCGACCGCGATTGCCAGAAATCCTCTGCAAGTGCCGCACGCTATTCATGCACCAATAAAACAATTAAACGAAGCGGTTGCAAAACTCCCGCGCGACCGGGCGCTTGTGACGTATTGTACTTGAAGTGGAGAAAAGACAAGCGCCCGGGTGGCGCGAGAATTGAAAGAGCGCGGTTTCCAGGAAGTTTACCCTTTGCGAGGTGGATTCAAAGCATGGCAGCGGGTAGGATTGCCCACCGAAGCCGTTCCATCGCAGAAATGATAATGCCGATGTGCTGCTAGAGCTTCACCGCAGAAAATAGCATAGCGGCTGTCCCGCAATAGCTCGTTTACCCTTTAGGCGACGACCCCTGCGCACTTACGGTTCGGGTTCGGATTTCCGAAAACAGTCTAGCTTACAAGGTGTGCAGATATGCCAAAATATCTGCCTTTTGCTGCGAAGTAAGCTGGTCGCCGAAAGCGGGCATGCCGCCGCCGCCATTATCGATCTGGGCGAGCACGTTTTTATCGTTCATGGGTTTGCCGTTCACCATTGTCTTCTTCTTGAATAGTCCCATGAGGGATGGACCCATTTTGGTTCCGGGCGTGGTGGTGTTATGGCAGATAGCGCAGTGAGAAGCCACAAGATCCTTGCCCTTGGCGGCGTCGCCTTTAGAAGCGGCGCTGGCAGGAACTCCAAACGCTATGGAAAAGCAGAATACAGCTGCGAAAAGTCCGAGTTTGCGCATCATTTCAGTCGGTCTCCTACGTTCAGTTTCGGGCTCCCACGCAGTTGCGGAAGCGCCTTCAATTTTACACCCGACCCCACTGGAATCCGAGTATCGCAAGTATGTCGGGATAGATTGGCTCCTGCAAGTGCGGAGTACGCCGGGATGCGAGCCAAAGATCGAGTTAAGCGTATTGCCCGCTCGCTCATAGAGATTCTTTTCAAGAACGCCTGGCGTTGGATCTGCCATACATACATCCTGAGCTCCTTTCTCAATTGGCAGCAGATAGCCGCCCGTTTGTAAAATCGTGTCCAAACCGTTTGTTCTCCTTGATTGCTGCGGTTACACTTACTCCTGCGGTTACACTTACTCCCTCATCCGGAAGCAGTTTGGGACAACACTTCACAAGAATTCTCCGATACCTTCTGCTTGACCCGGGCTTGGGTACTTGCAAATACCTCGTCCCGGTGGGCTGGGTGTAGCTTGGGTATAGCTTAGGCTGATCGATCTCGACATGCTGCGATCGGCACAGCCGCAATACTTTCACTCTTTGCCCTTCCGGCAATAACTCCAGAGATACGATTTCGCTGTTATCGAAACAGAGAGCATCACACCACTGGTTTGCTCCTGTAGAAAGCTGGACGAACATTGCGTCTTCCCATGGTGAGAGATTAAACTTATCCCTGAAATGTTCCGGCAATCCATCGACACGCAAACGCGTGCCATGCGGAATGCAAACTATTAATGTGGGCTCGCCGCCCGATAGGCACCAGGCTCCGAACTTTTGCCAAATGTTCCCCGATCGCTGATTCGACCAAGTGTCGTAATCAAAGCACGACACCAGCCCGACTGAGCCGCTTTGAAAATGATGGGCCACCAGGTCCTCGCCTTCGATGGCAAGCCGGTTGGGAATCATCATCATCAATGAGTAATCGCACATGAACGCACCTCTTTTTCGTTCGCCTCCACGTCGCGAACCGGCCTCAAAGCTCGCGAGTTCGTCCCATCCAATCTCTTCTGAACACATGTCTTTCAATCGGCACATCGCACCTGAGGCTCGCTAGTCGATGATGGCCGATCACACGGCAGCACCGCCGTGGAACACGCTTCGCCGGCGTCGCAATCACCACCGGATCGATTTGCTCGTTGTTCAAACCCACGCTCTTTTTTCAAGTTACGGCTGGTCCGGCAGAAAATGCCATGAAGCAAATATCACAACGTTGGCAACGAACGTCATTCCTTTGGCGCTTTTGAATGATTTCCGAAAACTGCGAGGAGTTCATCCCCTCGCGCCGCAGGTGTCCGACTACGCCACGATCTCGTGCAGCAAGTTGATCAGCCCGTGAAAATTTTCGCGCAACAGTCGGGGGACACGATGCCGAGATTGCAGATACTCAGGGTCGTTATAGGCTAGCCAGGTGTGCCCGGCTTCATCCTCCCAAATCAGAGCCTTGAACGGCAGATCGATGGCTAGGGTTGGCGCGGCGAGCATCAGTGGGGTTCCGCTGGTGGGGTTCCCGAATAGCAGGACCTGCGTCGGCGGCATTTTTAGCCCCGCGTCCACTGCCGCTGTGGCATGGTCGATCCGGCCAAACAGCCGAAGGCCGCGCGCTTTCAGTGCAGCTTCCAGTCTCTCGACCGTTTCCGATACCGAGTAGCTCGAACTTAAACGGACTATGCCGCGAACTTGCTCTAGATCGGACAAGATGGTGGTCCTCAGACCGTCTTTTCTGGCGAGTCGCAAATGCGCTCCAGGGGACATTCGGCGCAGCGAGGCCTCCGGGCCAGACAAATCTCTCTTCCGAAGGAGTTCATTTGATAGCTGAATCGAATCCATCGCCCTCGCGGGACCAGTTTGATGAGATCGTGTTCCACCTTTTCCGGAGTCCGATTACCGGAGAGCCTTAAACGGCGTGTGGCCACCCGGAATACATGCATATCCACGACGATTCCGCCAGCGGCGCCAAACGCCGTTCCCAGAACCACATTGGCAGTTTTGCGCGCGACTCCTGGAAGCGTCAGGAGCTGCTCCATCGTTCGCGGAACTTCCCCGCCGAATTCGTTAGCGATGCGCTTCGAGATCGCGACAATATTTTTGCTCTTTACCCGAAAAACCCGGCGGAATGGATGTCTGGCTCCAATGCCTCCGGCTGTAGTGCCGCGAGCGCTGAAGGCGTCGGATACTTCCTAAAAAGTTCCGGAGTGATGAGATTTACTCTGGCATCCGTACACTGGGCGGAAAGAACCGTTGCGATAGGCAGTTCAAACGCATTTCGATGGTTCAAGCCACACCGCGCATGAGGAAACCACCGATCGAGTGCAGAAAAAATTCGCTTCATGCGGGCACGAGACGTGTAACCGCCAAGCGCCATGATCAGGGGTGTCCGCGAAACGCGAACTCGAGTATAGTCAATTCGAGCAGGCACGGAGCCGCGTTTCTCTGCTTGCGAAGTCATCACACACTCACGACCGGCCGCCCCGATTCCCGAATGATTCCATAGGTGTTCAGGCCTAGCCGACCGCGGCCGGACTTACCGCCTCTTCCGATGACGACAAGATCCGCCTCGAATCGTTCGGCTCCTTCGGAAATCGCTCGCGGAATGTCTCCGGTCAGAATGACGGTTCGCGCCTGAGTTCCCGCCGCGAGCTGCAACTGTTCCATTTTGCGGTTGGACTCGTTCACCATGGCGGGCATGTATGGGCTCAGATCCTCTCCGAGGGCGTTGGCTAGCCGAGGATCAACGTGTATCAGTAATAGCTCGGCATTCCATTCCATAGCAATCTGCGAAGCCCACAGTAGAGCCTTTTCGCTTTCGAGATCGGCATCGGCGGCACACAAGATTGTACGTGGATGGAGCCACTCCTCATTGGGTCCACCCGCAAGGTGCGCACCTGTCCAAACCGGGCACTCGGCATCGTGCAAAACCTTGGCGGTAATGGACCCGAGCAGCATGCGCCGGAACGCGCCGTAGCCGCGCGTCGGCATCATAATCAGATCGGTGCCGTCCTCGGCGGCATACGCAACAATCTCCGCGGCTGCAAGCCCAAAGCGCAGCACGCGTTTCACGTTGAGGTGAGCGAAAGCCGCAGGAAGAAAATCGCGCAAGCGCTTTTGGATGCGGTGCTGTTTCTCGGGGTTTGGACTCGAACTCGGGTCTGGTGGCGCCGCAACATGGAGAAGCGTAATCTCCGAATGAAAGCGCTCCGCGACCGGTATTGCAAACCGGGCAGCGCCAACGCAGCGGTCCGAAAAATCAACTGGGATTAATAGCTTCGACAGCATGCCGGTTGCCTTTCTATTTAGGACCTGCCATGACCATCTGAATCAGATCGAGCAACGGACCGGGATAGCAGCCGAAAAAGACCACGGCAGCGCTGAGCGCACCCAGAGTCCACATAAAAGGCTGCGGCGTGAAGCGATGGGGAGACGGCTCCTCGGCTTCGGGCCGGCGTGTATAAAGAGCGACGATGATCCGCAGATAGTAGAACAGCCCCACAGCGCTGGTCGCGACCAAAATGATCACGAGCGTCCAGAGCGATACGGAAGCTCCGGCCGCGACTAAGTAGAACTCGCCGATAAATCCGGCTGTGAGCGGAATGCTGGCCAGCGAGAGCAGCATAAGAGTAAAGATGCCGCCCAGCACAGGCCGCCGCCAGAAGAGACCGGCGAAATCTTCGAGATCGCCGGCGTCACGTGCGGGTCTCGAAAGTGCCGTTACGACCCCAAATGCGCCAAGCATCGTAGCGAAGTAGGCGACCAGATAGAAGGCGGCGGCAGACTGCCCAAACGCGCCTCCGGCCTCAAAGGCGACGACTAAATACCCGAGATGGGCAATTGATGAATACGCAAGAATGCGTTTTACATTCCTTTGCAGCAGCGCTAACAGATTTCCCGCGATCATCGAAGCAATGGCAATGATGGTGAAAATCAGCAGCACGGAGCCGGTGCCTCGGAAGCCGTGCTGGTCGAAAAGCCGGAGCAGCAGCGCGAACATGGCTCCCTTCGAGACGGTCGCGACGAAGGCGGAAACGGGAGCCG
>DASVGP010000212.1:0-52386 GCA_036379475.1 Bryobacteraceae bacterium | reverse complement strand
GTCTTGGTCCGCGCCCTAGATCTCGGCATCTGTGGAACCGATTTCGAGCTGATCACCGCCCAATACGGCTGGCCGCCGCCGGACAGCGACCACCTGATCCTCGGCCACGAATCGCTCGGTTGCGTCGAAGAGGCGCCGCCGACCAGCGGCTTTAAGAAAGGCGACCTCATCGCCGGCATCGTGCGCCATCCCGATCCCGAGCCGTGCATTGCCTGCGCTATCGGCGAATGGGACATGTGCCGCAACGGCCGGTACACCGAACGCGGCATCAAGGAGCGCAACGGATTCGGCTCGGAATGGTGGCGCGTCGAGCCGGCATTCGCCGTGCGCCTCGACCCCACGCTGCGCGAGGTCGGTATGCTGCTTGAGCCGACCAGCATTGTGGCCAAGGCCTGGGACCATATCACGCGCATCGGACACCGCGCCGAATGGCGGCCAAAAACCGTGCTCATCACCGGCGCGGGTCCCATCGGCTTGCTGGCGGCAATGATCGGAGCCCAGCGCGGCCTCGAAGTACACGTGCTCGATCGCATCAAAGACGGACCGAAGCCGGAATTGGTCAAGCAGCTCGGCGGCACCTATCACATCGGCCCGGTGAAAGACGTCGGTCTCCTGCCGGACATCACCATCGAATGCACCGGCGTCGCTTCGGTGATTGCCCAAACCATGACGCATCTGGCGAGCGACGGGATTTTATGCCTGGCCGGCGTTTCCTCCCACGGGGCTGCGCCGTCGCTCGATGTCGGCGAGTGGAACCGCAATATGGTGCTGCAGAACAATGTCGTCTTCGGAAGCGTCAATGCCAACCGCAAGCACTGGCAAATGGCCGCCGAAGCGCTGGCCAAGGCCGACAAGAAATGGCTGAGCCGCCTGGTTTCGCGCCGCGAAGCGCTGCCGGACTGGAAACAGGCGCTCGAACGAAAACCCGACGACATTAAAGTCGTCATCGAATTCGCATCCAAGTAGGAGGGCGCCGAGCGTTGACTCGGGGTTTCGGGGCTAAAGCCCCGATGAATCCCGTCCTCCAAGACATCTCCCATGACTCAACTCATCGAAGACTACGCGCTGATCGGCAACAATGCCACCTGCGCTCTTGTGAGCCGCGATGGCTCGATCGACTGGCTATCTTTTCCCCGCTTCGATTCGGCCGCGTGTCTTGCCGCGCTGCTCGGAACCGACCGCAATGGCCGCTGGAAAATCGCTCCCAATGCCGAACATCCGAGTGTGAAGCGCCGGTATCGCGGCAATACGTTGGTGCTCGAGACCGAGTTCACCACCCCGGAAGGCGTGGTCCTGCTGACCGACTGCATGGATCGCCATGGCGACCATCAGCACGTCATCCGAATGGTCCGCGGCGTTTCCGGGCGCGTGCCCATGCACATGGAACTGGTGATGCGGCTGGGATACGGAAGCGTGGTGCCTTGGGTGACGCGGCTGGAAGATGGACGCCTCCAGCTTGTCGCCGGCTCCGATCGCCTTACCCTCGCTACCCCGGCCCCGATACGCGGCGAAGACAAGCGTACGCGCGCGGATTTCGAAGTCGCCGCCGGCGACGAGATCCCTTTCGTTCTCACCTGGAGCAACTCCTATTCGGCGGTCCCTAAGCAGCCGGATGCTTCGCAGTCGATTGAGAATGTCGTCCATGCATGGGAAAAGTGGTCAGCGCAACATATCCCCGACGGTCCCTATGCCGATGCCGTACTGCGCTCTCTCATTACGCTGAAGGCTCTCACGCATCGAGATACCGGCGGGATTATCGCGGCCGCTACCACCTCGCTACCGGAAGAGATCGGGGGCGTTCGCAACTGGGACTACCGTTTCTGCTGGCTGCGCGATTCCACTTTCACGCTTTACGCGCTGCTCGAAGCCGGCTTCACCCAGGAAGCGCACGAATGGCGCGACTGGCTGCTGCGGGCTGTGGCCGGAAATCCCGATCAGATTCAAATCATGTACGGAGTCGCGGGCGAGCGCCGGCTCACCGAGTTCGAGCTGGACCATTTGTCCGGCTACGAAGGCTCGCGGCCGGTGCGCGTCGGCAACGCAGCATCGCAACAATTTCAGCTCGACGTCTTCGGCGAGGTCCTCGATTCGTTTTACATGGCGCGCAAGAAGGGCATGAGAAAGCTGGAGCCGGCCTGGAATCTCCAAAAGGCTCTCATCCAGCACGTCGAAGAGGTGTGGGAAGAACCCGACGAAGGGATTTGGGAAGTACGCGGCGGCAGAAAGCATTTCGTCTTGTCCAAAGTTATGGCCTGGGTGGCGCTCGATCGCGCCGTGCGCACGATTGAGGATTTTGGGGAAGACGGCCCGGTCGAGCGCTGGCGCAAAGTCCGCTCGGAAATCCACGACGAAGTCTGCCGCCTCGGCTTCAGCCGCGAGAAAAATGCATTCGTGCAGTTTTTCGGCGGTAAATGCCTGGATGCCAGCACGCTGATGATTCCTCTGGTGGGTTTTCTTCCCGCAGACGATCCGCGCGTGCGCGGTACGGTAGCCGCCGTCGAAAAGCATCTGATGCGCGGCGGCTTGGTCCAGCGCTACATTCCCGAAACCGCGGTGGACGGTCTGCGGGGCAGCGAGGGCGTCTTTCTCGCTTGCAGCTTTTGGCTGGCCGACAATTACGTCTTGCAAGGCCGGATGGAGGAAGCGCATGAACTGTTCGAGCGGCTGCTCTCGCTGCGCAACGATGTCGGGCTGCTCTCGGAGGAATACGATCCGGAAGAGCGCCGCATGCTGGGCAATTTCCCTCAAGCCTTTTCGCACCTCGCGCTGGTCAATAGCGCGCACAATCTTTATAAAACCTCGGAGCGCAAACCCGCCCATCATCGGTCGCGGCGCTGAGGGTGGGGTAGACGAGCGTCTTTATCGTCTGGCGGGCCGACGGACCAGAAAAGACGATGGTCCGTCCCACTGATCGGTTTTAATGGTATTTAGCTTTTCGGGAGAACTATGCAAAACGGGCAATGCGATATCGGACTCATCGGCCTCGCCGTTATGGGGCAGAATCTGGTCCTCAATATGAACGACCACGGCTACCGTGTCTGCGTTTTTAACCGCACGGTTTCGAAAGTGGATGACTTTCTGGCCCACGAAGCCAAAGGAACCAACGTCACCGGCGCTCATTCGATCGAAGAACTGATCCAAGCACTGAAGCGGCCGCGCCGGGTGATGCTCATGGTAAAAGCGGGCGACACGGTCGACAAAATGATCGACCAAATTGTGCCGTATCTGGAAAAAGGCGATATCGTCATCGACGGCGGCAATTCGCATTTCCCCGATACCAACCGGCGCACGAAAGCTCTGAACGAAAAGGGCATCCTGTTTATCGGTACCGGAGTTTCCGGCGGCGAAGAAGGCGCGCGTTTCGGTCCGTCGATTATGCCCGGCGGGAATCCCGAAGCCTGGCCGCACGTCAAAGAAATTTTTCAATCCATCGCGGCCAAGGTGGAAGACGGCTCCCCTTGCTGCGACTGGGTTGGCGAAGACGGCGCGGGCCATTACGTAAAGATGGTCCACAACGGCATCGAGTACGGCGACATGCAGCTCATCTGCGAGGCCTATCAGTTGCTCAAAGACGGCCTCGGCTGGAACGCGGAGGAGTTGCACGAAATTTTCGCCGACTGGAACCGCGGCGAGCTGGACAGCTTCCTCATCGAGATCACCGCCGACATCTTGGCGAAGAAAGATGACGACGGCAAACCGATGGTGGACAAGATCCTGGACAGCGCCGGGCAAAAGGGTACGGGCAAGTGGACGGCGATCAACGCGCTCGACCTCGGCATGCCGGTGACGCTGATTGGCGAGGCTGTCTTCGCGCGGTGCCTTTCCGCTTTGAAGAACGAACGTGTGGCGGCGTCCAAAGTGCTGCACGGCCCGAACGGCGCGCGAGCACACGGCGATAGTAAAGCATTCATTGAGAATGTCCGCTGCGCGCTCTACTGCTCCAAAATGATTTCCTACGCGCAAGGCTACATGCTGCTGCGCGAAGCGGGCAAAGAGTTCGGCTGGAACTTAAATATGGGCGGTGTCGCCTTGATGTGGCGCGGCGGGTGCATCATACGAAGCCGCTTCCTCGGAAAGATCAAGGAGGCTTACGATAAGAATCCGGGTCTGAGCAATCTGCTGATGGATGATTTTTTCAGCGGCGTTCTGAATACCTATCAGCCGGCCTGGAGGCAGGCGCTGATCGATGCCATCGGTTTTGGCGTTCCGACTCCGGCCTTCTCGACTGCGCTGGCTTTCTATGACGGCTATCGCAGCGAACGCCTGCCGGCGAACCTGCTGCAAGCCCAGCGCGATTATTTCGGCGCCCACACCTACGAGCGTGTGGACCGCCCGCGTGGCGAGTTCTTCCATACGAACTGGACCGGCCACGGCGGCAGAGTGGCTTCGGGATCGTATAACGCATGAAGCTGTTGGCTGTTAGCTAAAAACCTACTTCTGAGGACTCTATGAATTACGGCTTTGACATTCGCCAAGAAGGCGCTCTTGATTTCGTTTCTATCGGCGGGCTGGTCCATCGGCTCGATCCGGGAATTATTCCGTTCCGCAAGGCGACCCAATGCCTGATCCATGTCAGCGGTGGCGAGTTCAATGTGGCGGCGAATCTATCCGATTGTTTCGGCATGAAAACCGGCATCGCAACGGCGATGGTCGAGTATCCCATCGGGGATCTGGTCCACGAACGCGTGCGCGCCATGGGCGTGCGGCCGTTCTACAAGCATTTCAAGCACAACGGCGTGAACGGCCCGAACATCGCGGCGGTCTATAGCGACCGCGGGCAGGGGGTACGCGCGCCGGTGGTCTTTTATAATCGCTCGAACGAAGCTGCCGGGCAGTTGAAGCCCGGCGATTTCAACTGGCGCGCGATCTTCGAAGGCGGCGTGCGCTGGTTCCATAGCGGCGGCATTTTTGCTGCGCTCTCGCCCACTTCGGCGGAAGTCATTATCGAGGGCATGCAGGCGGCGAAAGCGGCCGGTGCGGTGGTTTCCTTCGATCTGAACTACCGCGAAAAGCTCTGGAGCCTGGTCGGCGGCCCCAAGCGCGCGCTCGAGGTGATCGAGCGCATTATCAAGAACGTTGACGTGCTGCTGGGCAACGAGGTAGACCTGCAAAAAGGAACCGGCGTTGCCGGCCCCGAGGTCGCCAAAAAATCCAAGCTCGACCCCAGCGCGTTTTTCGAAATGATCGGTAAGGTACGCGCGAAACATCCGAACGTGAAAATTATTGCGACCACCCTGCGCGAGGTGCATTCCACCAACCGTCATAGCTGGAGCGCCGTGGCCTGGATTAACGGCGAATCGCACGTGGCCCCGACCGCGGAATTGGATGTGTACGACCGCGTCGGCGGCGGCGACGGTTTCGCCGCCGGGCTGATTTACGGTTTGCTCAGCGGCGAGCCGCCTGAAGAAGCGGTCAAACTCGGCTGGGCCCACGGCGCCCTGCTCACCACCTTCCCCGGCGACACCACCATGGCGACCCTCGCCCAGGTCCGCGCTTTCGCCGAGGGCGGCTCAGCGCGCATCCAGAGGTGACCCGCCTTCGCTATTTGCTCCTGCTGGGCTCTCCACACTCTGGTTTGGCATTCGGTTTTGAGGAGCATAACGCTGCCGTAGTACCGGATTTGACGGACAGGGCAGCCAACGCGGACGAGGCCGCGGGGTAGCGCTTGAATTTCGCGTTCGGGGATTGTGCTCCAGGTTCCCGGTTTGCCTCCGACTAAGACAATTCTCAGAGAGCGCGGATGCAACTTTGCGATCGCGGTCGCGACGTTCTGCAGCAAGTTCCGCGCGGAAGGAGGGCCACTGCGCTTTTGGATGTTGATCGCGCAGCATGGCCGCTCCGTACTGCCGATATACACGCAGGCCGGATTCCAGCGTAGCCAATTCCGATAGAGCGAAAACTGCTCAACCATGTTGCCGTCAACGAACAGGCAGTCGCCAGGCTCGGAGGATCTCTGCAGGGTCTGGAACATTTCGCGGTTCCGTGGACCGCGCAGGCCCCGGTGAGCCATCGCGCCGTAGCTCGCGCCTGCGATCAGCAGGCAGAATACGAGTGCTCCCAGTGTGGGAGCGTGAGGGTTCAGCAAGCCTGGCCGTAACACCCATTTGCAAGCGGAGTCCAAGGCGAAGCAGAGCAGAAGACAGCAGCAAGGGAGCGCCCAGAGAAGCAGCCGGGGGTAATCCAAAAGCGGGTACTGATGAAGGAAACTTGCTGCAATCGCCGCCAGGATCGGGACCGGGCCGGCAAGCAATAGAGGCAAGCCGCGGGGGTCGCGGCGCCAAGCCGCAATGGCGATCAGAACCGCTCCGATTGCGATCCATGCGGCAAGGCACCACGCCAGCCCGGTACTCCAGGATGAGATGCGAGGAATGATCAGGCTTGCTACGGTGTGTACAAAACGAGGCAGCGAGGATTGTTGGCCGAGATAGGCATGAAAGGAAGCCCCCCAAGAGTGCCTCACCATTGCCAAGTGATTGGGCTGGGCGAAGAGCAGCCAATCCGCACCGACGGCTGAGCCAAAGAGCAGAACAGAAATCGTGAAGATCCGTATTTTGCGGGAAGTGAGTTGTCGGACCGGGTGGCGGAGATCAAATGTGGCAAGCGGCGCCGCGGCCACCGCTACAGCCAGGCTTGGCAGCCAGAACACGGAAGGAGCCGAAAAATAGCACAGCAGTACGCCACACCCGAATACCAGCCGCGCCTTAAAGGTGAATCGCGGAGATGCGCAGGCGACGCAGATCAGCCACAGACACAGGACTGAGGCGAACAGGTCTGTGCCATATTGCTTTACCTGCTGGGCATATTTGACGTCCCAATAGTTGGCGCTGAATAGAGTAACCGCGAGCAGTGAGAGCGGAAGTGGAAAGAGCCGCCGGACCAAATCGGCAAAGAGAAACGCAGCGGCTATCGCTGCCAGCCAAGGCACGAGTCGAAGGGTTACCTCGCTTGCTCCGAGGATCGCGGCAACCGCCCGCTCGAGAAGCAAGAACAATACCGGAGTTGATTGCGCCCAGTGATCGTAGTAGAGCATCTGGCCTATCGAAGGGCTTTGGATTGAATTGGCGACCCAGGACTCATCCAGCCAGAGGCTCGACTTGATCCATAACAATCGAGACGGAATGGTAGCTGCAATCAGCAGCGCAAGGAGCAGCCAGCCTGTTCTCTGCGAAGGCTTCAAATATTAAAGGTTCCGCCCTTGTGGCGGTTTTCTCAGGAAATCCAGGCGGCCTCCGAACGGCTTGGGCCGCGCGGTGTTATGATCGACACAGAAACGCGGCTCCCTGTATGCGGATGTCTTCTCGCATGATCGGAGGCCGGCGAGGCCGGAGATTGCAGAAGGGGGTTGTCGCACTTGCCGTAGCTCTGGCGTGCCCGGTCTTGTGTCCGGCGCAGCAAGCGCCCGCTCCGGGCGGCGCTGCTTCGGGTGAGTCCATTTCCGGCTCGTCCAAAGCTTCTGCCTCGGCCAAATCATCTCATCGGGACTATGACATCCGCATCAACAAGGAACTCGTTCTGATCAATGTCACCGTGACCGATCCGCTGAACCGCTTTGTGACGGGCCTGGGAAAAGAGTATTTCCGCTTGTATGAAGATAAAGTTCAGCAGAAGATCATCTCGTTTTCGAGCGAGGATGCGCCCATTTCGATCGGGCTCGTGTTCGACGACAGCGGCAGCATGGGCGAGAAATTGGCGAAATCGCGCTTGGCGGCCGCTCAGTTTTTCAAGACTTCGAATCCCGACGACGAATACTTTCTAATCGAGTTCAATAACCGGCCGGTGCTGGCCGTACCCTTCACCACCGATACGGTCAAAATTCAAAGCGCGCTAACGTTTTCTCAATCGAGAGGGCGTACGGCGCTGCTTGACGCCCTTTACCTCGCCATGCACCAGATGAAGTATGCCCACAACGCCAGAAAAGCGATCCTGATTATCTCCGACGGAGGCGATAACAACAGCCGCTATACCGAGACCGAAATTAAGGATGCGGTGCGAGAGGCCGACGTACAGATTTTCGCTATCGGGGTTTTCGAGCCTTTATCGGATCGCGACCGCACGCCGGAGGAAGCCGAAGGGCCGAGCCTTTTGAGCCAGCTCGCCAGACAGACCGGGGGCCGCATGTATCCGGTGACCAATATTGCCGAGCTGCCCGACATAGCGGCCAAAATCGGAACCGAGCTCCGCAATGAATACGTCCTCGGGTACACGCCGAGCAATAAAACCCGGGACGGGAAGTACCGGCGTGTAAAGGTGAAGCTGGACCCGCCGCGCGGCTTGCCTCCGCTGAGGGCGTATTATCGGCTTGGATACTATGCGCCATCCGAATAACGTGCCGGCCCATCGTTTCGCTATCGGAAACATCACGGCTGCGGTGCTTGCAGGTGTCCTGTTTGCAGGCTGCCTTTCGGCGCAATTGTTCAAGGCGAACACACGGCTGGTGGTCTTGCACGCGACTGTCACGGACCACAAAGGCAGATTTGTCTCGAATCTGACCAAAAAGCAGTTTCAGGTTTACGAGAACGGCAAGCTTCAGAAGATCAAGCTTTTCCTGCACGAGGACGCTCCGGTCTCGCTCGGCCTGATCATCGACGACAGCGGAAGCATGGAGAGCAAGCGGTCGCGCGTGGAAGCCGCGTCCCTTGCCATGGTGCGCCAATCCAATCGCGACGACGAAGTTTTTGTCGTCAACTTCAACGACGACGCCTATCTCGACGTCCCCTTCACCAACAGTATCCCCAGAATGAGACAGGGCCTGGCGCGCATCGATGCACGCGGAGGCACGGCTATGCGCGATGCCATCAGCATGTCGCTCGATTACATGCGTGAGAAAGCCAAGCAGAACAAGCGCGTGCTTATGGTGATTACCGATGGCAATGATAACGCGAGCACGATCACCTTGGAGCGGCTGGTGGAGAAAGCGAACCAGTACGACACGCTGGTTTATGCGATCGGGCTGTTTGGCGACGAGGAGAAACACGAGGCGCACAAGGCCCGGCGCGCGCTGAATGAGCTGACCCGGGCTACCGGCGGCCTGGCTTTCTATCCCAGGAGTGTCAGCCAGGTGAAGGTGCTTGCGGTGAAGATCGCGCACGACATTCGCAATCAGTACACCATCGCCTACAGCCCGGATATCCAGAAGCTGGATGGCAGTTACCGCCAGATCAAGGTGGTGGTGGATGCCAAGGGCCATCCGCACGTGCGTACCCGCGCCGGCTATTATGCGACTCCGGAGATCCTGAAAAACAACCGGCAGACGGCGGAGAACCGGACTCGCCAGCCCTGATGCTGCGCTTCCTTTGGGTTGCCACGCGCGGCTATCGCCTGCGGCCGTGGCGCTCGCCGTACCTGCGCTGGCGCATCGAAACCTATTCCGGTATTCCCGCCGACTCCATCGGGGTCCGCTCGTTTTTCCGCTTTATTTGGACCGAACGGCGCTCGTTGTGGCAATATCTGCGCTGGGTGCGCCGCATGCGCGGCGCGATGTAAGCTACACCGGCTATTCGATCTTCGCGCTCAGAACAACGAATAGGGCAGCATCGCCGTTGTCTATGTCGGTCTTGCCGACGACGGCTTTTTTGCCTTCGGGGAGGTCGAGCGTGGTCTTAAAGCCGACGCTGACTTGCTGGAACTGGGGTGTTGCGCCGGCAGCCGTGCTGCCGACAACTACTGGTACCCTCGCGTGGAACCGGAATTCGGAAAGGCGGACCGCATTTGAAGTCTCAGCTCCGCGTTGCGGCGAAAGATGGTAGGAGATGTTGCAGATGGTTGCCATCTCGCCGGCGCTTGCCGGCTGGGAAGGAAAGAACTTGAGCGTGCCTGTCGTCGACATATCGGTGCCCTCCCGCGACCGCAGGAGCATGGAATCGAGAAGCGAATAAGTCGAATACGGGAAGATGGCTTTGAGTTGCCGCACTACTGGCTGAAGGTCCTCCGGCATCTTCGCCCCCGCCGGAGCTGGCTTATTTGTCGCACCGATTACATACATAGTTAGTACGATGTTGCGCTCCGAAGTTTGGGTCTGCGGAACGTCAAGCTTGTGAATGATTTCCTCCGCTTTGGCGACGGCTTGGGGATCCCCGCGAAGGACAACGGCGCGTAAGGCATCGTTGGCCCTGATAACGACCAACCCGTTCAGCAATCCTGCGATGTCTCCCGGTTTTGCGTAATGAAGCCGGACGAGTGTTGCGGGAGCAGAATCCGTCTTTTGCGAAAAAGCAGCAATAGGGGAGAGTGCGATTAGAGCAAGTGCAAAAAGTCTCATTCGGTTTTGGTCCTTTCGTCGGATGCGAGTAGAATCAACACGCGCGGATCGGTGGTCGCAATCTTAATCAATGGCGGCCCGTCCGGCTGGTTAACCAGAGCAACAGATCGGATCCCCGGCGCTACTCGCGTGGGGCCAGCCCTTCCGGGCTGCGGCCGCCTTTCAGGCGGTTGCTGAGCTGCGGCTTCCTGCAAGGCAGGCGGAACGGCTGCGATTTGCGGCGCGGCGGGTAATGGCGGTTCGGCGGGATATTCAAGGAAGCACGCGAGTGCAACTCCGGTTGCCACTGCGGCTGCCGTGCTCCACGCCCACACGGGACGTTGCCGACGTTTTAGCCGTCCGAGGACTCGTCGGCGCACTTCGGCGAGATCCTCCGCCGCGGGTTCGTCCCCAACGCTCGCGAGCAGGGAACAGGTTTGCTCCAGTTCCGCCGCAATCTGGCCGCAGCGTTCGCAAATCTGCAAATGTTCGCGAATACCGGAGGCTTCGACATCGCCGCTGACATAGATAGCCAGCCGCTCTTCCGGCACATGTTGGGTCATGCTCTCCTCCGCAGCTTCTTCATCAGGAAATTCCGTATCTTCACCCGACCGGTGGAAATCTGGGACCGCACGGTGGTTTCGGACGATCCCAAAATGCGCGCAACTTCGGCCGTAGTGCAGCTCTCCATGTCGCGCAGCACAATCGCGGCGCGCTCGTGCTCGGACAGCGTTTCGAGAGCGGACATCAACAATGCGTGGTTTTGCGCCGCGGTAAGCTCCTGCTCCGGGGTGGGCGCCGGGTCGAATATTTCTATCTCATCCGCCGGAACCGCGGGTTTTCGCCGCCTTCGTGCATCGTGACAAACGTTTGCGGTTACGCGATAGAGCCAGGGGCCGAATTCGCTTTCTTCCCGGAACCGGCCGAGATGCCGATGCAGGCGGACGAAAACTTCTTGAGCCGCGTCCTTAGCATCTTCGCTATTTCCCAGCAACCGCTCGGCGAAGCGGAGCACCGTGCGCTCATGCAGAAGTAAAATGCGTTCGAATGCATCCGGATCGCCCGCTTTCGCTTTCTTGATCCATTCGCGAAGCAGGTCTTGCTCCAGCATGAAGTGGGCCATCCAGGGAACTGCCATAGCGCATCCGCAGGCGGAAGCCTTCACTCGATATACGGAGTCAAGTCCAAAAACGTTGAGAGAGTTTTTCGGTTGTCAGTATTCAGTTCTTAGCTTCGCAATCCGTCGAAAGCCCGCTCGATTTCGATCTTGGCTTCCGGGTCGGGCGGCACGAAAGGCAGCCGTGGCGGCCCGCCGTAATACCCGTTCAGATCCATTGCGTGCTTCAGGCCGGGAATGCCGTATTTCGTCGCGATGAGTTTCGAGGCCGGCAGAATGCGTGCTTCCCAATCCTCGGCCGCTTCCTGCTGGCGCATCCGGAAGGCTTCCCAAATCGTCACGCAAGCATAAGGAATGGCATTCGCGATGGCTAGTACCGCGCCCGAAGCGCCTTTGCGCAGCGCGGTTCCGAAATTCATGCTGCTCCCCGAAGCCACCTGGAAGCCTTGCTTCACGGCCTTCACCGTCTGCTCCAGCTTTTCCAAATTCCCCGAGCTGTCTTTCATGCCGATAATGTTCGGATGCTCCGACAGCGCGGCAATGGTGTCTACCGGCAAATCGCAGCCGGTCACTTGCGGAATGTTGTAGAGCAAGACGGGAATCCTGGCGCGATCGGCCACTGCGCGGAAGAACAGCGCCTGCGTTTCCGGCCGATACATCTGCGCACGATAATAAAACGGCGTCAGCGTGAGCGCGGCATGATAGCCGATGTCGGCCGCACGATTGGCGATGCGCACGGTTTCGTTGACGCTTTCGGCGCCCACGCCTGCAATCAGCGTCTTCTTTTCGTCCGCCGCGCTGCGCACCCATTCCATCAACTGCATGCGCTCGTCGAAATTCAGAAACGGCGTTTCGCCGGTCGACCCGCAGACAACGTATCCGGCGATCGCGATCCGGTTCAGCTTTTCGACGTTGTGCAGAACTTTCGCTTTATAGAGCTTGCCTTCGTGATCGAACGAAGTCGTCAGGGCGGGGAAGATGCCTTGTAATTTCATAATCGAAAGGGCCCGCGAGGCAGTATCGTGCCGGCAGGCCCGCTTCCGTCATCTAAGCTAACAGCAACAGCTATTTGGTTACCACGAACGAGATCACAAACGTATACAACGCGAGCGACTCGATCAGTACCAGGCCGACGATCCAGGCGAAGCGTATCGCCGCGGTCGCGCTGGGGTTCCGGGCCAGGGCTTCGCAGGCCGACGCCGTCGCCCTCCCTTGTCCAATTCCGCAGCCGCCGCAAGCGATGCCTAAGGCGACGTAGGTTCCCGCCAGCTTTGCCCAACTGGCTCCGTCTCCCGTCGCTGCCGCATTTGGCCCTTGCGCCAGCAGCGGCGTGGCTAAGGCCATCAGCGCCGTCATCAGGAACATGATCTTGTGTTTCATCGTTTTCTCCTCTTTATAAATGTGCTCCCAGGAGGTGGTTCGACACCGAGCGGAGCCGGGCGCTCACACTGGAAGCGATAAGTCCTTTAATGTTCTTCCGATAATGCTCCGCCGACATAGACCATCGCCAGCAGCATGAAAATATACGCTTGTAACAGGGAAACAAATAAATGGAGGCCAACGAAGATCGCTGGAATAAAGACCTTCGTAAGCGCGATGAAGGTTAAATATACTTGCTCTCCGGCGACCATGTTGGCAAACAGACGAGCCGTGAGCGAGAGCATCCGGGCGAAATGGCTGAAAATCTCGATCGGCAGCATCAATACAATCAGCGCCGGTATCGGCCCGGCGAATTGCTTGATGTAGCCGAGCTTGTGCTTCTTCATGCCCAGCGCGTTATAAAAAATGAATGTCGTGACGGCAAATCCCAGCGGAACCATCGCCGACGCGGTCGGCGAATCGAATCCGGGGATGAGCCCGATCAAATTTAGAAAGAGAACCAGAAAAAAAATCGTGCCGAAGAACGGTAGATATTTCAAGCCCGCCTCTCCGGCGGCCTCGATCGTTTGCGCATGAAGAAATTCGTAGGTAAGCTCCAGCGTGTGCTGCAGCGCGTTCGGCTTATCAACAGAAAGCCGCCGGCGCATATAAGCGAAAAACACCAGCACGAAAATCACCACCAGAATTTCGCACACCATCCAGTCGCTCCAGGGGCGGTTGGTATCATGCGCAACTCCGATCGCACCCAGCAGCCGGTTGGCCGGCGCGGCGAAGGCGTCGTTGAAGAGCCGCGTGATCCAGAGCTGATTTGCGTGCTGCATCTAGCGTGTCGTCTGCTTCTTCAAAAGGGTTTGGATGACTTCGGTTGCCAGGAAAGTCAGCACGGCCGCGGCGCTGACCAACAACCCGAGAATTACCGGCAAAGGGCTGACGCCCAAGAGTTTAACTATAACATAAGCGAGCACAAACAGCAGTAAAAGCCGAACCGCATAAACCGCCGTCGCCCACGGCTTGCGCGACAACCGGCCAGGATCGATTGCGCGCGTCAGCCAGGCAAATAGCCATAGATTGCCGATACCGCTCAGGGCGCCGAGAAGAAAGCCTGTAGCCTCGCGCGCATCTGCGGCGTAAAGATAGGCCGCGAACCCAATCACGGCGTAGATGCTCCCCAGCCGGTACAGCCACGCCAGCGAACGCGTCAGATCCCGCTCCGTCATGCCCGCGGACCGTCCATTTTGCCTTCCCGCGAGAGAACCTGCACGATTTTGATCAACCCGGCGGCCACTCCTAATAAAATACCCAATACTTTCAGGATCGGAACGTGCAGCCATTCCCCGAGGGCAGTGCCGAGAAAATAGCCGCCGGCCACCGAGGCCGGAAGCAGCATCGCCAGCGACACGTATTTACCGAGCCGGTAGAGCGAGTGATCACGCGCATCGGGCATCACTCTTCACAGTAGCGTTTCGTCGCTGGCTTTTGTCGCCTAGATTGCTTCTAGACTTGCCCAAACATTACTTCTTCTTAAACTCCAATACCGCGATCTTGTCATCGGTCTGGAGATGATCGCCGGTTGCGTTCGAAATGTTTTTCGGAATATTGCTGCGTCGTACCAAAGAAAATGCCGCGATCTGCTTCGTAAACAGCAAATCGTCTTTCACCTTGGCGCGTTCGTTGTCGATGTCCGGGTCGATGCCGTGCGTAACGGACCGGCTGGTCTTGGAGTAATAGATCTTGATGTCATGAGTCGCGGCGGCAACAAAGACGGGCCGTCCCTGAAATTCCGGCTTGACCCGCCAGATCCGGATGTGGTGACGTGCCGCGAACGTGTTGTTCATTTTTTCGAACGTCATCTCCGGCGGTTTGCCTTTTAACGTCAGGATCGACATCGGAGCTTCGTTATAGCCGCTATCTTCGATGATTGCCTGGGCGGTACGAATGGTGGATGCGCGGCCAAGGGGATCGGAGGCAAACCAGCCCGCCTGCTTAAACGCATCTTCGATCTGCTGCTTGGTTCCGATAAACATGAGGTTGGTCAGATCCGAAGGGTTAGGTGGCTTGAGGGCCTTGGTACGGAAAGGCACCTTGGCTACGATCGCCGCAAGCGCACTGGCCGGCGAGATCGCAGGTACGTTGCCCATATAGCCGGACGGTTTCCAATCGAGAGCCTTCGTTAGCTTGACCGCAAACTCCACGCCGGGCTTGTAGTCGATGGTAGGATTGGCCGGCTTGATGAGGGAGTTGGTCATGCTTGAAAGCAGCCGGCCGAGGGCTCCGGATTCGGATTTCACCTTGTTCACGCCGTCTTGCGCCAGCGCCGCAAAAGTACGTGAAGCCAAAATCCCTGTAATCAGACCGCTAGAGTCTACCGATTCTCGCGCATTGTCCACGCCCACAAGAACACAAGCGATGGGCTTCGTTTGGCCGCCACTGTGGATGGTGGTTATCTTGATCCGCAGCGTCGCCGGCTTTTCCGCGTTTCCGTCTGCCGCCGGCTGGTCGGGATGCGCGTCGGCCGTTTTACCGGTCAACTGCGTGCCGAATCCGATAACTCCGCTTCCATTCACCAATACCGGAACGATCACCACCGCACTGATAGGCTGTCCCGATGGCTTGTCGCTGCTGGCCTCTGTAGTAAGGCGCAAATGGATCTCGGTTCCCGCGGGTACAGTGGCGGCGTGAAGCGCGACAGAGCCGCAAAACAGGATCAAGATCATCGAAACATCGCGAATACGCATGATGGCTAATGTTTGCCCCCGGGCCGGCCGGTTCTCGCTGCGGCCTTCTCGATCTCCGAATTGGCCTCACCGCCGATCAGAACGGCCGCTCCGGTGCAATAGAGCCATAACAGCAGCGTCACCACTGCATTCATTCCCCCATAAATTCTAGACGACCCGAAGTGTTCCTGGTAGACGCGCAGCAGCAGCGTAGCAACTACCCATAAGATAACCGCGATGACCGCCCCGGGGGTGCTCCACTGCCAGCGCCGGTTCTTGATGTTCGGGCCGAAGCGGTAGAGCAAAGCGAAGGAGAAGAGCAGCAGCACCACGATGACCACCCATTCCCCGACACGCCAGAGGATCTCGAGAGAAGCAGGCCCGCCAAGATGCGCGAGGACGATCTTGCCCGCTTGCGTGCCGTACAGAATGATCACCAGAGCGATCAGATCGAGCACGCTCAGAGAAATCGTCAGCCCGATGACGACCGCCGAAAGGCTCCTCCACGAGCGCTTCTCTTTCACTTCATAAGCATCGTTGAGAGCAGCGACAATCGCCCAAGTTCCGTTCAGCGCGCCCCAAATGGCGCTAATACCGGCCGCAATGGCGCCGGTACCGAGGATCGCTTTTGTGCTTTGCTGGTGTACGGTTTTCGCGATCAGGGCCGAGGCGTTGGCTGGAAGAACCTGGTTGAATGCATCGAGCAATGCGGCGCGAAATTGAGATCCGCTCGTGCCGGTCTCGGCGAGCAGCATGACCAGCAACAGCAGCACGGGAAAGAGCGCGAAAAAGAAATAGAAGGCCAGCCGGGCCGATTTCGCGAAGACCTCGTCATCCCAGACCTCTCGCCAGGTGCGCTTTGCCAGATCGCTCCAGGAAAGCGCGCGCAGCGCCCACCACTCGGCCATAGCTCTAGCGTAGAGGTTAACTTGGAGACATGACCGAAACGGAAACCGAGCACGCGCGCATCCTCGCCGCTCTGAGGGAAAGCTTCGAGCCGGCGGCTCTGCGGCTCACGCCCGAGACCGAACCAGCAATCATCTACACCCCGGCACCTAAAGAGCAAAACTTGTGACTACCTTCGAGATAGGCGCTCTTCTCCGCGCGCGGAAACTGTCTTGCGCGGAGTTGATCGACCAAGCCATCGGCGCCGCCCGGCATCATGAGGATCTCCATGCGTTCATCACGCTGACCGAAGAGCAGGCCCGCGGCGAAGCCGCCGAGCGCGATCGCGAGCTTGCCCAAGGCATCGATCGAGGGCCGCTGCACGGTATTCCAATCGCGCTGAAGGATTTGTTCTATACACGCGGTGTCCGCACCACTGCCGGCTCGCTGGTGTTTCGCGATTTCGTGCCCGATTACGATGGCACGGTAGCCGCACGCTTGCGGCAGGCGGGCGCCATCTCCGTCGGTAAAACCAATTTGCACGAGCTGGCCTATGGCATGACTTCGAAAAATCCGCATTTTGGATTCGTCGGTAATCCGCGCGGACACGGTCTACTCGCGGGTGGTTCGAGCGGAGGCTCGGCCGCCGCTATCGCCGCCGGCGTGGTTCCCATGGCGCTCGGCACCGATACCGGTGGCTCCGTCCGCATTCCGGCTTCTTTTTGCGGCGTGGTTGGACTCAAACCTACCTACGGCCGCGTCAGCCGCTACGGCGTTCTGCCGCTCGCCTTCAGCCTCGACCATGTTGGCCCGCTCGGCGCCTCGGTGGAAGATTGCGCCCTCGCCATGAACGCCATCGCCGGTCCCGACGCGCTCGACCCAAGCTGCTCGCGCTTGCCCGCTCCGGAGTTCAACCCGCCCACGCCTCACGATGCAAGAGGCATTCGCCTCGGCGTGCCGGAAAATTTTTTCTTCGATTCTGTGGACGCAGAAGTTGCGGCTGCGGTCCGGCGAGCGATTGCGCAACTGGAACATCTCGGCGCACGCCTGGTTCCGGTTCGGGTTCCCGACCTCGCCGAAGCCAATGCCGCGGCGCTCATCGTGCAATACGTCGAAGCCGCATCGTTGTACACCCGCTACTCCGATCCGCAATTGTTCGGCGCCGATGTCTGGGCGCTCATCGAGCGAGGCAAGATGATCGCCGGCCACGAATACGTGAACGCCCAGCGCGTGCGCACCATTTTCCGCCGCGAGTTCGATCGCATCTGGCAAACGGTCGATCTGCTCATCGCGCCCGCAACTCCGACTGCCGCGCCGCTGTCCGATGCCGTAACGGTTCGCATCGGCGATCGCGACGAGAGCGTCCGCATGGCCTCCACCCGCCTCTTCCGCTCGTTGAATTTCCTCGGCGAGCCGGTGCTTGTGCTCCCCTGTGGCTCAACGCGCGAAGGTCTGCCCATCGGCCTCCAGCTCGTCGCGCCACCGTTTGCCGAGGCTCCATTGCTCGCGGCCGGCAAGCTGGTGGAGGCCGCTACTTCGCTTTCTGCCAAACCCGTACCCAGTCGACCAGCAAGCTCTGGGGGAACTGGGTAGTATTGTCCGGATTGCCGGGCCACTGGCCACCGACTGCCAGATTGAGCAGCAGGAAGAAGGGCTTGTTATAGACCCAGTGCGTTCCGGGCGGAAGATCGCTCGGTTTGACCGTTGCATACGGTGCCTTGTCGATTAAGAAAGTGATCGCCGCGGGCGACCATTCAATGGAATAGACGTGGAATTGCTTCCAGAGCGGAGGATCGTCCGGCAGCGCATATTGATGACTAATGCCTTTGCTCCCGGAGTAGCCCGGCCCGTGGATGGTGCCGTGTACGAGAGCCGGTTCCCGGCCGATGTTTTCCATCACGTCGATCTCGCCGCAGGCGGGCCAGCCGGCGCTCTTGATACTCGCGCCGAGCATCCAAAACGCGGGCCAGATGCCCTGCCCGCGCGGGATTTTCATGCGCGCCGCGATCCTGCCGTATTCAACCGTGAATTTGCCCTGCGTTTTGATGCGCGCGGAAGTGTATTTGCCGGGTGCGGCCTCTATCGCACGGATGACGAGATGTCCTTTGCCGTCTTCCGAAACGTTTTCCGGTTTTTTCGTGTAAGTCTCCAGTTCCCGGTTACCCCAGCCACCGCCGCCGACATCGTAAGTCCATTTGGCGGCGTCGGGCAGCGTTTGTGCCGCTCCGTTGAATTCGGCGCTCCAGACCAGTTTCCAATGGCTGGCAGCGAACGCGGGCAATGCGGCGAGCAGAAGGATCAGGATACGAATCGGCATGGAGCTACAGTAGCGCAACCCAGGAGAACAAGATGCATCCGAAGCAGCGGCTCGGCGTTCAATGTGTGCTCCAATCCACCGCATAGATTTCTCGCAGGCTGGCGTCGCTCACCTCACGCGTCCTGATTGGCAATATGGAAGAGCGCACATGAGCCTAACGATAGACGTTCCTGATGAACTGTATCAGCGCACTGCGGAAATTGCCGCCCAAGCGAACATATCTGTGGAAGACCTTGTTATATCTTCCGTTGAACAGCACCTGCGAGAACTTGACCGGCTAAAAGAGCGCGCGGAGCGCGGCAGCCGTGAGAAATTTCTCCAAGTGCTCGAGAAGGTGCCGGACGTCGAGCCAGCGCGGAGATGCGATCAATGAAGTTCGCGATATTCTCGAACGT
Organism: Bryobacteraceae bacterium; assembly: GCA_036379475.1. Classification (GTDB taxonomy): domain Bacteria; phylum Acidobacteriota; class Terriglobia; order Bryobacterales; family Bryobacteraceae; genus Bog-105. Next base: position 33,341 of record DASVGP010000212.1, on the reverse strand, counting down.
GTAGGCGCTCCGCTCTGTGATTTCGAACTGCCCAAACCACGGTTAGGCCGGGAGTTATGAGAAGTGCTTGAAGAAAAGATAACCGCGGATCGGCTGATTGCCTTTTCAGACGCGGTATTCGCGGTGATTGTGACCGTTATGGTCTTGGAACTCAAGGCACCGGACCAGGCGGCATTTTCGGCCCTCTGGCCTCTGTGGCCGACAGCCATCAGTTATGCGGTGAGCTATCTCTTCATCGCCATTATTTGGATCAACCACCATCACCTCATGCGGTTCGCCGGGCCTCCGAAGCTGGGATTGATCTGGATCAACTTCGTCCACCTTTTCCTGGTGTCGCTCCTGCCCTTTGCGACCGCATGGATTGCGCGTACCCGGCTCGCATCGTCGCCCGTGGTGTTTTACGCAGGGCTATTCGTATGCATCGATATCGCCTACAACGTTTTCGAGCGTGAAGTATTAGCCCGCGCGGATACGACACAAGTGTCCGCACGTATGCGACGTTTGGCGAGACGCCGATCCCTCGGTGTCCTTGCGGGCTTCATAATCGCCATGGTGGTTGCGTTTGTCGCACCGCGCACCGGCTTCGGTCTAATATGCGGCGCGCTGATCCTTCACTTGCGGCCGGACGTACCTGGCAGGCCACGACGGTTCTTCAGAAATCGGCCGCTACGTGGTCTGACAGTTCCTGGGGTACCCCAGAAATCAGATCAGGCTTCACAAATCGATAACGACGTCGGAAATCGGTTGTGAACAGCAAATGAGAAGGTTGCCGTTGGCCGGCTTATCGAGTGGCTCCGGTCCGTAGAGTACCTTTCCCGAAACCAAACCGCTCTCACAGGTATGACAAACGCCGGTCCGGCACGACCAGCGGACCGGAACGTCGCAAGCCTCAGCCAGCTCCAAAATGTTCTGAAACGCCGAAGACTCCCAGTGTACGGCGATGCCACTTCGCGCGAACGATATAAGGGGACCGGTGTTGGCGTCGTCTATGGGTACATGCGGAGCGCGTGCCGCTGCGCCGACAACACCAGGAGTAATCGATTCACCGCCGTTGAAAAGTTCGACGTGAATCCGCCCCGGCGGCACCCCCAAGCTTGCGAACGCCCCTTTCATGTCTGCCATAAAGCGAACGGGCCCGCAGAGATAGACGTCGGTCTCTCGGTGGATGCCGACCTCGTTTAACACCGATTGCGACAGGTGACCGGTGACATCGAAATCCTCACCCATCTTGTCGCGCGAGCCCGGCCTGCTGTAACAAATACAGCTGCGGCCGTGCGGAAGGGCGAGCATGAGCTGGCGGACTTCGGCGGCGAAGGGATGATGCTGTTGATCGCGAGCCGCATGCACCCACAACACCTGTCGTGTCGAGCCAGCCGCCGCCAGCGCGTACAGCATCGCCAGAACGGGCGTCGCCCCGATGCCGGCGCTGAGCAGCACCACTGGCCGCTCTCCGGATTGCAGAATGAAACTTCCGCGCGGCGAGCTGACGTCGAGACTATCGCCGACATGGACGTGCTCCCGCAGGTAGGTTCCAGCCGCACCATTCGGCTCGACTTTCACGCTGATCCGGTAGCGCTCCGTCGAGAGCGGGCCCGAGAGCGAGTAGCTGCGGAAAAGCGGCTGGCCGCCCGCGGCTCGTTGGAGGCGCAAGACCACATACTGGCCGGGTAAAGCGGTTGGCAGCGGCTCATGATCCGGGCTCTGCATCGCCAACGAGAGGACGTCCGCGGACTCCTGATCGACCGCCGTCACCGTGAGCGGACGAAACCCCGGTGCAGCCGGATGGGCGGCGGCTTCGGGCGCGAGCCCCGGGTTGCCACTCCCTGTGGCAGTGGTTTGGCTCTGTAGTAGCGCCTCAAACGACCGCCGCCATCCTGGCGAAAGCGCTTTGATTCGCAACGCGCGTTCCAATCGATCAGGCTCATGATTTGGTGAATAGAGGAGCGCATTGATTTCTGCGACCGTCATTCGCTCTTCCGCCTCTCCCACCTTGACGATTTCGTCCCGGGCGCCGACCTCGCCTTCCTGCAGAACGCGGAAATAGAATCCCGGCCGTCCGCTGGAGGTCAGTAGCGCCGGCATCCGGGGCTCGTTCATCCGAATGCCGACGCGATAGCAGGTAACACGAGGTTGAGTGATCTCGAACAGTGCGCTGCCGATCCGATAACGGTCGCCGATGCACACGGCGTCATCGGGCAATCCTTCGATCGTGAAGTTCTCGCCGAATTGCCCGTAGACAAAGTCGGTCCGCTTTAGCTGCTCCTCCCAATAGCCATAGGATTCGATCTGATAAACGAAAACGGCACGCTGCTCACCGCCGTGTCCGGCGAGATCGCCTTGACCGTCGCCCTGCAGATTCAACCTGCCGGTCCGGCAGCGGCCACGCACCGGATTTTTCCAGATCGCTGTGCGCACGATGCGGCCCTTCCACTCGATATCGCGTGGAAGTCCAACGTTTACCGATAGCAGCCGGGCCACAGTACTCCTTATAGCTGTTTGCCGGTGGTTGCGGGCACCTCGAGGTCGCGATCGGGGCCATGGGGAATCACCGTCTGCCCCGGCTCGAGACGGAGCTGATTGCCATCGAGATGAACCGAGACCACGTCCGCCTCGAACGATACAAAATTGGAAACCCGGCCGACCTCGGGATAGGCGTCACGATACGACCAGGCTGCCAGACGTGTGCCGCCGATATCGTAATAGCTGCACATGCCTTTGTACGGGCAGAACGTCTGGTGGTCCACTGGCGTCAGCGCGGATTCATCGATATCGGCGCGCGCAACGTACCAGCGGGGAGCGAAGCCGGATTCATAGAGAACGACCGGCCGCTTGGTATCGGCGACGATGCGGTCACCATGCCGCACTACGAGCCGGCGCGAGGACTGGCGGATGTCGATGCGGTGATAGCTGTCAGCGGCATGACCCAAAATGCGTTCGTCTTCTTCGTAAAAAGCCTCCATGGCCGGCCAGGCGAACGCGATACGTCCCTGCAGCTCGCTCGCGTAGGCGGGCAGGTCGATGTGCTGCCATGCCCCTCGCGGCGCGTTCTTATCGCCCGCCTGAACGGCGTACCAGCAAGTAGTCCCGAGATCAGCGTGCTGGGTGGTGTGCTCCGTGCGTTGCAGGATCCCTGCAGAAATCTCGGTTTCCAGGAAATAGGCCATCGGATAGCGGCCGGGTTCGAAAAGCAGGAGGGCGTGTTCGCTATCGGCGATCCATTTGCCGCCGAAGCGCACACGCATGCGCCGCCGCAGCGGCTCCAAATACAACAATCTTTTGGGCAGCGGTTCGGGCGCGAGAAAGCGGCCGATGGCTCCCGGTGCAAGCGGACCTTGTTGCCAGGACAGTCCCATTTCGTCCTCCTTTGCTATCGGGCTTCGGCTTGATCCCGAAACCGAATCAATTGTTTCGCAAGTTCGGGTAAATTAGCGGCAATGTAATCCGGTTGAGGCAGTCCTTCTACCGGAAGCGGTGCATTTCCCGATCGCGTGAGAAGCGCTGCCGAATAACCGGCACTTTGCGCGCCGATCGTGTCCCACACGTGTGCCGCTACCATGCAAAGCGAACGCAGAGGAGCATCCAACATGGATGCGACCATCCGATACACTTGTGGTGCTGGTTTGAATTGCCGAACCGCATCGACACTGAACTGACGCTCAAAGAAATGCGCGATGCCGGCACGTTCCAACGGACTACCCTGCGGGTGAGGGGGCGAATTGGTTAGCGTCACGAGCCGAAATCCTGCATCCTTCAGAAGACGTAAACCCTCTGGGACATCCGAGTGTGCGGGCATATCCAGCATTCGCGTCCTCAGCTCCTCAATATCGCTCGATTGAATATCTACCTTGTGCACGCCGGCAAGCATGCGTAAAACGCCTTGCCCTAAAACAAAGAAGTCCTCGTATACGCCGGAAAGCGTGACCACGCCGGAGTAAAGAACCAACTGCCCGAACCATTCGCGAAGGACTTGACCATCGCCGAACACGCGCGAAAAAAGCGGCATTATCGATTCGATATCCAGCAGCGTCTCGTTGACGTCGAACACAAGAATGGACGGTCTGGCGCTTCGTTTCTGGAAACCCTCTGAGTTGGAAGTCATCGTTTTTTCCCTGCTGCCCACTTGCGCTGCTGATAAGCGGCAACCTTAATCTTGTTCCCGCAAATGCTCATGCTGCACCAGCGGCGCGAACCCTTTCTACTCGTGTCTAAAAAATGAACAGCACAGGCTTCACACTTCCGCAAACGTGTCGGTGGCGCATCTGATAGCAAATCAGCGGTCGCAGCCGCGATAGGAGCCCACACGCCATCCGGCTTCTCTGGTTCGAAAACGGCTTCGCGGTCCAGTCTTTCGCCTCTCCGCTGCAATGCGACGACGCTGGGGTGCCGCTTCAGCAGCGAGTTCACCTCCGAGACAAAGGCATCGCCCACGCTAGAGCCTGCTTCCTGGCGGAGCACTACGGCGCGCAAGCGTTCTCGAAACGCTCGCAGCTCTCGCAGAACCGCGGCTGCTCGGGGTGTCTCCCTCCATTTCCTGGCCAAAGCCTTGCCTTTTTGCGGCGTCAACACGCCTGACGCAACCAACCATCGAACCAGAGCGTCAGAATCAGGCAAAAATTCTTTCGGGCCTTCTTCGAGGACAAGCCTCGTGTTCAAGAGGTCTAAAGCGAGATGGTTGCCTACAAATAGAAATCCATCAATCCATTCCTTCGGAGCTTGGGACGCGGCTGGCAAGAACAAGTCTCCTAAAATGTTAGCTGGAAAACAAGTATAACACCGATATTGACATTTGTTACCGGTGTACCGTATTCTTTGAGGTATGAGTTTGCGCCGCTGAGCAATCGCGATGCATGCTCCACCTGCGAGTGTTCTCCAAAATACTGATATGACGGCTTATAAATACGCAAAGGTACACGGCAGAAAAATGTTCTACCGTGAGGCGGGCAAAAACGATGCGCCCACTCTCGTCCTGCTGCACGGGTTTCCCAGCTCATCGCATATGTTCCGCGATCTGATTCCAAAACTGTCGGACCGCATACATCTGATTGCGCCGGACTACATCGGTTTCGGCTATAGCGATGCACCGAATACGAAAGAGTTCGAGTATACCTTCGACCGCTTGGCAGAACACGTGGAGGAATTGCTCTTTAGCGTTCTCGGCCTGAAAAAGTTCAGCATTTACGTGCAGGACTACGGCGCCCCGGTAGGCTACCGGATCGCTTCCAAGCATCAGGACGCGATTGAGGGCATCGTGGTTCAAAACGGCAATGCATATGTGGAAGGGATTGGCGAAGCGTTTAACCCCATGAAGCCGTTTTGGGCGAATCGGAATACTGAGACCGAGAAGCCGGTCCGGGCGCTGCTCACCAGGGAGACGACCGTCTTTCAATATACGCACGGTGCCAAAGACCCGGAGCGGATCAGCCCCGATGCGTATACGTTCGACCAGCTCTTTCTCGACCGCGCCAGCAACGACTCCATCCAGCTCGATCTTCTCTACAACTATCAATCGAACGTCGCGCTTTACGACGGCTGGCACGAGTACTTCCGGGCCAAACAGCCGCGCATGCTCATCGTCTGGGGAACGAACGATCCGTTTTTCACGGTAGAGGGCGCGAAGGCCTATCAACGGGATATTCCCAATGCAGAGTTGCACCTGATTGATACGGGCCACTTTGCCCTTGAGGATTCGAGCGACTTTATAGCGGCGCACATCCGAGAGTTTCTCGCATAATTCCGGTTTACATCTGAAGAAACATGGCATTCCATGAAAACAGCACGATAGTTGTCGCTCATGGCGCGTGGGCGGATGGATCAAGTTGGGGGGAAGTCATTCTTCCCCTCAGGAAACAAGGGCTGCAGTTCATTGCCGCGCCTCTCCCGTTCACCTCCCTCAGCGACGATATCGCCGCACTGAACCGAACAATCGCCAGGACGAAGGGCCCTGTGATCGTAGCGGGCCATGCCTACGCCGGTGCGGTGATTGCGGCAGCAAATGACGAGCGCGTGAAAGCGTTAGTCTATGTGGCCGCTCTTGCCCCGGATGAAGGAGAGACGGTCGCCCAGGTCTTCTACCGCGATGAAGCGCACCCGCAAGCGCCCAAGCTCGCGCCCGACAAAGACGGATGGATTTGGATGCCGGAGGAAGGATTCTCCAATGCCTTCGCGCATCACGCCACGGGAGATCAAATCGCATTATGCAAGGCGGTGCAGCGACCCATTGCACTCCAGTGCATCCAGGAGCCGGCGCCGAAGCCCGCGTGGAGATCGAAGCCGTCCTGGTTTCTGATCGCGGAAGAAGACCGCATGATCAATCCCAAAACGCAACATTTTATGGCCGAGCGAATGAATGCGAATATTTATACGTTTGCTGTCGACCACACACCCTTGCTCACCGCGCCGGAAAAAGTGATCGAGATCATTCTGGCCGCTGCGCAAGAGACGCTTCTTTAGGAGAGCCGGGAATTATGAACCAATCCGTTGCAATCGTCACCGGAGCAAGCCAGGGAATCGGCCGTGCGACCGCCATTCGGGTGGCGCGGGACTTCTCGGGCGTAGTGCTCGCTGCGCGAAATGAAGCCACGCTGGCGGAGGTAGGCGCCACTGTGAAGTCCGCGGGAGCCGAGCCTTTGATTTGCGCGGTCGATCTCAGCAAGTCCGAAGCTCCTGAAGCGCTTGTGAAGGCGACCTTGGAACGTTTCGGCAGAATCGATGCCTTGTTAAACATTGCGGGAGCCGTACCTCAGATCGATTTATTTGAGATGACGGACGAACAGTGGCAGGCGGGCATGGACTTGAAGCTGCACGGAGCGCGCCGGCTTACACTGCGTGCTTGGGACGCGCTGAAACTTTCCAGCGGCTCCGTCGTATTTATGTCCGGCAATGCGGCGCTTCATCCCAATCCCGCTTTCGCTGCAGTAGCCACCGTCAATGCCGCCGTCATCGCTCTCGCCAGAGCGTTCGCCGAACAGGGCATCAAAGACGGCGTGCAAGTCAACAGCATCGTGCCTGGCGCCGTGATGACAGGCCGCCGCCGTTCCTTTTTGCAGAGGTGGGCGCCGGCTCACAACATGACTGTTGAGGCCGCAACGAACAAGTTTCCGGAACTAGCCGGAATTAACCGCTACGGACAGCCGGAAGAAATTGCCGAGATGCTCGCCTTTATGGTTTCGCCGGCAGCGAAGTGGATGACCGGTACATCGGTCCGCATGGATGGCGGCGAGATTAAGGGCATATGACGGACCTCATTCAAGACATGACAGATCAGAAACCTGGTGAAATGCCCACGAATACAAACCAGGCTCCTGAGTTGGAAGAGTATGATCTGGTGATCCTCGGCGGAGGCACCGGATCGACGATTGCCGCGTGGACTTTTGCCGGCGAAGGGCAGCGCGTTGCGGTCATCGAGCGCAAGTATATCGGTGGCTCGTGTCCGAATATCGCCTGTCTGCCGAGTAAGAACATTCTTCACAGTGCGAGAGTTGCCTCCTACTTTCGCCGGGGTGAAGAGTTTGGAATCGCCGCGGGCCGCTTCCGTATTGATATGCCCGGAGTCCGTGCCCGAAAGCGCATGATGGTGTCGAGCCTCAACGATGTTTATCGCGATAACTTCAACCAGACGGGGGCGGAATTCATTCTCGGCAGTGGCCGTTTCGTAAGTCCGAAGACGCTGGAAGTTACTCTTCATGACGGAACGAAGCGCCGCCTTCGTGGAGCCAATGTAATTGTCAGCACCGGGACGCGGCCTGCCTTAGGAACGATTCCCGGATTGGCCGATGCTCAGCCATTAACCCATATCGAGGCGCTTGAATTGGATCGGGTTCCCGAACACCTGATTGTCATTGGCGGCGGTTATGTCGGCCTGGAGTTGTCGCAGGCAATGCGGCGATTCGGCAGCAAGGTCACAGTCATCGACCGGAATGACCGTTTACTGCATAGAGAAGATGACGACGTCAGCGAAGCCCTGGCCAGTCTTTTCAAAGACGAGGGAATTGACACCTTCTTAAATGCGCGCGTTAAACGGGTTTCTGGCAAATCGGGCGATTCCGTCGCCGTCGCCATCGAGCAAGCCGGAACGGAAACGGCTCTCAGCGGCACGCATCTGCTTGTTGCCGCGGGCCGGATACCCAACACAGAAAACATCGGACTGGAAGCGGCTGGCATCGAAGTGAGCGATCGCGGATACCTCAAGGTCAACGAACGGCTCGAGACAACCGCGCCCGGTGTTTGGGCCATCGGCGAAGTTGCCGGCAGCCCGCAGTTTACACATGTGAGTGTCGACGATTTCCGCGTTGTCCGTGACAACCTCGCAGGCGGCAACCACGTCACAACAGGCAGGCAAGTACCCTACACGCTGTTCACAGACCCGGAACTTGCGCGTATCGGCCTGAATGAGAAGGAAGCGAAGGCGCGAGGAGTCACATACCGTTTGTTCAAGAGTCCAATGGACCGCGTACTCCGCGCACGAACGATTTCCGAAACCCGTGGGTTTCTAAAGGCCCTTGTAGAGATAAACAGCGATCGCATTCTTGGTTTCACAGCCTTCGCTGTGGATGGCGGGGAGATCATGGCTTCGGTCCAGACGGCCATGATGGCCGCATTGCCCTACACCGCGCTCCGCGATGCCATTTGGTCCCACCCGACTCTTGTCGAAGGGCTAGTCCCGTTGTTCTCGTCCGAGCCTTCGCTGCCGCCACATGTTGGTGCGCAAACCGCCGATCGTCGTCTGCACGAAATTGCTGGCCCTGCGCACTGATGTTGGCCCGGGAGTTCATCGATGTTATGGCGCCGCATCTGGTTCGATGAACTCTGCTTCGCCTGTCTCGCTCCGCAGGATTTGAGGCGGAGCAGATTCAATTCCGCTCGGACACATCTCCGTGCAAAACGCCGAGCGTTTCTCGGCTGCAAACAGCGAGTCGATCAGGTTTCCATAACGACCGCTGCGCTTCGCGGCGGGACTGCGATGCTGCCAGATGCCGGCACGGGGTCTGGATTTTCCGGAGTTACAAGTACAAGCTTGCCTGGGGTCGCCACGTCCACTTGGGCCGAAAGGTGTTCTGTAGCGCTTTCGTTGACAACAACAACCGCTCGTTTGCCGTTTGCATTTCGGAAAACAGAGTAGAGATCGTGCGGCTGCCCGCCTGCGGTGACCCGCGCGCCCAGCTTGTCGCGATACGCCGCATCCCATAGCCGGTCCTTGTAGCGACTCCGCAAGGCATCGATCTTTTTGCCGTATTCAAGCGTAAGCGGAAAATCGCTAAGGTGCCCTTTGAAGTTGTACGGCTCATAGCTGATGATGTAGCGGTACATCAGAATGCGATTGAGCATTTCGCGATCGTCAAACCCGGTGACGGCCACCATCAGCGGAGCCTGCGAATCGATGTAGCGGCAGACCGGAGGATGTCCATCGTTGATCCGAAAATACGATAGCGGATAATATTGCAGCAGAATATCTTCCGGACCTTCGCCCGAGAAGAGAAAGTCAGGGCTTCCTTTCACGACCTCATCCAGAGCTTTGGCCATTGGGATATCGCCGCGGTAAATAAAGGCAGGAACCGGATGGCCGTGGTCCGCAGCAAAGCAATAGAGCGCGGGCCCGTGGTGACAGACTTCGTCGTAAAGAAAGCCGGCGGGCTGTAAGGCCGCGACTTTTTCAAATTCCTTAGCGGCAATATCACGGTAGGCGGCGCACTGAAAACACATCACGGCGAAGCGGCGCTTATTGATGCCCGCAAGCTGTGTGGGAGTCAGATAGGCATAGCCGCCGTGCTCGTACGGCTCGCCGTATGGGTCCTTGTCGTCGAACTTATAAAGTTCGCGTCGATACCAGGAAGTGGTCACGTCCGCCCAGTTGAATTTTCCGAACAGAACGATCTTCACGCCCAACGCCTGTATCCTCGCGATCGCATTGTGCAACTCCTGCCAGGTGCCGAGCCTTGGGTCGATGTCCTGAGTGGGATTGCCGCGATCCTGCCCGCCGCGATTCCAACCCACAAGCTGAATCGCGCGCACGCCGTTTCGCGCGCATTCCTCGCCGTATTTCACGAGGTCACTGTAGCGGATGCAGAGGCTGTCTTCGGGGTCGTTGATCTGCAACTGCTGCCACGAATGTACATCCTTTGCCCAGTTCGGGACATGAATCTGCCGGAACCAGGTTTCCCGCCACTGCTTATAAAGGTCTAAACCCGACTGCCAGTCGCCGCTGTAGGTCCGCAGGACAATGGGGGTCAAGTCAATGCTCGATTTCTGCGCAAGGAACGGGAAATGGGTCGTTCGGAACTCGAGATGGACTGTTTTGCCGGAGGTCGTCTCTTCGCGCGGCACTTCGTTATGAATCGATTCGAGTACGCCTGGCTTTTGCTCGTACATGTATTGCACGAGATATCTTGCGACGTGATCGTTCAACTGCACATATAGGCCCTGATCTGCAGATTGGATCAACGAAAATAAGCTGCGATTGGAGTTGCCGGTCTTCACGGGGAAATCCACACCCCAATAGCCCTCATTATTTTTGAAGTGCGGATAAATTTCCTGCGACTGGAGATTGCCATACCACATCTCCCGGCGCCACAGAGGAGCATCCGGCGCCGGCGCACTAAAATCCCCGAGGCACGGATATTCCGCGGTTTCGACGACGAGCGAAGAATTATTTTCGAGCGACGATTCGAACTTCAAAGCGTCGCCATCAAGGGTCACAGTCGCCATAAAACGAATCGGGAGGACACCGCCGTGCTCGCTGAGCAGATTGTTCCACTCGAGATGGACGCGATTGCCGGTCTTCTCGACCCGTACCGCGTGCTGCCTATGGCCGAGGATGAAGTTGTCTCGCCTTGTGGGAAGCGGAGCGAGCATACGAAAAGAAGCGCCGAGTTCCGGGCGGCGATGAATCTTCCAGCCGGATGCCTTTCTTTCGAGGCCTGTCAGAGCCCCGGTAGCTGAGTCAAACGTCACCCGGAAGTGGGAATTCTCCAAGGCCACTTCGCTCGCGGGCGCGGAGATTGCGACCTGAGGAAGAGCGATCGCCATTGCCGTTCCGGCGACCTGTTTCAGTAACGTGCGGCGGGTGGGGTTTTCGGAGTTTGAATTGGTAGACATAGGGTGCTTATTGTTTTGGCGTGGTTAGCACGGCGACGTCCAAAGGCCCGAGCGATACTTTGGTGACGCCGGAATGCCCGGAGAGCAAATCATCCATTGGATGTGGCAGCGCAATAGGGTTGTGTGCCGACTCAGTGAGGTTCAACAGGAAATAAAAAATCGTTTGGTGATCTTCACGGCTGGTGACTTCGACGCCATATGGGGCTGCGAGAAGCGGGGAAAGACTCCCGGTTCTGCCCACTGCACGCGCCAACTCCTCATGAAAACGGTTCTCGGCGCAATCGGTTCCGACGTAGAAGACCCAGCCCTGTCCAGGGCGGTTGCGCGTGATTGCGGGAAGACCGGCCATGCGCCCGCCACGGAATGTGGCGACCGGCTCGGCACCGTGAAGCGTGAGCAGTTCCAGCATCGTGCGCGGCTGGAAGACCTTCTCGTCGCCGGAAAAGGCGATGCCAAGCTCGTTATATATTTCCCTGCTCAGCGCGCCGTGGGCCGGGCCGTTTTCGACCAAATCGAGGCACGATTCCGCCGTGACTCCCGCGATAGCTGTGAACACCCCCGGCGAGAGAACGCGCCTCATGCTGTTATCCATATACTGCGTGCCTGTGCGATAGTTGATCACCAGGATGCCGCCGCGGCTCACGAAATCTTCCAAACGCCTGGCTGAAGAGTTGTCAACCAGGTGCAAATTGGGCGCGACGATCAATTTGTATTCCGAAAAGTCTGCCGACAGAGGGACTATATCGATATTCCGCTGCAGCACTTTGAAGCCGTTGTAATAGCGCATGGCTTCGCTATCGTAGCGGCGGTTCCTGTCCCCGACACTCCAGAATCCCTGCGACCACTCGTTCGTGAAGTCGTAGATCAGAGCGATATCCGCGCGGGTGACGGCTCCTGCCAGGCGCGGCCCAAGCCGTGCGAACTCCTGGCCAATCCGAATAAAGACGGGCTTTTCCGGATTGATGGAGCCATCGAATCGCTTGATCAGAGAAGGACGGTATTGTTCATTACCGGCGATCGGGCGGCGCCACTCGAAATAGATGTGACCATGGCTCCCATGAGCGAGATTAATGTAAGCCTGCAGTCGCAGCCCTTGCGGCAGCGCATTGGACGGTAGATAGGCGATCTGTTCAGCGCAGAAGAAGCGCTGCCGCGGTCCGGCACAGCGGCAGAAATCGTTATTCAATCCTGAGATGTACTGACGCTGAAAATCGGAGAGTCCGGGCGCGCTGCAATAGTTATCCCAGGCCGTCGCGGTTAGAAAATCCGCGCCGGAAAAGACATCTACAGACCAGGTTGCCGAAGGCCAGTTTGTGTAAATGAACTGGTTCTCTGTTTTTTCGCGTAGAATCGTTGCTTGCCGCCGCAGGTGGTTTAGAAACAAATCCGAGAAAAAGCGGCGGTAATCCAGACTGATTGCAGGCTGCCAACCTCCTTCCGCCGAATTGTATGGAAAGTGAATCTGAGACCAGTCCGTGTATTGGTTGCTCCAGAATGCGCCATTCCAGGTCTGATTGAGCGCCTTCAGCGTGCCATAGCGTTTCTTGAGCCACTCTTGAAATGCGCGCTCGGAATTTCGATCGTAAGCCTCGAAGGGATAACCCGGCTCGTTGTCGAGTTGCCAGCCGATAATGCCTGCGTGATGCCCATAATGCACTGCCAGCGCGGAAACGATACGCTCGCAGGCATCCAGGTAATTCTGGCTGCTGGTGCAATAGCCTTTTCGGCCGCCGTAAGTGTAAGGGCCGTACTTATTGGCGCTAAGAACATCCGGGTGGAGTTGATATAACCAGGGCGGAACCGAGGCGGTGGGAGTGCCGAGGATAACCTGGATGCCGTGCCGATTGGCAAGCGCGATTGCCTGATCCATCCAGTCGAACTCGGACCGGCCCGGCTCGGGTTCGAAAGAAGCCCATGCGAACTCGCCCATGCGAACCGTATTGATGCCTAATTCCTGCATCTGGCGGAAATCTGTTTCCCATTCCGGCGGGTTCCACCATTCCGGATAATAAGCCGCACCGAGCATGTAGCCGTTCCAGGGCGACTGACGTTTTTCGGGAGAGGAACTCTCGTTTGCTTGCCGCTGCCGGGCATCAAGCGGTGTTTCGCGCTCTATCAGCGCGCTCATACTTGCGAGTCCAGCCAGTTTGCCGAAGGTTCTTCGATCCATTTATGGTTTCACCACTACTGCAAGTTGATGAGGCGGAACTGAGACCCGGGCCGGTAAAGTGACCTTACGGTCCGGGTGAAAGGGCATCGCAAGGATGACTTCGCCGCCGCTCCCTTCAAAATTGATTTCCACCGGCTGCGGGGCATGGCCGAAATTCACGACGACGCAGGCCCGGCCCTCGTTGCCGGGTTGCATCGGCTCAAAGACGGAGTAACGGATGTCTGCGCTGCCCTTGACGGACGCGCCCATCGTGTCGTTGAACCGTCCGTAAAAGAGAAGGTCAGCGTATTTCTTACGGATTCGGATCAACTCACGAACGTACCGGGCTAGAGGACGGGTAAGCGGCTCGTCCACGGAATAGTTATAGTGTCTGGGTGCCAGGGCCCAGACAAAGCCATATCTCATTCCGTTGTTCATCGGACTGAAATCGCCGGGGCTTTCGCCGAAGATCGTTGCCGTCCATTCGGGAAATGTGTAACGCAGAATCGTGGAATCCATATCGATACGCCCCATGCGCATATAGGAGACATCGATATAAGGTAATGCACGATCGAACCAGGTCTCCGAGGCGAGGCAGAAATTCGGATCGATGGCGCGTCCCTTGTGAAGCAACTCCTGAAAAGTTCCGAGGATTCCCTGAACGAGGGACTTGTCCGCAGGCACGGAGAGCTGTGGATTGAAGTCGAGAACATCCATGATATTGGTCTTGTCGAGCTGGAAACCGGCTGCGCCCTCCCGAATGAGTCCGAGATATTGCTCCATCAGGTATTTGCGAAATGCGGAATGCGATGGACTGACCAAAGTCATGTTGGACCTCGTCAGGCCTGTGCGGGCACTGATCGTCCCTTCGCCCCAGCCGTACAGATGCCAATCCGGCGCCCAGAGCCCATCGACTGTATACTGCTTCAGCGAATTCAGAAAAATCGGCGTGGCCGTGTCCGCGAATTGGATGTTCGAAAAAATGAGAGGATGGACTCCGAGCGCGCGAATATCGGCTAGAGCCTTGCGGAATTCCGCGGGAGTACCGAGACGGGGATCAGGCCGGTATTGCGGATATCCCCGGTCAATGCCGCCAATGTCCCAGCCTAGGATTTCAAACGTGGTGATGCCGTATTTTTTCGCGTCCGCCGCGAGCTTCGGCAACTCGCTGAAGCGGTGGACGACGACATCTTCCCCGTTCGACAGAATGATCGACTGCCAGGCGTTTTCCTGACGAAGCCAGCTTCGGGGGCGTTTGATGGAGAAGTGCTGATCGAACCACGAACGGTAAATGACGCTGCCGGCGTGCCAATCTCCTCTGTGCACCTGTAACGCAACCGGTCCGGCCGTGAAGGTCCCCTTGCTCGAATAGGGGAAATGAACCCAGCCCATGGTCAAGCCGAGCGGCTCTTCCCCGGCCTCTTCGGGTGTGGGCCAACTGTCCTCCACGCTTGCGCTTTTCGTGAACGGACGCAACTCAATATCGAGCAGAGAGAGACGGATTTCCGGGTCCTGGTTTGCGTAATAATATCCAATGCCGGCCTTACGGTTATATATGTCCATCCAGCCCATGGACATTCTTCCCGGATAAGTGAAGGTCGCGGCATCGTAGCGGATGCCCAGATTGCCGCCTCCGTACCCGCCGCCATTGAAGCGCGAAAAGAGCTTAGGGGCAAGATTTAGATTCCTGCCCGGTAGGACCGATTCCGTATCCAGACGGTTGCCAATCCCTTGTTGCCCTCCGACAATTCCATACATAACCTCGGCAAGCTTTCTCTCCGTGGGATTGTCTACCGCGATAGAGAACAGGATTCGATGCTTTGTAACACGGATGCGATAGCGTACTTCGATCGGTAAGGTCTCCGAGTCGTTTTCATGGGTAGCCGCCCGATGCAGCGATTTGTAGGTGCAGAGAACGCCATCGCGCGTTTCTTCGATGTGACTGACCTGTTGGTCCCGGCTATTGAAGTAGGCGGCCTCATAGCTCGTTTTCGGTATGAGCAAGCGGAAGTTTTCACCCAGACGCGGCTCGCGAATCACTTCCAGGTTCGGATCTTTCCAATCGAGGCCAATCAGATCTCCGCTGCGCTCCGAGATGCGGAGAATTGCAATGGGCGTTTCGATTGGGCGGACGGCGGTTGAACCGGATGAAGCGGCACTTGGGAGTTCGGATTCCAGAGCATTGCCGGTTAGTGCCAGTCCGGCCGTGAGTCCCAGACCCTTCAGTACGGTACGTCGGTCCATAGGTTTTCCTCGGCAGGGATTTATGTCAGGGCTGCGGCTTCGCGCCGCCGGCGTAATACTTTCTAGCGAGGACGAAGAGAGCGATGGTTCCCAGCAGCGGCATTACCGCGGCGATCATGAAGACAGTTCTGTAGGAGTGGTGGTCGACGAGAAACCCCGTAAGGAGCGGGAAAAGTAATCCGGTCAGGCCGCCTGCCACCCCGCTTAAACCTGTAGCGCGGCCGACAGCATCTTCCCGGAAAAGATCCGTGATCGCTCCATACATATTTGCTGAGAGAAAATTATGCCCGAAGATCGCGACGCTCATGACCAGAAGAGACACCGGAGCGCTGGCTATAAACGGCACGGCGAAACTCGCAAGACATAGGCCGCTGCTCGAATACATCGTGATTTTCCTCATCGCTGGCGTGCTGGCCCCTCTTTTTTGTAGCCATCCGGCGGTCCACCCGCCAGCCACGCCGCCTAAGCCGCCCAGGGCAAACGGTATCCAGGAAAGCTCGCCAATCTGCTTCATGGTCATATGCTCGGCGGTATAGAGATAACTGGGAAGCCAGTACCAGTAAAACTGGATGACCGGGCCGATCAGACCCCGGCAGAACATGACCGCCCACGCCGACGAGCGGCGCAGCAGTTGGGAGAGCGGCACTTGAGGAACCGCTGCCTGGGCGGATGATTCTTTTCGATCGCGAAAAAAGAGCCACCACAGCACGACCCAGATCGCGCCGAGCGACGCGGGAAAAAGAAACGCTGTCCTGAATCCGTAACGCTGCGCCAGATAGACAATCATCGGCGGCGCAATCACGGCTCCGATGACAGGACCGCTATTGAAGACTCCGATAGCGAACGTGCGCTCTCTTACCGGAAAGTACTGGGTGGTCACTTTCACGCCGCCGGAATAGTTGCCGCACTCGCTGGTTCCCATCCAGAAGCGGCAAAGCCCCAACTTCACGCCGGTCCTGACGAATGCCTGCGCGCCTGTTGCCGCCGACCACCACAAAACCGCGGCGCACAAGCCAAGCCGGCAGCCCCAGTGATCCATGATCCAGCCCATCGGCAGCTCGCCGCTCATCATTCCGAACTGGAACGCGGCTACGATTCTTCCGTAGGCCTCATTGGAAAGATGAAAGCCCTGCTTGATGAGCGGGGCCAGAACAGAAACTGTCTGCCGGTCAATAAAATTGACGACGGTAATGGCTAAGAGGAGCGACAGGATCCACCACCGCGCGGAAGCTGCCCTCGACTTCAGCGCGTGATCGGTCCGCGACAGTGAATCTTTCAGATCAGGTTGAACTTTTCGTGCCAAGGGCTTGCTCCCTCGAGAACGCGATTCACCTTCTGGATGTTCTCTGCGCCCTGGGTCGCAAGCCAGTTCTCACAGGCCTTCGGGCCTTGCTTTACAAACACAGGAACAGCATCCTGCCAGGTCGCCCTGCCGCAAAGGACGCCATGGAAATGCGCACCGCTTTCGACCGCCAGTTCCAGAGTTTCCACAAAAGCGGCATTGGTTACGCCCGCAGACAGGTAGACGAAGGGCAGGGATGCGGCGGCGGCCGCCTTGCGAAAATACTGCTGCGCTTCCGCTCTCGAGTAAGCCTGCTCTCCCTGGAACGCTTCTATGCCCGCCACAAAAGGCATTTGAACCGGAACTTCCACCTTCAGAACATCGCCCGCGTAACGATCTTTGCTGAACTCTTCGATCGAGTGGATCACGATTTCCGGCTTCCGCTTCGCATAGGCGAGGCCGGTCTCGCCGAGCACATCGTAGCCGAGAAATTCCAGGAATAGCGGCATATCGAGCGCGCGGCATTCAGCTCCTACACGCTCCACCCATGCCTTTTTCTGCTCGTTCACCCAGGGCTTCTCGAAGGGCGTGTAGTAGACCAGAGTTTTTACCGCGGATGCACCGGCTTCCTTGAGCCGCAGCACGGACCAGCCTTCCGTCACGCTGGGAATGAAATCAGGGGCCGTCGCATCATAGCCGGACTTCTCATACGCGAGCATGACTCCCTTTCCGTTCCGCTGCTTCATCGCGGGCAGGCCGTATTCCACATCCAGCAGGATCGCCGAGGCGTATTGGGTAACCGCGGCAGTCACCAGCTCCTTGAATTCGGTCACCATGGCGTCGGGCGGTTCGCCTCCGCCCGCTTCCTTCGCCATCATTTTCTTGAGCATGCCGCGCTGATCCAGCGCAGCCGCGGCGATGACTCCGCGATTGTTGGAAACGGCTTTCAGGCCTGCCAGCTTTCCTTGTGTCAACTTGGGCCGCATCGCTTTGGAAACGAACTAAGAAACGAACCGGGCGGACATCGCCGCGCCAAACGCGTTCTGCGCCGGATTGCCATCCAACACGCGGGCTACATCCTGGCAGATCGCGTTGTTTACCCGCTCCTGCGCCTCACGGGTAAACGCTGCTATATGGGGCGTGAGAATTACGTTTGGCATCGATTCGAGCTTCCCGCGCTGCGGGGGCTCTTTCGCCCTCACATCCAGGGCCGCGCCCGCAATTCTGCCGCTCTCCAGCGCTTCGATCAGATCCGCCTCCCGAACCACTGCTCCGCGCGAGGTGTTGATGAAGTGCGCGGACAGCTTCATCTTGCCGAAGCGATTGGCATCGAAAAATTCTCTGGTCTCCGGCGTCGCGGGCAAATGACAGGAAACAATATCGGCCCTCGGCAGCAGATCGTCGATCTCAATCAGATCGGCCTGCAACTCTTTCAGCAGGATATTGTCCGAACTGAGATAGGGATCGTAAGCGACGATCTTCATCCCGAAGGCTTGCGCGCGTTTCGCTGTGAGATAGCCGATCTTACCGGCGCCAACAATTCCCAGGGTCTTGCCGTAAAGTTCGCTCCCCACGAACCGGCTGCGGTTCCAATTGCCGCTTTTGGTATCGGCATCGGCGGCGGGAATCGAGCGCGCCAGCGAAATCATCATTCCGATGGCCAGTTCCGCCACGCTGATCGCGTTCTGATCCGGCGTATAGACGACGACGATTCCAGCCTCGCGCGCGGCGTTCACATCCACGTTGTCGAGACCGACGCCAGCGCGCCCGATAACGAGCAACTCCCTGGCCGCTGCCAGCAGCTCGGCCGTAACCGGAGTCTGATTGCGAACCATCAGCGCGCGAAATTGCCCAATCCGCGTCTTCAGGCCCGTGGGATCCTTCCACAGATCCGGCAGCGATAACACGTCGAATCGCGCGCACAGAGCATCGACCGCTGCGCCGCGGATATTTTCGGAGATCAGAATATCAGGCATAATTATCGGGCCGTCATCCCCTCCCTCACGGTCGGGGTTCTGTCAGCGAACGGCACATTGAGCCGCGAACACCACTGCTGAATTTCGACGAGCGTTTCCTCCGGAACGGCGATTCCTTTGGAAGCGTGACGAGCAGCCTGCCTCGCCGACCGCTCTCCCGGAACCAGGATTTCCTCCACACCGGGGCGCTTCTTCGAAGCCTTGATCGCATCGATTGTGGTGTCGATTCGCCGCAGGTAATCGGCGTAGTCGAGAAAGGCGTCGATGTGGAACAGACAGAAGAAATGTCCGACGTCCTGCTTGCGATCCATGTTCTTGTACATCGACCCAATCCCGTTGCCGATCGCCGAACCTGACAGAACGCCGCTGAATAGCTCTACCATCAGCGCCAGCGCGTAGCCTTTGTGCCCGGCCATGGTCAGAACCGTGCCCAGCAACGCTTCGGCGGCATCGGTCGTCGGTTCTCCGTTCCGGTCGAGCGCCCAGCCCTGCGGGATCAAAGCGTTTTTCTTTTGCGCCGCAATAATTTTGCCGCGGGCAACGGTCGATGTGGCCAAATCGATTTTGACCGTGAATCCTTTGCTAGTGGGGAACGAAGCGGCAATCGGATTCGTTCCAAAGAATGCTTCGTAACCGCCTTCGGGCGACATCGCCGGCTCGCAATTTGTCATCGCGAGCAGGATGAAACCCTGCGCGGCCGCCAGATTGCAGTAATAGGAAAGCGCGCCAAAATGCTGTGAATTCCTGATGGTGGCCGCGGCTACGCCATTCTGCCTTGCCTTCGGCAGCAGCAGGTCGAGAGCTTTCCTCGCCTGCACCTGGCCTAATCCGTTCCCGGCATCGAAGGTAACGATGCTGCCCGCCTCGCGTTCGATCTTCAACTGCGCATCGGGCACAATCATCCCGGCCTGAATACGGCGCAAATAGATGCTCAGCCGGGAAATTCCATGCGTCGAGACACCATGCATGTCGGCGTCGATCAGCGAGTCTGCAAAGATCACCGCATCTTCCGCCGGAACACCGGCTGCGCGGGCTAAGCGAGCCACGAGGCTTTGCAATTGCTCTTTGGAATATGTCTTCATGAGAAACAGCTATCAGCCTTCAGCCATCAGCTTTCAGCTTGCCGATTCAGGCGCTGCGGTAGAGCTTCGTGATCACAAATTCGCGATGCCCAAGAGCTTCCGCCGCGGTGAGCCGTCCGTTCGCCGTGCGCACAACCATCTCGATCAAGGCGTCACCGGCCTGATCGATCGTCATTTCACCTTGCAGAATCGGCGATACATCCAGATCGATGTGCTCGCTCATGGTGGCGACCGTTTTCGGGTTCCCGGAGAGCTTGATGACCGGCTCAATGGGGTTTCCGACGACATTGCCCTGCCCGGTCGGAAACAGATGCACCACCGCGCCGGAGGCCGCCCACAGTGTCACTGCCTCGGAAGCCGCGCTGGAGGTATCCATGAACCACATACCCGGCTTGGTAGGGGCTTCGGCGGGCTTGAGGCAGCCGACAAATTTAGTCCGTTTGCCGAGTTTCTCGACGTTGCCCAGCGCCTTCTCCTCAATCGTTGTCAGGCCGCCGGCGATGTTGCCCTTGGTCGGCTGCGATTCGGATAGATCATTCGTTCTCTCCGCGAAGACCAATCTCGTGTAGTCATCGAATGCGGTTATAAACTGCTTCCGAACCGTTTCGCTCGCGGCCTTGTCCGCTACGATGTGTTCGGCCCCAGTAAGTTCGCTGGTCTCGCCGAAGGAGGCCGTTCCGTCGATCTCGCAGTGCTTATCCAGCACATTGCCTACGGTCGGGCAGCTTGCAAGACCGGTCGTCGTATCCGACTCACCGCACTTCACGCTGATATAAAGCTCGTGGAACTTGCACTCCGTGCGCCGCAGTTCTGAAGCCCACTGCAGATATTCCTTGGCGCGATAGGAAGCCTCCGCGATGGTGCGGATGTCGCCTTTGCCTTCGATCGAAAAACCGGACACAGGCTTCCCCGTCTTTGCGATGCCATCTACAACGCGCTTGGTCCAGCCTGCTTCAATGCCGATCACCACCACGGCAGCGACATTCGGATTGGAACCGATGCCAATGATCGTGCGGAAGAACAGTTCCAGGTCTTCGCCGAACTGCAGGCGGCCATAGGAATGCGGAAGGGCCAGCGTTCCTTTAATGTTGCTGGCGACCGCCTCGCATGCGGCATTGGAAATATCGTCCACGGATAGAATCGCAACATGGTTGCGGACTCCGACACGCCCGTTTTCGCGCCGATACGCGTAGATCGTTTGGTCAACCATAGTTATGCCCACCTCTTTGTCTTTAAGTTGTGTATATGAACATGCTGCCCGGCCTTCACGGGCTGGACGATCCTGCCGATTTCGCATCCGTACTTGATCACCGTATCTCCGGAAGCGAAATCTTTCAGCGCCAGCTTGTGTCCCAGCGGAATGTCTTCCGTCGCTTTCGCTTTCAGCGCTTTGTTCGTCGAAAGATCGCGCCCAGTGCATTCCGTGCCGGCCGTAATGTCCACCGCCGCCACGCCTACGGTATCCGATGCGTCGTGCACCAAAAAATGAATCATCGTGTCCTCTTGTTCCAGGTATTTATAAATTGCTCTACCCCACCCACAGCGGCGTGAAGTTGCCGGCGCTCGCTTGCTGTTGCAGCGAGCGGCGCGCCTCGGCCACATGATGCCGCGCAAGATTCTCCGCCTCGTCGGCAAAATTGTGTTCAATGGCCTCCACGATTCGCAGATGCTCTTCATGGATGACGCGAGGTTCGCGCGATGCGCGCACCATCATTCCCAGCACGCGGTACGTTTCCGCCAACCGCAGCAGAATGCTGTTTCTCGATAGCTCAATGATATGGAAGTGGAAAGCGCGATCGAGCGATCCCATCTCTCGCGCCTGGTGCTTCTTGGCAAGCTTGTAAACATCGTCCGCCATCTGGCGAAGTTTTATAATGTCTGCCCGCCCCGCCTGAGTGCAACAAAGTCTCGCTGCCAGTCCCTCCAGTACTTCGCGGACCTGGTACGCTTCGCAGATGCGGGCGAAATCAAGATTTCCCACAAACACGCCCAAGTGATCGACCGAATCGACCAACCCTAGCCACTGCAGCTCAATCAGCGATTCCCGCACAGTGCCCTGAGCTACACCCAGTTCCTTCGCCAGGCTTTGCTGGCTCAGGCGTTCTCCCGCCTTGCTTTCTCCCGAGAGAATCCGCCGCTGTATTTCTTCGCGAACCTGATGTCGGCCAACCCGGTTCGCCAGTTGTTTGGTTCTCATCATTGACTCACACGCACCATTCGATCCCTAGCAGGCGGGCCATTCTGCGGAAGGTCTCGGCGTGATGGCCAAACGCCAGCAGAACGTGGTGCGGCAGTCCCGCGTGCAGCAGACGGTCGAAACGCGAAGAAACACTCTCACCCGTGATCTCGACCAGCACGCTGTTGCCTGTCAGCTTGCGTTGCGGCGGCAGCGTCTGTCCTTCAAAGGCCGTCAGGAAATACCGATTATCGCAGCGCCAAAGGCGCATGACCGTGACCGCCTCGCCGGAGCGGATGCGGCCATTGACCACGTATGGCTTGGCGATATTGAAATGCAGATCCAGTTCAGGACCATATTGGCTGCCTACCGCGTCACACATCGTCATCGGGGCCATTCCCGGATGCCAGAAAAAAATGCTGTGCTCGTCATGCTCCAGCCAATCCGTGAGAAAACTCGGCCCCAATCCCAGGGACGAGTTCATCAGCGTGCCGATGCAGCCATCCACATCACCTTCAATCGAAACCGCATGTCCTTCGGACGTTAGCCGCGACACCGCCAAGTACGGCCACTGTCCCAACATGCTGGGAATTTCCGGCCAGCACTGCAATGCAAGCGCGTCCAGCCGCTCCTCCCGCATCAGTTCCAACATGGCAAGGTAAAATCGCGAGTTCACGTCAAGCGCCTCTCCGGTAACGTTCGCCATCGGCAGGCCAAGAGCTTTCACGCGCCGCACGTCTTCCTCAACGGCCATTCCAGGAATATTGTGCACGCGCTCCATAAATTGAGGAAGGCTCAAGGCATGCAGTTGCACGCCGAGAGACCGGCGCAGCAGAAACGGCTCCGCGGCCAAATCGACGAATCCCGGCACGTAGGTCCCCACCACTCCGAGCTTCGTATGCTGCAGACGATTGACAGTCTGCGACATCGCGACCGCACGCATCAATTCGGCGCGCGCCACTTGGTCGTCCGGATCTCCGTATACAAATTCAAACGGATGGTTCGCCTGACGCAATGCGGAAGCCCACAAATGCTGCCCTACCAGCCCGCACGAACTCACCTTGCCATCGCCCGGACGCTCCGGGGTCGCCCACAAAATCACAGGATTCGGCCAGCGCTGCATCACCGCCAAGGCAAGCTGCCCGTGGGCAATGGACGGCTGCAAAACCAGCAGCGCTCCGCAGCCTGCCGCTCTGATCCGATCCAGAGTCGCATGCGTCGAAGCGTCGTCCACCACCGGCGCTTCCGCTCCCACGCACTCGAATCCAAGCTCCTTCAAGGCGGCCACGCTTCTGCCGGTAACGAGCCGGTTCCATTCCTGGTCAAAGCCGGGGCGCTTGCGTCCCGCGATTAATACGCCGAGCGGCGTGCTATGCATCTCCATGGAAATCCAGTTCCGATGATATCGGCGCGTGATAGGGTATCAGGCTGCCAGCGAGCGGCTGCAGGTATTCAAAGAACTTCGGCTTCACAGGAATCGCGCCTTTGTCTACCCATTCTGCGGGGATTTGTCTTTCGATTCCCGCAGCTTCATGCAGCTCGACGAATGTATATCCCGCTTTGCCCGCGCCATGCAGGGGCAGGAGCGAGACCATTTGCGACGTACGGTTCTCCAGCAAACCGCGCACGCCCGCACGGCCTACCAATTCCGCATCCTTCCGATCCTGGCAGGAGGCGTGCAGCGCGGAAGCACGTCCCAATAATCCCGGCTTTTCGCAGCGGCAACGAATGCCAAGATGCGCCGCTATTTCATCCGCGAGATACTGCCCCACGCCTCCCGTCAAGGGCCGATTCAGCGGGTCGGCCTGTCTGGGATCGAGCTTTTGATAAACCATCCGGCCATCCGCATAGCAAATTCCTTCGGAAACCACCACCACGGCCCATCCATGTTTCGCAATGGCATCCTCCACCGCCGAGATAAAACTTTCCATCTCGAAGGGCGCCTCGGGCAGATA
Source organism: Bryobacteraceae bacterium (assembly GCA_036379475.1). Lineage (GTDB taxonomy): Bacteria > Acidobacteriota > Terriglobia > Bryobacterales > Bryobacteraceae > Bog-105. The sequence continues at coordinate 9,386 of DASVGP010000212.1, read as the reverse complement.
CAACAGATGCGGCGCGTCTGCTTCGTCTCTCTTGCCGAGGGCCGCAGCGGCAGCGAGCCATCCCACGCCTCTACCCATGGTTTCCAGAATTGTCATCGGCTGCGGAAGCGATCTCAGATCCATTCCCAGGTCGCGCGTCGATTGTGCTACGTAGCGCGCTGCACTCGCGTAGCCGGGACAGCGGTCCGTGCCGGCGATGTCGTTATCTACCGTTTTCGGAAGGCCCAGAACTTGGACCTCGCAACCTGTTTTCCGGCAATACTCGAGCAGCAATTCTGCTCCCCGCATGGTTCCGTTGCCACCGATAAAGAGCACGTGGCCGACCCTCATCCTCTGGAGTTGTTCCACGATCCGTGCCATGTCTTCCGTGGAGGGCTTGAATCGCGAAGATCCCAGGGCGGCGCCCGGACTCGTCCGCAGCAACTCAAGTTCACGGGATGGCAAGCGGCTCAGGTCCGCGACACTGCCTTCGACCAGGCCCTTCGTTCCACCTCGCGCGCCCAAAACCCGCTCAAAACCTCTCGTTGCGCGCGCTTCGTCAACCACAGCGGCCAGGGTGCTATTCAGCACCTGCGTCGGTCCGCCGCCTTGCACCACCATGAGATTGCGTCCCTTCATCACACTGAAGAACCAGTTTAATCGATTGTCATCAATTGCCGAATTGAGCCTGAAATTGGCGCGCCGGCCTGGGCGCTGAGGACTGCGGCCAGTCCGGCCGCCTGTGTCCTCAATTCGGGCACGGCAATAGATTCCAGAAGCATCCCCTGCCGGCCGGGTCCGATGTTGAACAGTACCGACGAGCACGTACCATCCTCGGCACGCAAAGCCCCTTTTTCATTACTCCATAGGCCGCAGCGCAGCGGCCCCGGCGTGATAATCCCCTGTTCAAACAGGCTGTCCAGCAGCGGCGATCCCACGCGGGTGTAGTCCATATTCGGCCCGGTGCAGTTAATCACGCGGCTGGCGCGCCAGACGCGAGTGCTCTCCTGCTTTCTCCGGATCGTAACCGAAGCGCCGCCCGCACAGCAGTCGACCGCCAGCAGTTTCCCGCTAATCACCTCCAGCGATCCCGCCGCCAGTTCCTTCTCGATACGATCCGCAACGGCAGGCGCCATGCGGTGCCGCACCGTCTCCCATCGCCGCTGCAGGTGCCGCCGGAAGCGGCGCTGCTCCTCAAGCGGAAGAGCCTGCCAAAGCTCGTTGGTTCTTTCCCGCAGGCTGTCGATAACCGCCCGCCATGGCAAGCCCGACTTGATCGCCAGATGCACGGTATGGAGCAGTTCCCACGCGGACTTCGGCGCCGCGCCCTCGATGATGCACGCCGGGAGCGGCTGATACGGCGCGTGCCTGCGGGGAAGAAAACCGTTGCGCGACATCATGGTGATCGGACCCCGATGTCCCCTCTCGCGCAGCAGCAGCAGCGCGTCCACAGAGGTCAGACCGCTTCCGATCAGCGTTACCGGCGCACTCGCGGCCAGGCTCGCGTACGCCGCCTTATCCCAGGGCGAATGAGCATAGATTCCCGCTGCCTTTGCGCTCTGATGGATACCCGGCAATTCCGCTGACGGGTAATTACCCGTCGCCAGCACCACCGCATTGGCTCTGAGATAACTTCCAGCAGCGAGCTTCAGTGTGGCCTTTCCGTCCGCCAGCCAACAACCGATTGCGGTGCTACGAATATGCTCAATTCGGCTCGTGCGCTCCAAAAGAGATTGGACATATTGGCCGAAAACTGCGCGAGGCGCGAATTCTTCAGCAGACACTGAACTTCCGTACCGCGTGCGGAGCCATTCAAGAAAATGCCCGGGCTTGTCCGGGAATACGCTGATCTTGCCCGCGGGCACGTTCAGCAGATGCTCCATGCTCGGAGTAGAGTAGGCCAGTCCGAGCCCTGGCTTCCGCGCCGGATCGATGAGCACCACTCGCGACCCGACGCCCAGCCGTACAAGGTTCAGCGCGGTGAGCGAGCCGCTCACTCCACCCCCAACGATGGCGATTGTATGCAAATCTTCCATGAGTCAAAGGCCATGCATCAGGCTAAACATGAGGACGGTCATCACGATGCAACTCACTGCGACATACAGCCGGTTCTTTTCGAGCGCGAAGCCCAGGATGCATAGCGCCACGCGGGCAATCGGTGTCAGGATCAGGAGTAGGAGTCCAAGCTGGATGATGGCGTTCGGCTCGCCCGCGCGGACGCGCGCAGCGATTTCCTCAAAAGTGTCTAATTGCCCAGATCCATTCTGAAAAGACCCGCTGTGAAAGTGGGTGTAATCGGGCAGACCCTGATGCGCCGCGCCATGCAGATACCCGATACCGCCGGCCAGCACGACCGCTGCTGCCAGCATCACGCCGTAGCGCAGGATGTACCCGACCCAGGATTCAAGTCTGTTGTTGTTCGAATCCATCAAAGTTTCCCCGCAATACTGTTCCAGATCATCTCCGCGCCCAGAGCGACAATGACCAGCGAGAACAATAGCCGCAGTGTCCGCACTCGCGCTCTTATCAGGAGTTTCGAGCCGGCCAGCGACCCCGCCAGCACGCCCAGCATGACCGGCATCGCCAGGGCGGGTACGATGTAACCGCGGCTGAGATAGATTCCAGCGCTGGCCGCAGCGGTTACGCCGATCATGAAATTGCTCGTGGTGGTGGAGACTTTAAAGGGAAGGCCCATTGCCTGATCCATTGCCAGGACCTTCACGGCTCCGGATCCGATCCCCAGCAGCCCGGAAAGAGTGCCCGCTGTGAACATCAGGCCGAATCCGGCCGGGACGCGGCGGCCCACATAGCTTTCCTGCCCGTGCTCACCAGGAAAGCTGCCGTGCAGTTTCAGCCGGCATGCCAAAAGATCAGGCGCCTTGTTGCCGTGCGATTTCTTCTTCTTCAGCGACGCATATGCCGAATAGAAAAGGACCAGCCCAAAGATAAACCCGATGGTAGGCGTCGATACTATGGCAGTGAGCCACGCACCCAGCAGCGCGCCCACGGTGGTAGCCACTTCAAGGAACATCCCGATACGCACGTTTGAGAATCCCTCGCGCACGTAGGCGGCGGCAGCCCCGGACGAAGTAGCGATGACCGAAATGAGCGAAGCCCCGATGGCATAGCGAATGTCTACATGGAAAAACATCGTGAGCACGGGCACGAGCACCACTCCGCCCCCCAGGCCGCTCAACGCGCCAAGTAGGCCCGCAAGCAGCGAGCTCAGGAATACCAGTCCGGAAAAGTCTATAGGGCTCATCGGTTCAAAAGAAACCGGAATCGGCTTTAATCGATTATAATCGGTTGCAGTCCTGTCGTGCTTGCGCATTCGCCCAAAGGCGACCCTGACTATTGTTCCGTCCGCGCATGGGGTCGCTCACGCTCTCGGCTCCGTTTCAATGCTTTACTCGACGTTGACAAGCCTGGGCACGTGTGATAATTTGCAACGGATCACATGATCTATTGCAATAGATGTGATTGGGTGCTACTACGGAGGTGCGTGTATGAAGGCCGTGACGAATTGCAACGCGATTTGGCCCCTTCTATTTTGTCTGTTTGTTTGTATTCCGATGCTGCCGACGGCAGGTCTGGCGCAAAATTTAAACGCCTCGATTAGCGGCTTTGTTCTGGACCCGAGTGGGGCCGCTGTTCCCGGCGCAAGACTCACCTTTACCAACACGGCAACTCACGCGAGCAGGACGACGACCACCAACTCGGTAGGCCACTTCCACCTCACCGGCCCGGACGTCGGTACCTACAATGTTTCTGTCGAAGCCAGCGGATTTAAGGGCTGGCGTCAGACGGGTCTGACCATCAGCGTCGGCGAGAATGCCACCCTGAACGTGAAGCTGACATTGGGCGCGGAGACGCAATCCGTCACCGTGGCCGCCAACGCAGCACATGTGGACACCTCGAACGCTGAAATCGGCGCAGTGATCGGGCACACCCAGATTGCCAGTATCGCCGTCAACGGGCGCGATTACATTACGCTGGCCGCTCTGGTGCCGGGCGCCCGCAGCCGGCTGCCCGACTCTCCTTACACGGGCGGCGGCGGCACCGGCGGAGGTTCCAAGATCAACTTCAACGGCCTGCGCTACGGAACCAACAATTGGATGATCGATGGAGCCGAGAATCTTGACACGGGCTCCGATTCCGCCCCCGAAGCTTATCCGGCCATGGCCGCCATCCAGGAGTTCCGCGTGACGACAAGCAATTACAGCGCCGCTTACCCTACCGCGTCAGGCGGAATTGTCAATGTCGCTCTCAAGAGCGGCACAAACCAGTTCCATGGGGCGGCCTACGAGTTCCTGCGCAACGATGCCTTCGACGCCAACAACTTTTTCACCAACCGGGCGGGCAAACCGGTCCCGCCTCTGAAGCAGAATGATTTCGGCTTTACCTTGGGCGGGCCGATCCAGCGGCAGAAGACCTTCTTTTTCTACAGCCAGGAGTGGCGCCGGTTCCGCGAGGGTCTGACGAAAAACCTCCACGCTCCCAGCCCTCTCGAATTGCAGGGTGATTTCAGCCAGTCTCCGATTATAGGGCACGCTAAATCCCTAACTCTTCCTCCGGGCGTGCCGGCCGGTTGCATCAGCGGCCTGCAAATCCATCCATCATGCTTCAATGGCAACGCCGCGGCGCTGCTAAATGCCGGCGTCTTCCCGTCGGCCAACTCCAGTGGAAACGGATTCAATAACTACGTCGCCTCACCCGTTGAACCCATCAACTTTGCTCAGGAACTCGTCCGCATCGACCATCAATTCAGTGACAGTCTGCACATGTTCGGACATTACATCCATGAGCAGTTTTACCGTCAATTGCCGACGGCTGAATTCGGTTCGGACACATTCCCCACCGTTCAGTCGGACCGGCACATGCCGGACTACAACTTAGTGGTGGACATTACGAAGACTTTCAATCCCACGCTGGTCAACCAGTTTAATTTCAATATCAGCTACGACGGCATACAAATCGCTCCGTCGGGAGTCTATCAGCGGCCCTCAGACTTAAACATCCCCGAGCTGTTTCCCGCCAATCCGAAAAACCGCATTCCCTCCCTGTTCTTGTCGCAAGGGTACGGCACCTACGATGTGACCGATTTACCCTGGCACAACTTCCAACGAAACTTTGACTGGGAAGATTTTGTCACCAAAGCTGTCGGCGACCACACGTTCCAGTTCGGCGGGCTTTACGTCTACTCACAGAAGGACCAGATAACAGGAGGAAGATCGCAGGGAGATTTCAGCTTCAACGGCGGGTTCACCGGAAACTCTTTTGCAGACTATCTTCTCGGCTACCCCAGCACCTATACGGAACTAAGTGCCCAAACAGTCCCAAGCTACCGGTATAGTCAAGCGGAGGCATACTTTCAGGACGATTGGAAGGTAAAGCCCACGCTGACACTGAACCTCGGCGTGCGATGGTTTTTCATTCCTCATACCTACACCACGCAGAACCTGCTTTCCAACTTCCTTCCCGGCACCTGGAACGCCGCTCAGGCTCCCACGCTGAACAGCAAGACAGGGAACATTAATTGCACTCCGAGTGCAACGACCTGCAATCTGATGAACGGTCTCCACGTCGCCGGCGCGGACGGCGTGCCGCGTGGACTGACCCAAACGCAATATGACGATTTCGCGCCCCGGGTGGGCTTCGCCTGGGATCCATTTGGGCACGGAACCACGTCCATTCGTGGCGGGTTCGGAATGGGTTATTACCGCGTGCAGGGAAATGACACCTATAACATCACCAACAATCCCCCATTTGCTACCAACCAGACGCTGACTTACGGCTCCGCAAATACTACACCGCCGATAGACAATCCGGCCGTGGGTTCGGCCGCTCCGCTTGCCCCCTCATCACTCCTGGTCGTTGATCCGTATTACCCGCCTCCTATGACTGAGCAGTACAGCCTCAGCGTGCAGCGCCAGCTATCCTCATCCACTACACTGAGCGTGGCCTACGTGGGAACCCATGGTGAGCATCTGCCGGTGAGTGTGGACCTCAACCAACCGCTGCCTTATTCCGGCTTCGACTTCAATCCAGCGCTCAATCGGAAGCCGGCGCCCCCTCAGAATCTGTACAGGCCATATGTTGGCTGGGGAGCAATTACATCAGAGGAGAAGGCGGCTAACAGCGATTACAATTCGTTGCAGGTCAATTTCCAGCGGCACATGAGCAAGGGGTTGCAAGTCGGCGTCGCTTACACCTTTTCAAAAGCGATGGATGACGCCTCCGCGTATGGCCAGCAGCCACAGGATGCATACAATCTGCGCGCCAACTGGGCGCTCTCCGACTTCAACACCGCGCAAATCCTGCAGATGAACTACGATTGGCAATTGCCGTTCCTGCGAGGCACCGGCGGAGTGGAAGGCGCTGTGCTGGGCGGATGGGAATTTGCAGGAATCACAACCATTGAAACCGGTTTGCCCCTTAACATCGGCCTCACTGGTGCCGGACATGGCCTGGCCACACGCCCTGACCTGATGGGACCGGTGAGCGCACCCCATCAGGTGGACCAGTGGTTCAGCACATCGAGCTTCGCCGACCCAGCGGCTGGATACTTCGGAAACCTGGGCCGCAACACGATAACGGGTCCGGGGCAGATCGTTTTCAACTGGTCGCTTTATAAGCATTTCCGCTTCGGCGAACGGGTAGATGCGGAACTGCGCTTCGAGTTTTACAACGTCTTCAATCACACAAATTTCAACGGCGTCAGCACATCACTTGGAAGTGGAACCTTTGGTGAAGTAACAAGCGCACATGACCCGCGCATTCTTCAACTGGGGCTCATGATTCATTTTTGATATTCAAGGATTGAAGCCACATTACTAGTTAGTCGCAGGCCAATGAATGACACGACGTAAATTTGCATCGATCTTGGGGGGCGCTGGAGCGATCCTGACCGGCCGCCCGGCTTTAGCCGCCGAGGCGGCAGCGGCCGAGCCTGAGCAGGGATCGCAGAGGTCAACCTCGGCGGATGGAGCGGAGGCTGCATACCGCAATTCCAAGCTCCCGATTGAACAGCGCACAGCGGATTTGTTAAAGCGCATGACGCTGGAAGAAAAGGTTGAACAATTGAGGGGCGGTTATACCTCGATCTACGGCATTCTTGATACAACTGGCCAATTCACGAGCAGTGACATTCCGCAAAACATTCCCAAAAATTGGCGCAAGCTGTATGACATGCATTCCAGACGGAGTCCTCATGACCAAGCCGTCTACCGGAACGCGCTGCAACGGTACGCGATGGAAAAAACCCGCCTGGGCATTCCGCAGATTTTCCAGGACGAGGGTTTGCACGGCTTTACGGCGGACGGTGCAACCAGTTTTCCGCAGGCGATCGCCCTGGGCAGTACCTGGGACCCGGAGCTGATCCAGCGGATGTTCAGCGCCGTTGCGGACGAAGCAGGCTCAGCGGGAATCAATCAGGTTTTTGCACCTGTGTTTAACCTGGCCCTCGACCCACGCTGGGGCCGCACGGAAGAAACTTATGGAGAAGATCCCTATTTGTCCACTCGCATTGGCGTCGCCGCGGTTAAGGGGCTGCAGGGCGAGAACTACAGGATCGACCGGCATCATGTGCTGGCCACGGCCAAACACTATGCCGGACTCGGCGAGCCCTTTGGCGGCCGCAACACCGCGCCTTCGAATTACTCGGAACGTAGCTTGCGGGAAGTTTTTTTCCCGATGTTTCGCGCCGCAGTCGAGGAAGCCAGGATAGGATCTGTGATGGCCGCCTACTGCGAAATCAACGGCGGCATTCCGTGTCACATTAATCGCTGGCTGCTAACGGAGGTTCTGCACGGGGAATGGGGGTTCGATGGCTATGTTACCTCCGATGGTGGCGGCCTGGAAATGCTGGTGGACGTGCACCATATAGCCGCCGATTACGCCGGCGCGGCGCGAATGGCGCTTGCGGCGGGGGTCGATTACGACCGCTCACCGGGAAAAGTCTATTCCACGCTGGTGGACGAGGTTCGTGCAGGCCGGGTCCCGGAAAGCGAAGTGGACCGGGCGGTATCGAGAATTCTCTCCGTGAAATTCCGCCTGGGGCTGTTCGAAAATCCTTATACCGATCCGGCACATGCAGAGCAGATCACGAACTGCGAGAAGCATCGGAAACTGTCGCTGGAAGTTGCACAGAAAGCGGTTGTGCTCCTGAAGAATGAGAACAATCTGCTGCCACTTGATTTGAAGAAATATAAGACCATTGCCGTAATCGGTCCCAATGCGGCAAATGTGCTTCTGGGAGGTTACAGCCGCCCGCCGGGAGGCCGGGGCGTAAGCCTTTTGCAAGGAATTCGCGACCGCGCCGGCAAATCGGCCAAGGTGCTTTATGTCGAAGGCTGCGAGATCCTTACCGACAGAAACCGGAAGACCGGGCCTCCGGGTCCAAACGTTCAGCGCGAAAAGATTCGCGCCGCCACCAAACTCGCGCGCACGGCGGATGTTGTCATTCTCGTTGTGGGGGGCGATCATGCCACCTGCCATGAAGCCAGTGTCCACAACCCCGGCGACCGGGACTCGCTCGACCTGTTCGGGATGCAAAACCAACTCGTCCAGTCCATCGTTAAAACGGGAAAGCCTACGGTAGTCTTCTTGCTGAACGGCCGCCCGCTCTCCATCGATTACATTGCCGAACGCGTGCCGGCAATTCTGGAAGGATGGTATCTCGGACAGGAGGGCGGAACGGCTGCGGCTCAGGTGCTATTCGGCGACATCAACCCGGGAGGCAAACTCACAATCACTTTCCCGCGGTCGGTGGGCACGTTGCCGGCTTACTACTTCCGCAAGCCTTCAGCCGATGTGCCCTATCTGTCCGAGAAGCATGGCCCGCTTTTCCCTTTCGGACATGGTTTGAGCTACACCACGTTCCATTTTGCCAACCTGAAACTTTCGCCGGCGCGTATCCATCCCGAGGGCGAGACCACGGTCAGCGTGGACGTGACTAACACAGGTTCAAGCGCCGGCGACGAAGTCGCGCAACTCTACATCCGCGACCAGGTCAGCAGCGTGACGCGGCCGATTCAGGAGCTGAAGGGTTTCCAGCGCATCCACCTGAAACCCGGCGAGACGCAGGCCGTCAGTTTCAAACTGAGGCCCGCGGAGCTGGGCTTCTACAACGCCGATATGCACTGGGTCGTCGAGCCGGGTACGTTTGATGTCATGGTCGGCTCCAGCTCGACCGAGAACATCAAAACGTTGCTCGAAGTTCTTTAATCATCGGCGGGCAAAAGATATGCCCGAATACGAGCGCGGACTGAAACGGAGCCGGAAACCGAGAATTGGATTCGATTATCGGCATCGACCCCGGCCGCTCGCATTAAGAATCGGATCATCGATTCCATTTCACCCTCTATTTGTCCAAGCCACAAAACGCCACGCTTGACTTTCCCCGGGCG
>DASVGP010000211.1:0-6781 GCA_036379475.1 Bryobacteraceae bacterium | reverse complement strand
CGCCCGGTAATGCCAGCACCGTTGCAGTCGCTCTCGACCGTGAGCCCATAGAAGGAGTGGTCGGCACCATTGCCGGCGACGACACAGTGCTGGTCATCGCGCCCGACTCCTCCGCCGCCAAAGCATTTCGCGCCCGCCTGCTCCAGATGATCTCAGCTTGAGCACCGGCACTACTTTGATAGACTTGAGCTCCGGTTGAGCTAGTGAACGGCAATAGAGCGACAGTGGTGCATCGTTTTCTGCACGGCATTACGCGATTTGTGCCGACATTCATCTACGCCCTCCTGGCCTTGGCGATAGCTGCTTGGATGGCTATGCTTGCGGTCCACGTTGCCGCTCTCATCGGGGTTGTCCATCCATTCGAGCGTTTTCTCAAAGTGCTCGTACCCGGCATGTTCGTTTTCTTCGTACCGGCCATTCTCGTGATGAACTGGCTCACTCGCGATTTCAAACAGAAGGAACTGTGGCGCGCCGCTCTGCGCGGCTGTCCCCGCTGGATGCGTTTGGCAATTTGGATAATTTTCGCGTACGCGTGGATCGGGTTTTTCGGATTCACATTTCTTTACGGGGGTGCCAGGGAATCGCATGTAAACAATATTCGTGGGTTATCGGCGATACTCCTCACTTTTTATTCGATTCCAGTAGCGATCCTGTACTCGGCAACACGATTCCGCCGCTTCGATGAGAGCAGACGATGTTTAAACGGGCACCGCATCGGACCGCTAGCAAAGTTCTGCGAGGAGTGTGGCGGACCTGCTGCCCTGCCTAGATGATCTCAGCGTGAGTGAATGTCATGCCGGCGGAGAGAACGGCTCTCAGTGTCCGTGATGCAACTGTTCCTGCCCTTCCACGTGTTCCGCCGTAATGCAGCAGCCATTATCGGACATCACGCAGGGCATGTGCTCGAACTGGATGGTCGTGTGGCGGATGCCGAAATTCGCCAACACTTCGTTGATGCGCTTCAAAATGCCCTCACTTGCCGACGGCGGCATGTCTTCGATCAGCACATGAGAACTCAGCGCGTGCGTGTTCGAGGCCAAGCTCCAGATGTGCAGATCGTGGACATCCAGCACACCTTTCACTTCGGCCATGGCGTCTGCGACATGCTGCAGGTCCAATCCGCGTGGCAAGCCTTCCAGCAGAATATTCAGAGACTCGCGCGTAATACCCCAAGCCGTATAGATAATCAACGCGGCGATGGCGATGGAAAGCACCGGATCGATATAGGTCCATCCGGTCAGCCAAATCGCGATAGCACCAATGATAATCGCAATCGCGCCCAGCGCATCGCCGAGCATGTGAATGAACGCGGCACGAATGTTGATGTCATTTCTCTGCCCGCTGTGAAGAGCGACCATAATCGCTCCGTTCAGCACCAATGCCAGCGCCGCAACCCAGATCATCATCACATCGTTCACCGGGCGCGGCTGCATAATTCTACCGGCCGCCTCCCAGATAATGACCAGCGAGATGACCAGCAAAGTGCAGGCGTTCAGAAACGCAGCGATGACGCCACTGCGCTGGTATCCGTAGGTTCTGCTGTTATCGGCCGGCTTGGCCTGCAGGTAGAATCCCACCGCCGCCAGTACCAGAGCCAAGGCATCGGTGAAGTTGTGCCCCGCGTCCGAGAGCAGCGCAAGGCTGCCCGAACGAAAGCCCGCATAGGCCTCAAAGCCGGTAAACAGCAGGGTCGCGATTATCGAGAAACGCAGAACCCAACCCGTACCGTGGCTGTGATCGTGTTGATGCGCCAAGCCGAGAGTTTCCCTCTGCTTCCACTGTACGACGCACCGGAAGCTTATTGGACCTCTTCGGTATGTTTTTCTCCCGGCCGGTACAGCGAGGGGATTTTCTTTTTCTTTTCTTCCTGTGCTTGAGCGGCTTTCTTCCGCCGGGCAACCTCTTGGGGGCCCATCATCGATTCGCGCTCTTTCTCTTGCTTCTGCTCGGCAGCTACCAGGTCTTTGGTACGCGCACCGGAGCTTTCGAGCGCCATATTGCGGCTGTCCGAAGTGGCGTCGATCGCGTCCTCCAGCACAAATTTGTAAAGCGCTAGGTCTTTCGGCTGGCTGTCCTCGATTTTCTGCAATTTGTCGAGGAAGTTCTTTTCCGCGACCGCTACCACGATCAGTCCCTTGTCGATCGACTTCTTATGCAGCAGCGCATCGTCGGAAACCGCGTTGATGGCGTCGATGATCGAGCTATAGTCCGTAATCGCGTGGTGGATGAAAACCGCCCGGCCCGGCTGATTGCCCGCCAGATCCTGATGGAGCAAATCCAAACGCTGGCTGGCGAAATGAATATACAATTCGAGCCGCGCATTCGGCTCCTGAGTTTGGCGCACCTGGTCAGCTTCGTTGGGCGTCAGAAAATCGCCGTCTTCGGCGCACAGCAGCGAGGCCGAGCACAGCGCGCACACAAGCAGCGCAACCTTCATCTTCTCCTCATCACCCCCGCAAGCAGTTGGTTGTGGATCTGCTCCATCTTCTTCGATGCTGCCTTCGCTCCGCTGCGATTCCAGACATCCAGATCGTTCAGCAGCCATTTCAATTGCCGCTGCAGCTTGGCAACGTTCAATTCGGCCTTCTTGTAATACTTCGGTTTGTTGGCAATTTCAGCCGATTGCAAGCACGCAGTCAGCGCCTCGTTCATCTGATCGAGCGCCGCGTCGCCTTTCTGAATTTCGCCCTTTTTGTAGAGCCCGCGCGCATTCTCGAAAGCGCTGTCCGCCAGCTTGAGAGCTCTTTCCGCGCGTTTGCCGGGATTGCGGACCGTTTTGAGTTGGCTGAGATATGACTCAGCCATGAGGCCGGAGGCAAGAGCCAGAACAGCTACCGGGGCGGCCATTCCGCACCGGGCCCCGTATAGGTGCATCATCGGCTCGCCTCCTTTTTGAGAACTTTTGCGAGCAACGGCACAAGCACAGCGTGAGCCCTTGTCACTCATTTTACGCGCGTTTAAGTAAGGCGGCGAACGAGCGGCACCCCGAGCGACGAGATACCAAGATAAAAGTACTACCCTCCGACATCCGCGCGCTTATTCCGCCGAGCGCGCTTGGCGGCAGAGGCAAGAAAAATGGTCGCTGCACCCAGAACCGCGGCAACCGCGATCGCGAGCGGCAAAGAAATCCGATACGGCCCCTCGAGTAGCAGCCGGAAGCCGGCCCCGAGGGCGGCGGCTGCGCAGATGCCGCAAATAAAATAAGAATCCCAAATGGCCTCGACCGCGAACAAAACCACGGACGCCGCAATCAGAGCCAGGCCAAGCGGCTGAGGGGACAGGCGATCGAGCCAGTAGGCTCCCGCAATCAGCGCCGCGGCTCCGAGCACCCCGGGAAGGATCCTCCCAGGGCGGATGCATTCCGCATAGATGCCTAGAATCCCGGCCGAAACAAGAACACAAGCGGCGTTCGGATCTGGCATGGGCAGAAGCGGCGGAGAAATCGACCGGCTCTATACGGTTTCCGGAAGCGTGGCGCTGCAGTCCGCAGGCGCCTCAGCGCCGTCAGCGGCGCGCAGCGGCAGTTCGAACCAGAAGGTCGCGCCGGGATCCGGGTCGTTATTGAACATGCCAATAGAACCGCCCATGATCTCCACAAGTTGTTTGCTGATGGTAAGCCCCAGCCCCGTGCCGCCGAATTTGCGCCGTGGGGTACCGTCGGCTTGGAAAAATGCTTCAAAGATATGTCCGCGCGCCGCCTCGGAAACCCCAATGCCGCTATCGGTGACCTCGCATCTCAGCCCGGCGCCGCCCGGCGGAACACTCAGACGCACCTGCACGCTGCCTTGCAGAGTGAACTTGATGGCATTTGCCGTCAGGTTGGTGACGATCTGGCGGAAGCGTACGCAATCGCCATAAATGAAGCCCGGCAAGGAATCCGAAACCTGATGCTCGAGTCCGACTCCCTTCGCCGCTGCGCGCACGCTCAGCAACCTAAGCACCGACTTTACGCTTTCACGCAAATTGAACGGCTCATCATTCAGCGAAAACCGGCCCGCTTCGATCTGGGATAAGTCGAGCAGATCATTGATAATGGTGAGCAGATCGTTGGCGCAATCGCTGATCGAATCGGCATATTCGCGCTGGTCCGCCGTAAGATCGCTCGCCCGCAGCAGGTTGACCATGCCCATGATGCCGTTCATGGGCGTGCGCAGCTCGTGCGAGGTATTCGCCAGAAACTGCTCTTTCAATTGTGTGGCCTCGCGCGCCAGCCGCAGCGCCGTGCTGAGTTCGCGATTCTTGCGCCGTAGCTCCTCGGCCTGTTCCAGCAAGCGCTGCTGGGCCAGTTTGCGTTCCGTGACGTCGCGCGCGATGCCCTGGATGGCAATCGGATTCCCACTGCTGTACATCGTGCGCGTACTGACTTCCAGATGGCGCAGCGATCCCGCTCTGGGAAGCACCGGCAGTTCGTAGTGCTGCGTCGGGCTCCCACCCAGGTGCGCCCGGATATTGTCTCGCGCCCGGTTCTGGGCATCTGCGGGGACCAACGCACCAAAAGCCTCGCCCACAAGCTCCTGGCGTCCGTAGCCGGTCAACTGCTCGCCGGCACGGTTGACCGCCAGAAGCTCGCCTTTTAGATCGTGGACAAAAATGAAATCGTTCGCATTCTCGAACAGGTCGCGAAAACTCTCTTCGCTGGCTCGCAGGGCGGCTTCGGCGCGATGGCGCTCGGTCTCGTCATAGATCATCGCGATGCGGGCATCGGCGCCCTTCACCTCAAAGCTGAACAGCATCATGGTGGCCACGACTTCCCGTCCGTCGATAGCTCGCTGCCGCAACGGCCCAATCACATTGACCGGTTTTTTCAAATGATCCGCCAGTTCCGCCACGCTGCGCCCGCCGGGCATCAGCAGCTCCAGCAGGTTGAGAGATCCGGCCTTGCTGCGATCGATACCGTACAAGGCCGCCGCGCTATCGTTCGCCTCCAGAACATCCAGCGTCGCTGCCGAATAAATAATTACCGGAACCGAATGATCGAGCAGAATTTGTTGCAGCGCGGACATGCGGCCTTCCAGCGCTTCGACAGTTGCCTCCAGCTCGGCCACACGTGCCCGCAATTCCGCAGGATTTTGCGCGGTATCGGCCCCCATTCTTGCCCCTGTCAACACAACAATACTGTATCAGCGAATTGCCCGAATCAGAATAGCCATGTAGGTATTAGGCGGTACCATGTCTGCCGTGAAACTCAGAGGATTTCCCGGACTTTATCCTCCAGTACCGTCGCGATAATCTTGCCCGCGTGCTTTTCCCCGCGTGCCAGCGCCTCGGCAAAATGGATGGCTTGGTCGCTTTTGACCTTGCCGGGCAGGGGCGGTTCATTCGGATCAACCACAGCTTCGACCAGCGCCGGACCTGGATAATTCAGCGCGTCGCGCAATACACTCTCCGCATCCTGCGGCTTTTCGAGCCGGAACCCCCCGATACCGCATGCTTTTGCGATCCCAACAAAATCTATCGGCTCCAGTTCGACGCCAAATTCCGGATTCGCATCGAGGACCATTTGCTCCCACTTAATCTGTCCGAGCGCATTATTCTTGATTACGATCACTTTTACGTTCAGCCTGTATTTCGCAAGCGTTGCGAGCTCCGCCATCAACATCGATAGCCCCCCGTCGCCGACTACACAGACCACCTGACGGCCCGGATAGGCGACCGCCGCTCCGACACTGTACGGCAAACCGTTAGCCATGGTTGCCAGCAGCCCGGAAAGCGAAAATTGCATATCGCCGCGGATGTCGATATACCGTGCCGACCAGGTAGCAATCGTGCCGCTATCGGAGGAGATAATCGCATTATCGGCAAGCAGCTTATTGAGCTGATAGGTCACCACCTGCGGCTTCATCGGCATATCGGGGCGCGTGCCGCGCTCTTCCATGAGCTTGTTCCACGCTTGCATGCGTTTCTGCGCCTTGGTCAGAAAATCGCGCTTGTTTTTTTTCTCCACCATCGGCAGCAACGCCCGCAAGGCCGTTTTGCAATCGGAAACCAAGCCGACTTCGGCGGGATGGCGCAGCCCGATGCGCGCCGGGTCCAGGTCGATCTGCACGCATTTGGCCTGCCCCGGCTTAGGCAGAAATTCCATATAAGGAAAGCTGCTTCCGGCAATAACCAACGTGTCGCACTCCTCCATCGCATCTTGCGACGGCGCGGTACCAAGCAGCCCAATGCCTCCCGTCGTGTACGGGCTGTCGTCGGGTACGACCCCCTTGCCAAGCAGCGGCTTGATGATGACCGCTCCGGCCTTTTCAGCGAGTTCTGTGACCTCTTTGCGAGCGCCCAGGCAGCCGCGCCCGGCCATAATCACGATCCGCTCGCCCTTATTAATAATCTCAGCGGCCTTTTGCACCAGATGCCGCGGAGGTTCCGGATATATAGGTGCGAACAGGTCGGCGCTGTGGCCCTTAATATTCGCTTTCGAGCGCTCCTGATCGGACATCTTCATCTCCTGGGTATCTTTCGGAATCGTAATGTGCGCGACCGAACGCCGCGACAGAGCCGTCTTAATCGCTTCGTCGACTACGTTGACTAAGTGCGCCGGCCCCATGACGCGCTGGTTGTAAACCGTCACGTCCATGTAGAGCTTGTCCAGATCCACATCTTGCTGGTAATGCGTGCCGATCAGATCGTGAAAAGTGTGCCCGGTGATGGCGAGCACCGGCTGGCCGTCGCACTTTGCATCGTAAAGGCCGTTCAGTAAATGCACGCCGCCGGGACCTGAAGTCGCCAGACACACTCCGAGCCGCCCAGTGTACTTCGCATATCCGCAGGCTGCGAAGGCAGC
>DASVGP010000210.1:0-2226 GCA_036379475.1 Bryobacteraceae bacterium | reverse complement strand
GCCGCGCGAGCCGCCAAAGACGACCGGCTGCAAACGGTTATTTGGGACGACCTTGGCATTTTGCTCCTGGACGATGGAAAAGTCCAATCCGCCGAAACCGCACTGCGCGCGGCCCACTCGCTGTGCCTCCAGATCCAGGATCGCGACTATCTTCCGATCATTCAGGAGCACCTGGCCGAGCTGAACCTGGCGCAAAAGAACTACCCCACCGCGCTCCGGTTGATCGATCAGGCCTTCGCATCCTCAAGCCCGCAATTCAAGATCAATCCTCAGTACTATCCACTCCACGTCCGGGCGGAAATTCTGCTGGGCCTCGGGCGGACCGATGAAGCCTTGGCCGAGTTTCGGCGCGCCGTTCAGGCAGCCGATCGGTGGCGCGAAGGCGCGATGCCGGGCGACATTACGGCAACACAAACCGTCGTTCTGTTGAACGCCACCTATCACGACTTCGCCGAACTGGCGGCGACGCTTGCCTTCAAACGCCACAACGCGGAGCTCTCCCGCGAAGCATTCGATGCTTTGGCGCGCAACCGTGCCGCTAGTCTTCGTGAACAATTACTTGCCAATTTCAGCCGCAATGGCACACTTTCGCCGCGCTATTTTGAATTGCTCGGCGCCTTGCAATCGGCCCAGGCGCGCGTCCTGCTGGCGCACGCGTCTGCCCAGGACCGGGCTAAGGTGAGCGAGTTTCGGGTCCAATTGGACCGTTTCGAAAATGAAAATGCCTTAGCCTCTGCAAATTTATCCTCTATTCTGGAGAATAATCCCCACAAGAATTCACTTAGAAGTATTCAGCTAAAATTAAGCAATGCGGAAGCTCTACTCAGTTTTTCCTTGGGCAAGCCGTATTCGTTTCTTTGGGCTGTAACCGGTGACCGGGTGAACCTATACGAACTGCCGCCTGCAAGCGGGCTTGAAAGCCGCATCCGGGCGTTCTCGGAGGGGGTCCGCGAGGGAAAGCACGAAACGTCGCTAGGCAGCTCGTTAGCGGCCGAGTTGTTCGGCGCGCTGGGTCCGCAAATCCGTGGCAAACGCCAGTGGCTCATTACACCCGATGGCGCCCTGATGGACGGGTTCCCGTTCGCTGCGCTGCCCGCGGTATCGTCCCGTTCGGGGGTCACGCTGGCCAGCCTGCATACGCTTCGCCTGCTGCCGAGCGAGCTGCTGCTGCTCTCGAAACCGGCTTCGCTGCCGGCGAATTACTTTGTCGGGGTGGCCGATCCTATCTATAACCTGGCCGACCCGCGCTGGCGGAAAGCGCCAGACGCTTCTTCCGGCGTATCGTTCGCATTGGCACGCCTGGTCGGCAGCGGCCGGGAGATTCGGACCGCGGCGAAATGGAGCGGCGCTCCGGATACGGAACTGCTCACCGGAGCGCGGGCATCGGGCGAGCAGCTTCGCCGCGCGCTGTCGCCTACCCCACGGATTCTTCATTTTGCGGTACATGTAGTCAGCCCGCGGGGGCATCCCGAAGAAGCTGCGCTCGCTTTGAGTTTGAAGCAAGACCGGCTTCCGGAACTGCTCACGCCGGAGATCGTCGCGAGCTTTCGTGTTCCTGGAACACTGGTGATCATGAGCGGCTGCGATTCCCAACAGGGCGAAGTGCTCCCAAGCGCCGGGCTGATGGGTTTGGCGCGCTCCTGGCTGCTGGCCGGAGCCGTCGGCGTGATTGTCAGCGCGTGGCCGACGCCCGACGATTCGGGCCGCTTTTTTGCTTTTTTTTGTCGCTATCTCCAGGCCGCTAAGCCTGCTTCCGGTACCCTCGTGCAACGCGCCGCCGCCGCGCTCGCGCAAGCTCAAATGCAGATGAAGAGCGCCAGCGGATACCGGAGTTCGCCCTCGTTTTGGGCTGCTTATTCTTTGATTTCCAAGGAGTAACTTTAACGGCTTATGTTGGCTAGTCAGCCAGACTCATCACCCGCGCCGCAAGAAAGTCCTGCCGAGCAGCATCGGGAGAAGCATCCGAAAAGCAGCCTTTCGGCGGTGGAATGGGGTATCCTCGTGGCCCGGATAAAGGCCGGCGAGGATGCCGGCATGGAACAACTGTACAAACTGTTCAGCCGCGGAATCCGCTATTACCTGTGCCGCCAATTGGGGCCGCAGGAGTTGGAAGACCGGGTTCACGATACATTCTTGATCGTGGTAAACGCCATCCGGAGGGGAGACCTTCGCGAACCGGAACGCCTGATGGGTTTTGTCCGAACCGTGGTGCGGCGGCAGGTCGCC
>DASVGP010000209.1:0-48792 GCA_036379475.1 Bryobacteraceae bacterium | reverse complement strand
CGAGGTAATCCCGATGCTGCCCGCACCATCGGACAGGCCGCCGACCGTGCGCTCTCGATCGTGTCGTTGATGGAACTTCTGCAGGGGGCCCGTTCCAAACTAGAGGTTCGTCAAATTCAACAATCGCTTTTCCAACTCGATTTCAGCATCCTGCCGCTTTCGGAATCGATCGGGGCAACCGCATCTTCCCTCATCGAACAGTACACCTTGACGGCCGGCATCCAAGTGGCCGACGCGTTGATCGCGGCAACTGCATCCTTGTCGGGCCAGCGGCTATGCACTGCGAATACCAAACACTTCAGCCCCATTCGCAGCCTTTCTCTGTTACCCTTTCGCCCGTAAAGACGCCTCGATTAGGGCTGCGAAGCCGCTTCCGGATTCAGTTTGGAAATCACCAGAATGCCCACGCCGGCGGCGAGGGCATCTTCGACGATGGCGACGAGCGGAATGGGAAGCTCCACATCGTCGGCGCTCCGGCAGCGCAGAAGCGAGAGCAGGTAGCCGGCAGCGGCTGCGCCCAATGCGCCGAGCAGAGCTCCTATAACCGGCTGGCGCTTTTTCGCAGAGCAAATGGCGGCGCCGCTGGTGGCGCCCGATATCGCACGCACGGCGAGCGATTCCTCTTCGGTCCGCTTCGGCATGAACGGAAGCTTGTCGGCCTCGGCTTCGGCGGCCGCGAGCGCCAGGGCGGCATACCCGGCGATTGGCCGGCTCAGCAACCCGAACTCGTCCTCGCGGACCGGCGCTCCTTCGCGAAGCAGGCGCGTCACGACGGGAGGCGCAGCCATGGTCCGCATACCGGCCACAGCGCCCAGGGCAGCCGCTGCTGCATAAACTCCGGCATCGTCTCTGGATAACCCCATTCTTTACAATTAGACACAGCGATGACCTACTTGATTACGGGCGCCAGCGGATTTATCGGCAGACGCCTGGTAAATTTTTTGCTCGAGCGCGGCGATTCGGTGAATTATCTGGGCCGGACGCGTAGCCGGACGCTCGATTCGCGTTGTGCCTTCTATTGCTGGCCGCAAAACGCGGCTCCTCCGCTCGACAGCGTGCCACGGCCCGATGCAGTGATTCACCTGGCCGGAGAGACGGTGGCGCAGCGCTGGACTGCGGAAGCCAAAGAGGAGATTCGGGGCAGCCGCGTCAAGCGCACGCGGGCGCTGGTGGAGGCACTGCGCGAGTTGAAGCACAAACCAGACGCGCTGATCTCGGCCTCGGCTCTCGGTTACTACGGCGATGGCGGCGAGGAGGTGCTAACAGAGGCCAGCAGGCCGGGCCGCGGCTTTCTGCCCGATGTGTGCGTGGAGTGGGAGCGCGAGGCGGACCGCGCGACGGAATTTGGGCTGCGCGTGGTTCGGGTACGCATTGGAATCGTTCTGGGGAAGGAAGGCGGGGCACTGCGAAAAATGCTTGCGCCCTTCCGAATGGGTCTGGGAGGAAGGTTCGGCAGCGGCCGGCAATGGATGTCCTGGATTGAGGCGGACGATCTGGTCCGCATGATCGTTTTTGCCGCGGATACGCCTTCCGTTTCCGGGCCGCTGAACGGGGTCAGCCCGGAGCCGGTGCGCAACGCTCAGTTCTCGGAAGAAGTGGGACGCGCGCTGCATCGGCCGGCGAAACTCGCGGTTCCGGCGTTTGCGTTGAAGCTAGGTTTGGGTGAAATGTCGGAAGTCATGCTGGCGAGCGCGCGCGCGATCCCGGAGGCGGCACAAAACGCTGGCTTTACGTTCGCATTTCCCAAACTGGACGGCGCGCTGCGGCAGTCGCTGATGTAAGAGCAACGATTCCAGCCACTTGCACGCCGGACTCGATGATGTGAACATGGTGTGCCGAGCAAACTATGGCCAAGGAATACGTAGCATTAGCGGGATCGCGTGCAGATTGCGTTTGCGAACTGGCTGTCCAGACCCTGGGCCGCAAAGCCCATCAACTCCGGTAGAACAGTAGTCTCCGCTTAGGCGGCGAAAGCGCGCTTGTAATGCCGTGACCGCACCCGCGGTGATGGACGAGACTTTGAGGTCAGATCGCCGATCCTGTGTCAAACGCAGGACATCCTCGACCCGGACGAGGTGGGCGACCACGCAGAGACGGGGTTTGCCGTCCTGGCGGACGGATTAGACGATGCCACCCACTTACATATATACAGGTTGGGACATCTGAAACCATTCAATGCAAGCGTTTGACAAAACCTGACGCTATGGTTTAATAAATCCCGTTAGAGATCAGTGACCAACTATTTGATGGTCATGTAATATACCACCATCAGCTAAAATGCAAACGAATCGCCGATCATTTCTCATGGCAAGCGGCCTCACCGCGCTCTCCGCCTCTCGCGTTCTCGGAGCGAACGATATCATCCGCGTGGCCGCAATCGGTTGTGGCGAGCGCATGAACACTCTACTTCACTGCGCCGATATTGCCGGTGGCCACGTCCTCGCGGCCGTGTGCGACGTCTATGAACCCCATCGAGAAGCCGCGCGCGCTCGCTTCAATCCTGCCGCCAGCTCCTTCCTCGATTATCGCGAAGTTCTGGACAAGCCCGATATTAATGCCGTGATTGTCGCCGTGCCTAATCACTCGCATGTCCGTGTCGCTCTCGATGTCCTTTCCGCCCATAAGGACATCTATCTCGAAAAGCCCGTCACGCATACTCTTGCCGAAGGGCCGGAGCTCATCCGAGCCGTCCGGTCCTCGAAGCAGATCCTGCAATCTGGCATGCAGCAGCGAAGTTGGGAGCACTTCCAAACCGCTGTTGATTTGATTCAAGCCGGCAATCTTGGCCGCATCACGCAGATCCGCACTTACTGGTATCAGAACTATCAAACCGCTTGGCCCTCCGAGACCATCAAAACCGATCTCCTCGATTGGAAGCGCTGGCTCGGCTCCGCTCCGGCCCAGCCGTTCGACCCGGAGAAATACAACTATTGGCGATGGTTCTGGGACTTTGGGGGCGGCGCGATGACCGACTTGTTTACTCACTGGATTGATGTCGCGCACTGGGCTATGAAAAAGGATCAGGCGGATCGTGCCCAAACCATGGGAGACCGGTACATCTTCACAAAATGGCAATGCCCGGATACCATTCAATCCTCTTTCCGCTATCCCGGTTTCGAAGTCGGCTATGAAGGGACCTTGATCTCTTCGATCGATGATGGCGGCCTTGAATTTCGAGGCACCAAAGCGACTCTCAAAATTGACCGCCAGCACTTCGCTGTCTATCGTGAAGGAATCAAGGACGGGAATCCGGTCCTCACCGAGCGCAGCTTCAAAGACGGAACAATTTCCCACATGCAGAACTTCTTAGACTGCGTGCGCGATCGCAAACAACCCAACGCGCCAGTAGAAGTTGGTGTCTCGTGCGCCCGCGCCGGCCATTTTGGAAATTACGCTCTCCGCCACACGGGTCAAGCTACCTGGCCAGTGGCTTGATCGTCCTTGGACTGTTCGGTTGATTGCCAAGACGCGCATGACACGGGATTTTTACTTGCACGGGCCGCCCCGCTAACGTTTCGTTCTGGCAGCTCTCCACCAAGAGTGCGGAAGACCCTCCAATTCTTTGCCGCACTTTCGGTGGCGCGAGCGCCGGTTTCCAGCGCCACGACGACGCAGGCATCTGCGGCGGTCTTCCTCGTGGATGCGATACACAGTGACCGCAGCCAGCCCCGGGGTCGTTCTGCTGCGTGAAGCGATCCCGATCGGGACAGCTGTCGAAGAACTGGTACTGGTTTGGAGCGCGAGCGAGTCCGAGGAATGGATCAATCGCCTGGTCTGGATTCCGCTTTGACGAGAGGATGAAGAAATATTGCGCAGAAATGCTATCTTGGTAACTTATGGCGATCCCGAATGTAAAGCGTTTTCGGCCCTTTTGCCCGACCTGCAACGAGAGTTATACCATCATGGCGGTGCTGCCCAAGGACACCGATGTGGACGTTTTCCTGAAAGATGCAGTGGCCCGCCACGATCACAAAGCCTTCCAGGAAGCCAAGCAGCAGCACTTCAAAGTGCGCGTCGGCCAGCAAAAGCAAAAGCGAGCAAAATAAGCAGACTGCTCTCAGGCGCTGTGGGCTTTTACGAACTGGAGCGCCTTAGTTGCGGCGAACGAGACGTCCGGGTCCATATTGTGAGAGAGACTTTCGAGGACCGGAACAGAATCCCTCGCATGCACGGCGGCGAAGATGGAACAGAGAGCGATCTTCTGGTCTTTGCTGGCTTGCGGAATAGCGGCAAACACACCTTTGCGAACATCCTCGCGTCTGCATAGTTCGATCAGATAGGCTTTGGCGGTATCGGCGCGGCCCGACTGGTTAAGATTTTCGATCAAATAGGTCAGCGGAGCGAACTCGGAATGCGAGACATCGCCTTCGTCGACCAGGGCGAAGGCGGCAGCGAGATGCACCAGCGGATGCGCGTTCTTTTCGTTGTACGCGGCCTGGAGAACAGGCACATCCTTGGGCTCCCGGATACGACCCAACCCCTCGAGCGCCGCAACACGCAAAACGGGATCCGAGGAGCGCTCGTACTTGAGGAAGACCGGCCGGTCGGCGGAAAGTCCCAGGATGGCGAGCGCATTCAAAGCGCTGCGGCGAGTTTTCTCCTTGTTCGTACTGTTCAGCGCGGTGCGCACCTGCGGAGCCGACGACTTGGTGCGCAGGATGCCAATGGTTTGGAGGGCTAAATCCTGAACGTTCGGGTCCAGGTCGAGAGCGAGAAAAGAAACGGATGGCCCGGCGTCGCGGTCGCCGATTTTTTGCAGCGCTACCAGCGCCTCCGTGATCGTCTCGCTATCGGTCGAGTGCAACGCTTGTTCGAGAGCCGGAACCGCAGCGCGGGCACGCAGAATACCAGCCGCGCGAGCCGCATTCGCTTGTACGTCGTCGTCGGAGGACGCCTCGATCAGGTGCACCAGCGCCTCCGCAACGTCGGGGCGGATTTTGGTCTGCGGGCTCACGGTCTGGTTATTCCGCGACTTAAAAAATGCCTTAACCTGGCGCATGCCGCGCGTCCAGGAGCCGGTCAGACCGGCGGTAACCACATATCCAGGCAGGTATTCGTTCACTAGGCCGTCAGTGGCGCGAATCTGGATCTCGGGATCCTGGTCGCGCGTCGCTTCGATCAGCGGTGTGAGGCTTGCCGGCGTATCGAGTTTGACGATTGCCTTGACAGCTTCGACGCGCACTTGACTGTCAGGATCGCGAAGATAGCGCTCAATCACGGGAATCGCCTGAGGACCCTTGTTGCCTAAGCTGCGGATCAGCGAAATGCGCTGTTTGGGAGTGGCCGAATCGTTCTTTTGCGCGGACGCCGTAAAAGCAAACAGCAGCGCACAGACAAGCGCGGTGGTAGATCGAAAACGCATGGGGGTTAAACCTATTCAGTCTAGCCCAAGGCAGACGAGGTGGCTATCGGACAAATTCGACCGACGTCTTGTGCGGGATCAGCCCGGCTTCGTAGCCCAGGTCCAAGAGCTTTTGCGCCGCATGCTCGACGATCTCTCCGCCATCGATGGTCATTTGATTGACATACATGCCGACGAATTTTTCCGCCAGCCGCGGATCCATGTCGCGCGCGAACTGCAGTGCGTAATTGAGCGCCTCTTCGCGATGGGAGAGCGAGTATTCGATACTCTCGCGCAGCAGGCGGGTGCATTCGCCGCGCAACTCCGGCGCCAGATCCCGCCGCATGGCGTTGGCCCCCAGCGGCAGCGGAAGCCCGTATTGCGACTGGAACCATTTACCCAGGTCGACCACGCAATGCAGGCCGCCATGGCCGTAAGTGAGCTGGCCCTCGTGAATAACCAGCCCCGCCGCAGCCTGGCGCTGTTTGACGGCTTCGAGGATCTTATCGAAGGGCACGATCACAGGCTCAAAATCCGGCTGAAACAGCTTCAGCGCGAGAAAGGCGGTGGTCATCGTGCCGGGGATGGCGATTCTCTTGCCTTTCAATTCTTCGGGCGCCATGTGGCGCGAAGTGACGACAATGGGGCCATAGCCGTCGCCGACGCTCGATCCGCTGGCCATCAGCAGATATTTATCGGAAACGTAAGGATAGGCGTGATAGGAAATGGCGGTGATTTCGTAGCGGCCCTCGGTGGCTTTTTTGTTGAGCGATTCGATGTCTTCGAGAACGTGGCGAAAAGAGAGCATACGCGAACGGATTTTCCTGGTCGCGAGACCGTAAAACATAAACGCGTCGTCGGAGTCTGGGCTGTGCGCACAGACAATTTCCGTCACACTCGAATTGCTCATGAAAGAAGCTGTCGTAAAGAGGGTAAAGACAGTGTAACAGAAGCTCAGATAGGGCGCAGAGCTTCGAGGTGCGGTAGCAGCCCGCGCAAAGCGTTCTCGAGCGAGAGCAGCAGTTCGCGGCAGCCGCGCCCGTCGCACTGTTTGGCGGCGTATTCCAGTTGCTGAGCGCGCGACCAGCAGACCATCGCTCCCAGCGTTCCAAACGAGCCTTTAATAGAATGCGCGACAGCGGAGAGCCCGCTGTAATCGCCGGCTTCAAGCGCCTCGCGCATCTGAACAAACTGGTTTTGCTGATCGGCAAGGAAGAGCGCGACAATTTCGCCGACTAACTCGCGATCGTTTCCGGCTTGAGCGTTGAGTCTCTCGAAATCGAAGATAGGCAGGTCGCTGCCGGGCTGGGGTTGGCCGAGCGCAGAAACGGCATGCGCCAGGCCGGCCACGGCCTCGGCAAGGGCGGCTGGATCGAACGAAGCAGGAAGATAGCCGTCCGCGTGAGGTGGATCGCAAGTTTCGGCAGCAGCCAGAGATAAGATCGGTGTGCGCGCGGCCGATCGCTGGCCAGCATCCAAGGCGCGCAGTTTGGCCGTAAACTCGGTAGCGGCTCCATCCAAGGACGAGGCGAGCAAAACCGCATCGAAGCGCTGAATTTCCAGAAATTCGCAGGCTTCTTGAAGTCCCGATGCGGCGACCACCCGATGGCGTGCGCCAGACAGCCGCGAAGAAATCTGCTCCGATTCCCGCGGATCGCTATCGACTAAGAGAATTCGTAATGTATCTGCCACTCTACCTCACAGGAGAGGCTCATTGACCGTTTCGGCAAATCCCTCAAGCTACTTTAGCGCTGGGGCACGATATACAGAACCCCGGGCGTCAGCGACGGGCTGCGTTGTCCTCCTTCACGATTGACGTTCTGTTCCGAGCTAGTGTCGCTAACTATGTTGTATACTTTCCTTTTAGTGGGGGTGAGTCTTCCCTAGTCTTACGACTCCGCTTCATCTCAATCAGTCCCTTCCCTGGCTGGGCGGCCTGAAACTGGCTGCCGGGCGTGCTTCGAGCCACGTTTTCAACCTCGTCTTTCCCGATAATTGCCGGCTTTGCGACACACCGCTCGGTGGGATCTCACGCATTCCGGTCTGCCCGGCTTGTTTGGCCCTGCCCGAGCCGCTCGCAGCCGAGTTCTTTTGCCGCTGCTGCCGCACCCCGTTTCTGAACCAGCATGCGCTTGGTGAGCATGGGCTATGCCAGACTTGCCGCCAAGGGCTGGTGAATTTCGACGCCGCTTACGCTTTTGGCAGCTACGAAGGCGCGCTGCGTGACCTGATTCGGCTGCTGAAATACGGGAAAGTGGTGACGGTGGCGCGGCCGCTTAGCCGGCGCTTGCTAGGCGCGCTGCCACTAAACGAACGGTTTGATCTGGTAATGGCGATGCCGATGCACTGGCGCAAGCGGTGGGCGCGCGGCTTCAATCAGGCGGAGCTGCTTGCCCGGCCGGTAGCGCGGCGGATGGGGCTGAAGCTTGCCAATAATCTCCGCCGTCGGCGCTATACACCACCGCAGGCTTCGCTCGACGAAGCCCAACGGCGCCAAAGCCCGCAAGGCTCGTTCGCGGTGCGGAAGGCGGAACGGGTTAAGGGCAAACGCGTGCTCCTGATCGACGACGTATACACCACCGGCTCTACTCTGCGCGCAGGGGCCGAAGCTCTAAAAGCGGCCGGCGCCGCGCATGTCTCGGTGCTGGCGCTGGCCCGTGCGGACCGGCGCGCTTGGCCCGCCGGCGAAGCGGCTGAGATGGCCATGGGAGCGTTCGGATGACCCCGACCCCGGCAAACCGGCTGCTCCGCCCGGTGCTGGTGCTGAACGCCAGCTTCGAGCCGATCAACATTTGCGCCGCCCGGCGGGCCATTGTGCTCATCCTTAAGGGAGTCGCCTCGGCTGAAGAACTGGCTTCCGCACAGGTGCATTCGGCCAAGCAAGCGCTCGCGGTGCCTTCGGTGATCCGGCTGCTCGAGTACCGCAGAATCCCGCACCAGACGCGGGCGCTGTCGCGCAAGAACATTTTAATGCGCGACCGCTATACCTGCCAGTACTGCCATCGCACACTGCCTTCGAGCGAGATGACGCTTGACCACGTCATTCCGCGCTCCCGCGCCGGCGAGACCGCTTGGGAGAACCTAGTGGCCTGCTGCCATTCCTGCAACAACAAGAAAGGCAACCGGACACCGGAAGAAGCGGGCATGAAGTTACTCCGCCCGCCCCGTCCTTTTACGCTACATACCAGCCGCCACTTAATGCGGCTGCTTGGACGCAGTGATACCCAGTGGCGCAAGTATCTCTTCTTTTCCGAGTAGCGTTTTTGCGCTCGTGGGGATAATTACTGCGTCCCCTGGCCTTGCATACCGCCGCCCTGGCCGCTCATTCCGCTCTGGCCCTTGCTTTTTTTCAGGCTTTCGGCGATGTTCAGGTGTTCTTGGAGGACGGGCAGATTGTTCGATGCGAACTGTCTTACAGCCGGATTCGAACCTCCCTCTACTTCGGCCTTAAACTCCTCGATGTCGTTCTTATGATCCTTCACCGCGCGCTTGATAAACGCTTTATCGAACTTCTCCCCGGAAAGCGCGGCTAGCTTATTAACCTCTTTCTGGTGTTTTTTGTTGAGGGAACTCGGAAGGTTCACGTTTGCCTTGGTCGCGGCCTGTTTCAATTGGTCGCCGGCCTTGGTATGATCGTTTACTAACTTCTCGCCAAACTGCTTGACCGCTGGGGTGGATCCCTTTTGCGCGGCCAGTTTTCCCATCGCAATTTCGGTCATGCCGCCCTCCGCTGCTTTCTTCGCAAACTCTTCATCATTCACTTTCTGCTGCGTGGGCGCGTTGTTTGTTGCGCCCGGATTGTAGCCGGGACTTCCGGGCTGATTCATTCCCGGCTGCTGCTGCTGCCCGGGCATTGTTTGCTGCGGCTGAGTCGCGCCTCCTGGCTGCTGTTGGGCAAAGGCAATTAGCCCGCCCGAAAGGAATAGACTGGTCGCAGCCAAGAACGCTGTACGCTTCAATGTTCGTTCCATAAATCCTCTGCTTTCCCTCCTAAAAATTAGAGAGATGCGGTCCCGGATGGGTTGCTCTAGAAGAATTGGGGGCGTTCAGGCAGAGGCCGCGGTGCGGGCAGGCTGCCGGTCGGCCAGCAGACAATTTACAATGCGCGAAGCGGCATATCCGTCTCCATACGGGTTAATACGGGCGATCATACGGCGATAGCCGACTTCGGAGGTAAGTAACTCGTGCACCGCGGCCACGATGCATTGTGGGTCGGTGCCTACGATACGAACCTGCCCGCTCTCGACCGCTTCCCGGCGCTCGGTTGCCTCGCGCAGCAGCAACACCGGCTTTCCGAGCGTAGGAGCTTCTTCCTGCACGCCGCCGGAATCGGTGATGATCAGGTAACTTGTCTCCATTAGGCTGACGAATGCGGGGTAGTCGAGAGGCCGCGTGAGCAGGATATTCGCACAGCCGGAGAGCAATTCCCCCACCATCGACGTGACGTTGGGGTTTGGATGTACGGGATACACCAGAAGAGCTTCGGGATGGTTGTCCGCAATCGCGCGCAGAGCCAGACAAATCTTGCGCAAGCCCGCCCCGAAATGTTCGCGGCGATGCGCCGTCACCATAAGAAGACGCGGGGCATTGCGCACGCGCTCGAATTGCTGATCGGTCAAATAGGCCCGCAGCGGTGAAAGCGGGGAAGCGGATAACTTCTTGCGGGCAAACAGCAGCGCATCGACCACCGTATTGCCCGTGACCACGATGCGATCTGCCGCGATACCCTCAGCGAGGAGCGCCCGTCGATTTCCCTCCGTAGGAGCGAAATGGGTGGCAGCCAGCCGCGCCGTCAATTGCCGGAGACCTTCTTCGGGAAAGGGAGCGGAAAGATCGTAAGTGCGCAGTCCGGCCTCGACGTGCGCTACCGGGATCCGTGCATAAAACGCCGCCAGCGCAGCGGCAAAACTGGAGACCGTATCACCTTGCACCATCACCATCTCGGGCCGCTCGCGAGCAAGCACCGGCGCAAGACTTTGAAGAATGCGGGCAGTTAGCCCCGGCAGATCCTGATTCTCGCGCATGGCATTCAGGTGGTAATCGGGCGCGATGCCGAAGAAATCGAGCGCCTGCGATAGCATTTCCCGATGCTGGCCCGTGGCGCAAATCCGGCACAGAAGACCCGGAGTGTTCGCGGCCTGGTGAATCACCGGCGCGAGCTTGATGGCTTCCGGCCGGGTTCCAAAGACGATCAGTAGTTTCAAGGAAGAAAGTGCGGCCCGGGCGGATGAAATCTCGGGTGGCAGAATAAGCCCAATGGCTATTCGCTGCGCAGTTCTGGCGCTCACCGCTGCCGCTTGCCTGCAGGCCGCCGGTTCCTTCACTGTCAAACAGGTGATGAGCGCCCCGTTCGCCAACTCGCTGAGCGCAGCTCCCCGCAAGACCAGCGTCGCCTGGCTCGACGATGCCCAAGGGCGGCGCAATGTCTGGGCGGCGAGCGCGCCGGATTGGAGAGCCCGCAAACTGACTGCGTTCAACTCGGACGACGGGCAGGATCTCGCCCAACTCGCCTGGGCGCCGGACGGAACTTATGTCTTATTTACCCGTGGCGGCGATTTCGAGAACGGCGGCTCGAACCCGAACGCCAATCTCTCGCTCACCGAACCCGGGCAGGATATTTGGCGGGCCAATTTGGATGGTTCGCCCGCCCGCAAGCTCGTGTCGGGGCAAGCTGCGGCGGTAGCTCCCAAGGGCGATTTGGTGGCGTTCCTGCGCAGCGGTCAGATCTGGACCATAACGTCTTCCGGCAGTGGCGCAAAACAATTGCTGCAACAGAAATGGAATTCCGACTCGCTCACCTGGTCGCCCGATGGCTCGCGCTTGGCATTTGTCAGCGAACGCGGTGATCACAGCTTCATCGGCATCTATAACTTCTCGAAAAATACTGTCCGTTACCTGGACCCGAGCGTCGATTACGACTCCAATCCCGTGTGGTCGCCGGACGGTTCCGAGATCGCCTACCTGCGTATTCCCTCGACGCGGCATTTCGAGCGCGGGCCACGACGCCAGGGAGTGCCCTGGGCGATTCGCCTGTTCGATCTGCACAGCAATACCGCGCATCTCGTATTCCGAGCTTCTCCCGGCCCGGGCAGCGTGTTCCGCGGCATCGAGGCCGATAACCAGATTTTTTGGGCCGCCGGTAACCGCCTTGTTTTTCCCTGGGAGCGCACCGGCTGGAATCACTTATACAGCATTCCTGCCCAGGGCGGCAAGGCAGTGGAACTTACTCCAGGGAAAGGCATCGTGGAGTTTACGGCGCTCGCTCCTGACCGAAAGGCCATTTTCTATTCAGGGAATTTTAAAGACATCGACCGGCGCCATCTCTGGCGCGTCGATGTTTCCGGCTCCGCCGCGCCCACAGAGCTTACGCCCGGCCAAGGAATCGAATGGGAACCGGCTCCCGTCGGCGATGATACCGTAGCCTATCTTGCCTCTACTTATAATGAAGTCGCGCACGCCATGGTTCGGACCGGCGGGCAATCCAGAGCGCTTGCGCCGCACATGGGGCCTGCCGAATTTCCGGCCGCCGATCTGGTCCAGCCCAAGCCCGTCATGATTACGGCGACCGATGGTATGCGGATTCACTGCCAGCTTTTCCTACCCAGCCCGGATCAAGGCACCCGCCATCCCGCGGTCATTTTTGTTCATGGCGGCTCGCGGCGGCAGATGCTGCTGGGCTTTCATTACATGGATTACTACTCGAACGCCTACGCGCTGAACGAGTATCTTGCCAATCATGGCTATGTCGTTCTTTCAGTGAATTACCGCAGCGGGATCGGCTACGGCCTCGATTTTCGCGAGGCGCTTCACTATGGAGCAGCCGGCGCAAGCGAGTTCCACGACATCGTGGGCGCCGCGCTCTATCTGCAATCGCGGCCGGATGTGGACCCGAAACGGATCGGGATCTGGGGCGGCTCTTATGGCGGTTATCTGACCGCGCTGGCGCTCGCCCGCGCCTCCGGCCTGTTTGCCGCCGGAGTCGATTTTTCCGGCGTACATGACTGGAGCACGCTGTGGAACAATAAGCCGGCTCTTCTCGACCCGGCAGAGGAGAAAACGTTCGAAAAAGCGAAAGAACTCGCCTATGAATCCTCCCCGCTGGCGCATGTCAGCACCTGGCGCTCGCCCGTGCTCTTCATCCACGGTGACGATGACCGCACGGTGCCGTTTTCGCAAACGGTGCGCCTGATTGATGCGCTGCGAAAATACAATGTTCCGTTCCAGGAGTTGATTCTTCCCAACGAAGTTCACGTTTTCCTGCGCCACCGTGATTGGGTGCGCACCTACGAAGCGACGGCGGAGTTTTTCGATAGGAAATTGAGCGGAAAAACACGATAGAGTGTGGTTACGGAATGCTGAGGTATGGTCTACTCTGGCTGGGCGCGGTGCTCCTGGCCGCGCCGGTCCCGGGAGCGGTGACCTTCACCCACGACGTCGCCCCCATCCTGTTCAAAAAATGCGCGACCTGCCATTTTCCCGGCGGACCGGCGCCCTTTAGCCTGACAGATTACTTGGATGCGAAGAAGCGCGCCTCCGCCATCGCTGCGGCCACTCGAAACCGCTCCATGCCTCCCTGGCTGGCCGCGCCTGGCTACGCCCATTTCGTAGGCGAAAACGAGCGCACGCTGGCCAACCAGGAATTGCAAACCATCCAGGAATGGGTGAAACAGGGAGCACCCGAAGGGAATCCCTCCGACCTGCCGCCGCTCCCCAGGTTTTCCCGCTGGCCGCTAGGGAAACCGGATCTCATCCTCAAGCTGGCGCATCCCTACACCCTTCCCGCGCACGGAATGGATGGCATGAACGTGATGCGTAACTTCGTCATTCCCGTGCCAATCAAGAAGACGCGCTACGTGAAAGCGCTCATCCTGATTCCCGGGGCCGACCGCAAGCTCTTCTTTCACTCCAATGTGCTCTACGATCCCACCGGGCTGTACCGCCTTCACTCGAGCGATATGGGCGAGCCGGGTTTTATGGGCATGAGCCTTGAGGTTGAGTCCGACCATTTCAATCCCGAAGGCCATTTCCTCCTCTGGAAGGCCGGCACGGCGCCTGCTGCTCAAATCGATGGCATGCCGTGGCGGCTGAAGCCGGGGTCCGACTTAGTCCTTAATATGCACATGCTCCCGGACGGTAAGCCACATAAGATCCAGCCCGTCGTGGGACTCTACTTTACCGACAAACCGCCCACTAAGCACCCGATGCTGATCGAGCTGCACAATACGAACGCGATTAACATTCCCGCGGGAGACAAACACTTTCTAGTTACCGACGAAGTTACTCTGCCGCTCGACGTCGAAGTATTTGCGGTATACCCGCACGCTCATTACCTGGGCAAAACTCTTGTAGGCTACGCCATCCTCCCGGGAGGAGAAAAGAAATGGCTGCTCCGCATTCCCGACTGGAATCCCGAATGGACCGCGGTATTCCGGTACGCCAAGCCGCTCTTTCTGCCTAAAGGAACTTCTGTCCACATGCACTTCGTTTACGACAATTCCGTGGATAACCAGCGTAACCCGAACCACCCGCCCAAACGCGTGGTAGGCGGCGACGAGGCGACCGACGATATGGCCGAATTCTGGCTTCAGGTGCTGCCGGTACACACGGAAAATCTGCAGGTCGATCCTCGATTGGTTCTGCAGGAAACGATGACGCGCCACGATCTGGCGATGAATCCTCATGACCCCTTGGCATTGTTCAATTTGGGCGCGGCGCTTCAAGCAGAAGGCAAGATGCACGAAGCCGTTACATATTATGAGCGGGAGCTGCGAGTCAGGCCGGGTGATGCCGTGGCAGAAACGGCGCTCGGCGGCGCCCTGCAGGCCGAGGGCAAAATCGAACAAGCTGCCAAGCATTACCAGGCGGCGCTTGCTACCAGCCCCAAATACGTAAACGCGCACTACAATCTCGGCGTCATTCTTCTCACGCAAGGCCAATTCGAGCAGGCCGCCGAGCAGTTTCGTGCCGTATTAGCCTTCAATCCCGACGACGCCAGTTCGCACAACAATCTCGGCACCGCTCTCGCCAGCCTGGGCAAATGGGACGCAGCCGCGGCAGAATTCCAGCAAGCGCTTCGCCTCGATCCAAAAAATGCGAACGCCCACGACAATCTCGGTTACATCCTTTTGCGGCAAGGCGAAGGAAAACAGGCGCTGGCTCATTTCCGCGAAGCCGTTCGCCTGGAACCGGGTAATCCCGGCTTCCACGACGATCTCGCCGGCGCGCTTCTGCAACAGGGGAAGGCCGAAGAAGCTACGACACAATTCCAGCATGCTCTAGAAATCAACCCGCAAGACGCGACCGCCAGATCGGGATTGCAGAAGGCCCAGATGCTACTGACCAGAGCAAAATGAAGGGCCGGCGCGCTTACTCAGGCGGCCTGGACCAGAGCTTTCCTCTGTTCGCGGGCGAGATGGGCGGCTCGGGCGCGCTTGAGATGGCTCTCGATTTCGGCAGTTGAAAAAACGAACCCAAATGCGGCGGGATCGAAGGGCTGATTGTCTTTTCGGGCGGCGAGATAGAGCTCGGCGGCGGCTTCCATCTGCTGCTTTTCCTTTTGGATACGCTCCTGCTGAAGCTGGCGCAGTTCGGCCATGTCCTTGGCACGCTGGCGCTGGAGGCGCGCTTCCTGGAGCTGCAGATTGCGGATCTGCTTTTGGTAGGTCAGGAAGGCGTGGCACTCGATGAGGGCGGGACGATTCCCCGGGTCTTCGTTTTCAAACTGGCCGGCAAACTCGGTATAGCCGCGAGAGAAGATGGCGGATTCGAGCGCGGGGATGCGGAGGACGCGCCACATATTGTCGGCGATGGACTGGGCGAGGCACTGCTCGCGGATGCCAACGGGTTTGAGTTCTTTCATAAACTCGCGGACGTGATGCTCGTAGGCGGCGACGTCATCGGTGGGCAGGAGGACGGTGCGGCCGGTGAGCCCCGTTTTGACAGCGTTGAGTTTGGAGACCTCTTTCCCCGCGGCGCTGCGCGGACCGGTTGAGAGTTGCGCGTTGGCGCGGTTGGCGGCGAGCCGGGCGGGAGACGACGGGGTTCTTTGAGTCTGCGGCTCGCTGAAACGCGCGGCCTCATCCAGTTGAATCTTCGGCTCGCTGAAAGGCGCGGCCTCATCCGGTTGAACCTTCGGCTCGCTGAAAGGCGCGGCCTCATCCGACGGCGGCTCAGCCGGCAGGGCCGGGCGTTCCAGATCGGGTTCGATTGCCGGGAATGGCATCTCGGGTTCGGGGACGGCGGTTGCCGCCTGCATGAAGAATTGTTTCTCGGCTTTACGGGCGAGTTTGCGGGCTTTGCGCTCGGCGGCGCGACGAATGGAGCGAGGTGTCATAACGAGGCCAGGGTAAAGCGAGGTAAAGCGGGAAGCGGCGGAACAGGCTGGTAAGTGGTTGATGCACCAGGAAATATAAATTGGGTTTCGTTGCCACCGACTTGGAGGACGGTCAAGGGGGAAAACGCAGATTGTTGACCTCGCGTGCTTCGGCGGTACTCCGGATTCCGGTCAGCGTCGGGAACGGCGTTTTCCGGTCGTAATCGGCAGGATTCTCTCCACCCAGTGTCAAATCAGCGATATGCGCGTTTCCCGTCAACTTGCGACGAAGCCATCCAGTTTCTGGATTGCCGACGATCCGCTCGAGATCGACTGACAGATCCGCGGTTTGCGCGTTTCTCGTCAAAGTGAGACCAGAGAGACAGATTGGCGAACCGAGGTTCCGCCTCTGGCGTTCTTAAGAACGAATGGGAATGCCCGACAGGACAACACGTTTATCTGCGTCGGCAATTCCCATACGAAACAGTTCAGCGACAAACGTAGCCCCAATTGCCGGACCGTACTGGGTAGGCCCGATAATTACTCGCTCCAAAATGCGTGAAAGATCAAGGTCCTTGAGAATCGGATTCGTTTTTTCGTCCATCGGAATTTTATACACCAGTTGTGGCACTCCCTCGACGACCTCAATGTTAGATTGCATCAACGCGGAGCTGCGTTGTACAGGAAGGTAGATTGCCCGCCATTCACGTTCTTCCCGAAAGCCCTCATGCTTTAGGCAGGTTACCGCCGTCAAAAACATTGCTGCGATGTAACCGATAACCATTCTCCGGTCCATGGAACGAAGGAAACCGCAGTCTAATCGAATATTGGCAGCGGCTTGAATCAAAGAATCATGCACCTCATTCTCGGTCAGATAGCCGACAGGACTGAACATGAGATTCAGTGCGAGCGAGCCCTGGGAACTGGCCGGAACGTTCACGACGAGGGCTACACGAGGACCGCTAACACCAAATGCCCTCCACATCGACAATCGACCGTGCTGATCCTCCCTGTCGTCATGTTCCGACATCGAGGTAATATATGTGCCCGCTTCGAGGTTTCGCCACAGGTCGTCAAACGTTTCGATCCCTTCTTTCGCCGTGCCAGGAAGGCAGGTGTCCAAGGCCGCATAAAATGCACTGCGTTTCGTCTCGTCTGAGAAAAATCGGTAAATGATCTCGTATCCGTGCCGTACCTCTCGGTAGTCGTTCATGCATTTTGCATTCCTCATCCAGAGTTGTTTGCTCCGAATAATCTTAAGAGCATTGTCAGCAGATGTGTAATGCACAAACCGAGCGGCAGCCTTTTCGTAAGCCTGCCCGAATAGGCCTTTACGCCGCGTGGTGTAGTACGGAAGGAAAATGTCTTCCAGTTTATATAGTTCTTGTAACTTTGGATCTGTTAAAGGCACCCGATTAAATAGCGGCAGTCCGGATCATTGCAGTCTATAGATTCCTACGGGACTGCGATCTCGATTGTACCTGAGCGCGGCTGGGAAGTTCACAAATTCAAGATGGTCCAGCAGATTGAGGCGATCATTGGCCCTCGGAAATGCCCATTCCTCGAATCCACCTGTCCGCATAGTCGCCATCCCGGAGACGTGCTCTGTCCGGATTGCTCCTGGATCACGGGCCTCAAAACACGACTGACGGCAACCAGGCGCCAGCCGGCTCGCTGTAAAGCCCGGTGCTCATCAACGTCATCGGCTGGACCACCCGCAGGCCGTTCGCCAGGCACCAGCGCATCAAGGAGTTGTTCCTGGCGGGTACGAGAATCCCGGGGCCTGCGAAGGACTCCGCCGAGGCGATGAGCGCCTGCAGGTCCAGGTTCGTCTCTGCCGTGGAGTGGCCGAAGAACGCGAGGCTCGTGGTGTATCCGGTGATGCGGTCTCCGCGTTCCACCACATTTGCGGTGCCTTGCCGGACGGCCTGCGCCAGCTCGACGCCTCGATCGAATCCGTGAACCCGCCGTGACAGAGCAACGCAGGCATTCTGATCGGCGATGGTGGCCGGACGCACGGCGCATCCCGGGATACCGCGTTCGAGCGTTTTGCCGTGCATGCAGAAAAGCGGCTCACGGATGTCGAAGCCGAGCGAGGCGTAGAGCGAGAGCGAGCGACTGTGATACGCGGCCTGCACCAGTCGAATTCCGGCGGCGCCGCGCTGGTTCGCGCGATCCATCACTGCCCGCATGAGCTTGCGGCCAAGTCCGAGGTTTTGTGCGCCGGGGTCTATGGTGGTCGGGCCGACTCCCTTTATCACGGAGCGTTCGTCGAGGGCGTTGCTGCCCACGACCTGGCCGTTGCGTTCCGCCACCACGCACCAATAGGAGTCAGGGCTGGAGAACATCATCGACATCAGCCCGGCCGCAGCTTCTGGCCCGGGAAAATCCGGCGGGAAACCGTGAGTCCGACTAATACTTGAGAATGCCTCGTAGCAAATCCGACCGCAGACCGACGCGTCCTCCTTTGTGGCGATACGTACGGCTACGTCGGGTTGCGGCATACGCTGATTATATTTCAGATGCCAATATCAGCCCCGCGCGCCAATTCCTAAACAAGCCGGCTGGATTCTGCACAGTTTTTCGGCAATCCGTCAATTGGAACAGAACGGGTCGGTCGCTACCCCGGTAACGGCCCAATCGACGGTTTGCTCCAGGCTCAACGTCGGTAGATCCGATAGGATAGCCTCAGGGGTTGCGCCGTTCCTCGTGCCGCCATGCAGCTTGACGGTCTTCCAAAATCTTAGCTAAGATAAGTTAGCAGCCACGGTACAGCCATGATCACTGCAACCATCTTTGAAGCGAAGACGAATCTTTCGGACCTCGTGAAGAAAGCCCAGAAAGGCGAAACGGTCATTATTACTTCCGGACGCAACAAAACTCCGGTCGCCAAATTGGAGGCGATCCATCCGGTAAAGAAAAAGCGGCTTGGGGTCCGCGAAAATCCAGATTTTGTTTTGGGTGATGCTTTTTGGGAGCCGCTCCCAGAGGAAGAATTGCGCCTCTGGGAGGGCGAAGAAGAGTGAGGGTCCTGCTCGATACCCACGCACTTTTGTGGGCGGCGATTTCTCCCGCATCTCTCAGCCGCAACGCCTCGTCGGTCATTGCCGACGAAGCGAATACGATCCTCGTATCGGCGGCTTCTGCATGGGAAATCGCTACCAAAGTACGGCTGGGCAAATTGCCTGAAGCCGAATCGTTCGAAAAAGAATTCCTCGAAGCAATGACGGAAGCCGGCTACACGATGCTCTCAATCGATTCGGAGAGCGCACTCCGTGCAGGCCGGCTTATAGGCAAACACCGCGATCCCTTCGATCGCATGATCGCGGCCCAGGCGCTGTCCGAAGACATACCCGTCATCAGCGCCGATCCAAAACTGGATTCGTTCGGCATTCGGCGACTGTGGTAAACAGCGGCGTGCAAATGAACAGCATTGGGCTTAAGCGGTTTGTGCGAAGAGCTCCCTATACAGCGAAACCCACGCCTCTCTCACTGGCTCCGGACGGTATTGCTGCAACTGCTCCCGTCCGCCTTGGGTAATCTGCTCCACCAGATCCGGGTCTTCGAGCAGTTCCATGGCCCGCCGGGCCAGCGCTTCATGGTCGTTCAACCCCACCAGTAGCGCCGATTCGCGGTGTTTCGCGATATAGGGAATTCCGCCAGCCTCGGTCGCCACGATCGGCAGTCCCGAAGCAAAGCATTCCAGCAGCGATCCCGGCATGCAATCCAAGTTCGGACTGGTGAGATAGATATCCGCCTGGTCGTACAAAGCGGGAACGTTTGCGGGCGGGACTTTCCCGATAAACCGCGTGTTCTGCAGCCTCAAATCGGCGGCCAGCTTTTCCAATTCGCTGCGGCAAACGCCGTCGTGCGCGATTGTCAGGGTGGCTTGTGGATAGCGGCTTTGGATAATCGCGAAGGCCCGCAGAATGCAGCCGACGTTGTACAGCGGCTCCAGGCTTCGATTGGCCAGAAAAATGGGCCGCAGACGCCGCCGCTCGCGATAACGGAAGCGCTCCGCGTCGATTATGTTGAATACTGATTGGGCCCGGATTCCATACTCGGCGAATACATCGACCAGATAGGGGGAAGGAGCCACGATGCGATCCGCCCAAAGCAGCGTGGGCCGCGCGGTGCGCCAGCGGAGATGTTGTTCCGCACGGCCGTCGCGGTAATTCACAATGGATCTCTTGCCGAACAGCCGGGCAATCGCAAGCGCCGGAATGGTCCACAGCGTGTAGGAGGATAGCCCGGCGGTAAAAATATGCAGGATATCGTGCCGACGCGCCTGCCGCAGCAGGCTCGCATTGTAGAAGGCAATGTTGCCCAAAGTCCGCAGCAGCGGAATCCTTCTGGCCCACCTCAGCGGCCGTGGGAAAGGCCGGTTGAGCGGAAAGAAACTGATCTCGATATCCGGCGCCTGTTGCAAAGCCGAAAGAAGCCGCGCCGCCTGCACCGCCTGCCCGCCCACGATTTCAAGCGAAGGCGCGATGAGCAAAACGCGAATGCGCCGCTTCACACTTTGCCCGCCGGTGTTGCCTCGGATGCCGGCCGTTGCGCCCGCAAATCCTTGACCACGCGTGCCGGATTTCCGGCTGCCACCGTATAGGGCGGAACATCGGTAACAACCACGCTGCTGGCTCCGATAATGGCGCCTTCACCGATGGTCACGCCTTTCAGAATCATGCAATTGTGCCCTATCCATGCCCCGCGGCAAATGCGCACAGGACGGATTTCGTCTTCCGGTGGCGGCGCCCCTTGCACTCTCGATTCGGCATCGTGCGGATGACCGTCGGTGTCGGAGATATAAATGCGCGACGCCAGTTTTACGCCATCCTCAATTACCACTTCCCGATTGGCCACAATCTGCACCTGATGGCCGATATCGACGCCGTTTCCGATCATCACCTTGGGGTGATCGAAGACCCGGCCGCTGGCGATCCCAAGCCCACCGAAGACGGTCAAGTCGTCCCCGATATAAATCTCGGGATGGCCTTCGATATCCGGCGTTAGCAAAACATGCCAATGCTTCCCCGCGCTGACGCAGCGCGCCCGCAAAACCGGCTCTCGATAGAGCACGCCGAGCAGCCAGCGGCCACCCTCGTGCACCGTCCGCTGCGCCGCATATAGCCCTCTATAAAATGGCCTCACAAGCCGCGGCTGAGGTAGATTGGCATACAGCAGTGCCTGGACCAGATTACGGATGCGCGAGTAGACCGGCCCCTCGCCCCGGCGTACTTTCAGCATCGTTTGTGTCATCCAGCTCATGTGCCGTTAATCAAATCATCGGCGCTTCTGCACCGCCGCTGTAATCCTGCCGAAAAGCTCCTATGTCAGACTAAATTTCGTTTGCCCTTGCGCGAACGCTCTCGATCATGATTCAAATCCAGCGCAAATGAGAGATCTGTCACGATCTATGGTTCGATGAGCCGTGGTCTCGGCAAGGCTGCGACCTGATACTGTTCTAACATTGGGACGCGCCATGAATGGTCACCCTGGAAGGCTTCGTGCGAAGCCGGCGGCATCGGGGCGGGTTAGCCCAACTAGGGGTCGCTTACGCTCCCGGCTCGGTTTCGAGATTTCGAAGTTTTCGAGAGATGCGACACGAGTATTGACGCTAAGCGAGCTGCTGGCAGCGCCCATCCCGAGTTCGCATCAGCCGCTCACGAAAGCCGGCGGACAGCGCTTCTGCATTTGCGCCTGCCCGCCTGATTTTCGCAGTACAGCGATGATGTTCGACCGCTTCCCGGCACGAGCCGGATGGCGGAGCCAACGGATGTACAGCAGTTCCAGACAGGCGATGGGCCCGAGCAGCGCTGTGGTGGCGCTAGTGCTGGTCATGGCCAAATCTTTCACCTCGAAGCCGCCGCCCTGGGCTAACTGGCGGACGGCATCCGGCGTGTTCATGCGGTAGTGCGTTTCGAATACGTCCTCCTCCGCGCGCCCATCGAAGAGCGGAAAGAGCAATTTCTTGATCCGCTCCGGAGTGTGCGCCGCCAACGAGGTGGGCCACGCAGAAACATTTGGTGTGTGGAAGATGAAGGCGCCACCGGGCCGCAGCACACGGAATGCTTCGTCGATCACGATCCACGGCTTGTGCAGATGTTCGACCACCATGTTCGCGCTTACTACGTCGAACGATCGATCCGCGAATGGCAATTCGTACGCGCCCGCGAACGCTTTGTATCGAATGCCGCGATGGGCTTTCAGCCCGTTCCAGTCAAGATCAATCCCGAAGACGGATTTTGCGCTCGTGAGCACATCTGTCTGCTCGCGCTCCATCCAGGGCCAAAAGACGTTGCGGCCGCAGCCGAGGTCGAGCCAATCGTTCCCAAGGACGAGGGGCCGTAAAGCGCTGTAATAGACCTGCTGCGTGGTGCAGAAGCCGGGCAGAAAAACCGCCTCTGCCCTCCAATAGCACCGGTACAGAAAGCTTTGGATACCCAGAATGTCAACCCTCGTACAAGCCAGTCACAGAAGAACCACTCCGGCTCCGGAGACCCGGATTTACAGATATAGATGTGACCGTTCCCAACAACTTGATCTGGGATATTAGCGGGTGGGTGTACTCCGTAATCGCCTTAGTTTTGCGGTGCCGCAGCTAATGGTATTTGACGAGCGGTAAGCTATTGAAAAACGCGAGCGCGCTTTCCGAGCCACGAGCGCGAGCGAGTGGTCAGAATGTTGCGAACGGATGCGGAAGCCGCGATGGTCGGGGACAAAGGCCGCTGTGCCGAGTGCCGCTATCAAATCATCGGTACTTCTGTAGCGCCGCTGTAATCCTGCCGAAAGATCCTATGTCAGACTAAATTGCGTTCGCCCTGCGCGAACGCTCTCGATCATGATTGAAATCCAGCGCAAATGGGCGATCTGTCACGACGTATGGTTCGATGAGCCGTGGTCCCGGCAAGGCTGCGACCTGATACTTTTCTATCATTGGAGCCGCCCGGAGAATCGTGCTGCTCAAGCGGAGGTGCACAGCCTCGAACTCGATCTCACCAAGCCGGAGGAGGCGATTTTTGCAGGCTTCACTTCCAGCACTCGCAATCAGGTGAACCGCGCCAGGAAAGAGGAAGTCATTTTCGATTCCTGGACTGCGCCGCCTGCCGGGATTATCGATGAGTTCTTCTCCTTCTTCGCCGAGTTCACGCGCGAGCGCGGTCTGGAAGAAACCGCCACGAACTCCGATTGGCTGCGCCGCTACGCGGCTCAACAGGGAATTTTGCTGACGCGCGCCTCGGATGCCAATGGAAAACCGCTGGTCTGGCATTCCTATTACCGCAATGCGGAGTGGGTGCGGCAGCTTCAGTCGGTCTCTTTCTTTTCTTCCAGCCAGGAAAAAGAGCAGCGCAACGCGGTTGCCCGCGCGAACCGCTTTCTGCACTGGATGGATATGCTCGAATGCCGCCGCCTCGGCATCGCCCATTTCGATTTTGGCGGTTTTTATAGCGGCGACAGTGATGAGAAATTACTGCGCGTGAACGCTTTTAAGCAGGAGTTTGGCGGAATCCGAACGCTGCGTTACCATTCCATCCTGCC
Organism: Bryobacteraceae bacterium; assembly: GCA_036379475.1. GTDB lineage: Bacteria > Acidobacteriota > Terriglobia > Bryobacterales > Bryobacteraceae > Bog-105. The sequence goes on along the minus strand of DASVGP010000209.1, from coordinate 25,600 downwards.
GGTTTCGCTGAAGGGCAACGCGCTGCTTAAGGCCCGCCGGCTCCGCGGCAAAACCCCGCTGATTCACATCGTATGAACAACCCGCTTTCGGAGCACACGGCGATCACTGGCCTGCCGCCGCACTCGGTCTATCAGTACCGCGTGAACTGCTTTGTGCAGCAGCCAACTGAGCAGTTCGCGACAGGCTGACGCGCCGGAAAAGTGCGGACCGCAGCCGTAGGCATGGGCACTCGATCAGCAGATACGACATCATGGCAGCCGCAAGCGCAAGCGCAACGTTGACGGGAAAAACGTTGAACCAATTATCCGCATGACGGTCGATGAACACCTGCTGCCAGACGTATATCGAATAGCTGGCCACCCCCAAAAAAGAAATCGCCGGTTGATTGAGAAAGCGGCCCGCTATCCCAGTCGTATTGCGCATTGCCCAATCGATGGTCATGGCGATTGAGACATTCATAATCGTCACTCCGAAGAGCCAACTCAGCTTTGTAGAGGGGATATAGTTGCACAACAGGGCGATGGTGGGTACAAGGAAGAACCAGCGCGACTCAAGAACTCTGCGGTAATGGCGGTTGTCGGCCAGTTCCGTGCGCAGCAGCGCCAGCAGGCATCCCGACCCCAGTGCATCGGTCCAGACGAAGAAATTGAACGCCGGACCGACGTAATGCGACGCGATCCGGATGAATGGATCGACGATTAGGACACCGGCGAGGAATTTTGCTGCCGCCCGTCTGGTGCGCAGCAGCAGCAGACCGAAAGGCCACAGCAGATAAAACTGCTCCTCAATGGCCAGAGACCAGAAATGTCCAAAATTCCATCCCGGCACAGTGTCGAAATTCATGCTGTAAGTTAGCCCAAAAGCGATGTCGCGGTCGGTAACGCGAACGATGCCCGCATACGCGAGCAGCACGACGACGCCGATGTAGACATACAGCGCCGGGAGCAGCCGCATCGCTCTCCGTATATAAAACCTGGAAAGGCTGATGGTTTGAGTGCCATCCAATTCGCGAATTAAGATCGAGGTAATCAAAAATCCGGAGATGACGAAAAAGATCCGGACGCCGAAATCGCCAAGTGCGAACCAGCGAGAGGGAAGCTGCGGAAACCCGTGGGTACCGAGGCAGTGCGAAAGCAGGACGAGCAGAATCGAAATGGCGCGCAGACCGTCGAGGCTAGGCATCGAGCGGGACCCGAAACCGTAATTGCGCAGCCAAATGAACGCTCGATTCACAGCGTTCTCCCTCCTAGGTTGCCCGTGATTCTACTAGCCTCGTGTTTCCCGCGGATTACGCAACGCACTCGATGCGCATTGACTATCGTATCGTCCACACGGCCGAAGAAGACCAGCACCGACCAAAGGCTTTTCTGTAAAAAGAGGTTGCGCTGTTGCGCGGCGCCCGCGGAGTTGCCGGCGCGGATGAGAGCCAATGGTTGACTATTTTTCACGCGCCTTACAAGATAAAATGGGTGCTCACCGGGTTAGCTCCAATACGGTTCACTTTGGCGCAAAGGCCATGTCGCATCTCTCGCAATTTCGAAATCTCGAAACCGAGCCGGAAGCGTAAGCGACCCCAAGTTGGGCTAACCGCCCCGATGGCTCGCTTACGCTCGGAAGGCTCAGTTCGGCATGTACCCAGTTTGAGCATCAGGCGTTAAGTGAACGGTATTGGGGTTAGTGCACCAGCAACCGGCGAACCGGGCAGAAACGGTAGATTCCCGTTAAAATGCCATCGGCGGCGATGGCGGTCAAAACTCCTTTCCAAGTGTAGTTGAGCGGCGCAAAGATGGCGCTCGCGGCCGCGGCGCAGCCGATGCCGAGTCTGATTTTCTGCTCCGTTTCGTTCATAGCTCTGCTGCGAACGGATAAGGAATCCGGGGTTTTCATTGGTTCTCCTCTTTTGACAGGTCTCGGTACTGGGATGCCGCCCGAAGGCAGAGGATTTCAAATTGACGGACGCGAGTTTTCGTCGCGCCCGCCCTTACGTAGAGCTACTGGTACGGCTTAGAAGAACAGTTTTAAAGCAAACTGCAAAATGCGGGGATCGCCCGCAGACGTGATTTGACCGTAGTGCGAGCTGGTCACGGTTGCGTTTGGCGCGTCAAAATTCGTGTGGTTGATCAAGTTGAACGCCTCGGCACGCGCCTCGAGCCGAAATCTTTCCGAAAGGGAGAAGATCCTGCTCAGCGCCGCATCGAATTCGAACGTCCCCGGACGGTATACCGTATTGCGGCCTTCGTTGCCGAACGTGCCGGTAGCGTTTGGAACGAAATACTGGGGGTGCTCGGTCCTATAGATACGAACGAGGCCCAGAGCCGGTTCTACGCATCCGTGCCTCCCGTCCGTACTCGCCCACTGCTTCGGTCAGCGGCATCGCCAACCCATCCGGACTCAGCGGATTGATAACAACAACCTTCTTCCCGAGAGCTTTAGCGATATCCGGCAGGTCGAAATCGTGCAATACTCCTGGCACAATTAGATCCTGTAAATTCTTCGCATACACTCTGGTGCGCACAATATCCATATACGAGAGAATCGAATTCTCCATCACGACTGTTCTTATGCGGGGCTGAATCGCTGCGGCATAGAGCGCTATTACACCTGCGGTACCCGTTCCAATTACGCTTATGCGCGATCCATCGATGTCGGGCCGAGCCGCAGCATAATGAAAAACGCGCAGAAGATCGAATACTTGCATCCCCACCATTGTTTTACCGACAAGTATGGCGCGCATATCCGTCTGAAAAGGGCCACTATAGCCACTCTTCCCCTTTTGTGAAGGCCGGCTTTCGCCAAAACCACGCAGGTCTGGTGAAATTACCACATAGCCTGCACGAATCAGGCTTTCAAGTCTCCCACCCGGTTTGGCATCAGATGCCTTTCCTGCTTCGCTCGCCGCTATCACCGCCCTTCTTCTTCGTTTGCTCGCCGTGTCAGGAATAAATACAGACGCAGGAACGATAATGCCTGGTTCAGACTCGATTAGTACCCGATCGATTACGTACCCACTACGCGAAATCCGCCGTAGCCCCTTAGCCTTTGGTGCGCCTTGCGGAGGTGCGATCGCGAGTCGGGCGGAGATAAGCTCTCCGAGAGCCGCCGTACTCTCAAAGCTAGCGGCTTTTCGATGTGGATACATTCTTTCTGCCAGTTCTTCATTGAGGATCTGCACCGTTTTTCCGTGCAAGGAGGTGGCAACCTGTCCGGTGCGCGTGCACTTGAGGTTCGCTGGTGGCTCTACCTTGAAATCGCCCTCTGGCTTTGAGTCGGTGCGACCCTGTAACCATTGCTCCAGCCATGCATACGTTGCCTCACGACGCGGCTTCGACCAGCCGTGGTGGTCGTTGTATTCGAAATAGCCAACATGACTTTGCTTTCCTAATAAAGAGAACACATGCTGGGCTTCGGCATAGGTCGCTCGCGCACCTTTGATCGGAAAGAAATCCTTCGTCGCGGTCATCATTTGGATCGGTTTCGGAGCGAATGCAATCAGGAAGGCTACAAAATCCAGCCCATCCTTTAGAAAGCCGGTGAAATCTTGCTCCGCGTCCTGTGGGCCGGGGCCCTCCCAAAGCGCTTTCCATGAAGTGATATAACAAGACGGACATGCTGCAGCCAGCCGCGGTTCAACAGCGGCCATATAAGCAGACTGTGTGCCGCCACCTGAATTGCCCACGACCGCGAGGCGTTTCGGATCAACTTCTTTACGTGAAAGAAGATAGTCCACGGCCCGAATACCATCCCACAATTCATATCGAGCAATATTTCCGCCGGTCAGAACACACTGCAGACCGGACATCGTATGTGCGGCTGTCATGCTGCCGCCGACAAGTGACTTCCCTGTTGCGGAATCCAAATACTCCATCCGCTCACCTTGGTCTGGTGGGTCGTAAGCAAGTACAATAAACCCGCGCTTTGCCAAGCCAATGAAGCCTCTCTGGTATAACTCGAACGCTTTTCCGTCCTTCGCATGACCAGCCGTGCCGAGTACTGCTGGGAATGGCCCCTTTCCAATCGTTGGCACATAGAGGTTCGCAGTGACGTAGTACCGTGGAAGACTTTCATAGATCAGCTTCTCCACACGATAGCCATCGCGCTCAAGAGTGCCGCTCACCCGGGCATTCAATGGAGTTTTCTTAGCTGGAAAACCGCCAAGTGCCTGCCAGATCTTAGCGTGAATGTATTGCTGCCGCGCCTTCACATCCTCAGCAGTCCGCAAGAAGGCCATTGTTACAGCGTGTTCTTTCCACTGCCGCTTGGCGATTCCAGTCAGATATCGATCTACCATTCCGCTGAGATCGGAAGATGACATTTCCCGTTCATCCGGTTCGCCACTTCCCAATAAAGGCGTTCCCAGCGCTGCCCCACCGGCACCCGCAATGGACAAGAACCTTCGTCGGTTCACCTTGGTCATTTGCCTATCCCTCTCAAAAGCTCACCTTCACCGCGAACTGCAGAATGCGCGGTGAGCCAGCACTTGTAATCGCACCGAAGTTACCCGCATTAAGATTGGCAACTGGATTGCCAAAATTAGGCCGGTTTAGCAGGTTGAACGAATCCGCTCTAAGCTGAAGCCTCAGTCTCTCTCCAACAGGGAAACTCTTCATTAGTGCCAAATCGAAATCCTCAAATCTCGGTCCTCGTAGCAGATTACGTGGCGAAGTCCCAAACGTCCCTGACGCATTTTGCACGAAGGCCGCTGTATTGAAATATTCCGATATCAACTGTCCGTCGGAGCGGCCAGTATTGAGAAATGGGTCGCCGATTACATCTGCATAATCAATATTATCGCCGCTTAAAGAGTTATCTTTCCCGGAGAGAATACTAAAAGGGGTTCCGCTCTGCAGAGTCAGGATTCCGCTTGTCTCCCATCCGCCAAATACATTCTTCATCAACCAGTTGCCTTGTTGAAGTTTCGGCAACGCCCAGACATAGGACATCACAAAGCGATTCGGTATATCGAAATCGGAAAGTCCTCGGTTTGCTCGCAGACTGATGGGAATCAGCGGCGTACCTTGACCTGGCTCGGCTTCTGCAGAGCCGACGTCAATCGACTTGGACCAAGTATAGCTAGCTTGGAATGAGAGATTACTTGCCATGCGTCGTTGGATTGACAGTTGCAGCGCGTTGTAGCTAGCTGTGGCGTCATATCCTGAATTAAGGATCTCACCAAAGTCCTGAAACGGCCTCCGCTGCTGAATATTACCTACTGTACTTACGCCTGATATGTACCGAGCATAGTTAGTATCTACCACATACGAAAGATGTCTTCCTAAATTGGCGATATAACTAGCACGGACTGCGGTATTGGCTGATACCTGCTGCTCGACCGTCAAATTGAAACTCTCTTGATAGCTGGGCCGCCAACCCGAGGAAAACACACCGAATTGCCCCAACGGCAAGTCAAATGTTGCGGTGGAAGGCGGCACAAAGGGAGCAAACGACTGCGGAAACGGATTCATTGCGTTTGCATACGGAGTTTGGAAATCCACGCCATATAACGTAACCTGAGGACTGAACGGGGCTGAATCGACAAAAGTATTGTATTGGATTGCCGAGAGGGGGTTCCAAAAAAGACCGCCTCCACCGCGAATCACTGTCCGGGGCGTGAAACGATACGCGAATCCGAACCGAGGAGCGAGTTCTGGTAAGTACGTATTCATCCCTCCGGAGGGACAGCCAGGATCACCCGCAAGCAGATAGCCAGCAGGAGCATTAGGAAATCGTGTGGACTGCATCCCCGGGACGAAACACTCCACACGCCCTAACGTATCGTGGGGTGGGAAAAGGGGATCCCAACGCAGGCCGAGATTCAGAGTGAGCTTGGAGGTGGCGCGAAAGTTATCTTGCACGAAGAAGCCAGGGCGATTCTGTCGGAACTCTTTGTATTCGCCACCACCCTGCCAGAACTGGTAGACATCGCCCAGCATGAAATCCGCCATGGCATTGCCTGAAAGAGAACCGTTAAACGTGAACATCCCCTGCTGCCGAAACTCATTTTTTATGCTGTTAGATGTCCGGATAAAATCCGCGCCAAATTCTAACTCGTGGCGCCCACGAACCATGGTGAAATTATCAGCCCATTGGAGGTCTGACTCGTGGAGATCATACTCCCAACCAGGACGCGAGAGAAAACCCCCGGAAACACTAAGGTAAACCGATGGCGGGTCAGGCATAGCAATGCCTTGAACGCCTGCCTGCTGATAATTGAGAGGTAATGTTATGGAGCTCCAATCATTAAAGTCACGATCCCTTCGCGAGCTAAATGTAAAGCTATTTAGAAGAGAACCGGAAATCGTATAAATGTCGTTGAAGGTTATTTGGCTATATGGCTGGAGAGACTTAGCTACTGCCGCCGATCTCATCGTAGAGTAGTCCCGCAGGTCGCCAGTAAATGGCTGATTAAACCGATTATAAAAGTATTTTCCGCTGATGTGATGCCTTCCGAGATACCAGTCAATTTTTCCAGTGTATCCCCGCTCGTCCTGGATCGTCGGAGTGCCTATGTATTGACCACCATCAGCCGAGCTCGGACTGGGGAGTACTTTGAGAAATGCTAGCGAAACTGGACTCAACAGCGAGGCGGGGATTTGGTTTCCGGAGAAGGCCTCGCCGGTATTTGGGTTGATAATTTTCTTAGTGATCGCAGAAAAGTCGCCCGTTCGTTCCGCGGCCGTCGGAAGGAAGACGTGCGTCAATACCGGATTACTACGGATCGTTGTATCCTGTGTGGAAAAGAAGAAAAATAACCTGTTTTTTAGAATGGGACCACCGAAGGTACCACCAAATTGATTACGTTTCAGCGAATCAGTGCTCGCCTGGAAGAAGTTGCGCGCGTCGAACAATGCACCATTCCGAACGAACTCGAAAGCGGAGCCGTGAAACTGATTGGTGCCAGATTTGGTTACGACACTCACGACGGCCCCTGTTGCATTCCCATATTTGGCGCTAAAATTATTTGTTTGGATTCCGAACTCCTGAATGGCATCGTGGTTCGGAAGCTCACCGGTGAAGTTTTGATAAGAGTTAATGTCCATGCCGCCGTCCAGTGACATGTATACACCGGTGTTGCGGCTACCGTTTACTACGAAGCCGTTGCCCACAACCCCCGAAGATGATTCGGTTTGGATAACTCCACCTTGTAAAGTCAGCAACTGTGTGACGTCGCGACCGTTTAACGGCAAATTAACGATCGTTTCGTGGCTTACAACCCGATGGATCGTTGCGCTCTGGGCATCGATGAGTGGTGCGGAGGATCTTACGGTGACGGCTTGCGCTAGCGCACCGACGGTGAGCTTTGCATCGATAGTGGCGTGATCGCCTACGCCTAAGATGAGTCCGGAATGGGTGACGGGGCTGAATCCGGCTTTCGAGATGCTGACTGTATAGTGGCCTGGGGGCAGCAAGGTGATCGTGTACAACCCATCTGCGTTAGACCTCGCCATCGATTTAGTGTTTGTATTCACGTTGAGTGCCGTGATACTAGCACCCGGTACAGCAGCGCCGCTCGGATCGGTAACGGCCCCGACGATCTGAGCCGTCTGGCCCCAAGCAGCCACAGCCAGAATGCTCTGAATCACTATCAATAGTAAGCTTTGCTTTAATCTCATCAGCTTGCACGCCCCTCTCTTTTGCCAGTCGAGAATACACCACTCGCAGCAATCATGCTGAGTTTAGGGAATTACCTAAATCGTGTCAATGCAGAAAAATTAAAGGAAGAATTTACTTTTTCTAAACAGATCTGGAAGGCTATGGTGTCGGGGAGAAGAACACATTTCATTGCGCTGGCCGGAGTGGAAAGCTTCAGCACCCGTTTCATCAAAAATCGCTGCAACCGGAATGTCACAACTCCGCGCGATTGCAGCGGCTGGCTCACAGTCGGCTTAATATCGCCAGTGGCCATCTGCGTTATCGTTCGAAGTCCTCCCTCCGCATTCTATTAGCTCGTCCATCATTTATGTACAGATAAACTAAAGGTTAGATTTAGCATCTTTAAACAATGCCTATTGCCGACAAAAAAGTAGCTTCTTCGACGTACAAGGGGCGAGAGTTATAGTATCGGAGGAGACTATCATGCAATCGATCAAAAGCGTAGGAGTGAACGATCGCACCGTGGCGGCACCGCTCGATCCAATCGGCATTGCGGCGACTGTGCACGATGAATTAGAGAAGATCCAAATCATCGATGTACACACGCATCTGTTCAAGCCTGCGCTCGGATCTCTCGGGCTTTGGGGCATTGACGAGTTGCTGACCTATCACTATCTCGAAGGCGAGCTGTTCCGTTCGTCTCCGGTCGCGCCGGAAGAATACTGGAAGCTCTCCAAGCAGCAGCAGGCCGATCTCATCTGGCGAACTCTGTTCGTCGAGAATACTCCCGTATCGGAATCGACGCGCGGCGTGGTGGCGGTGCTAAAAGCCTTTGGGCTTCCCACCAGCAGTCCGGACCTGAAAGAAGCGCGGCAGTTTTTCGCTTCGCAGAAGTTGGACGAGCATATCACAAACGCCTTTCGCATGGCGGGCATGAGCGAGGCGGTCATGACCAACGATCTGCTCGATCCGGCGGAAGCACCGCTATGGGAACGCGCGAAAGACAGCGACGCCCGATTCCGCGCAGTGCTGCGGCTGGACAGAATACTTGAGCGGTGGGCCGATCACTGGCAGGTCCTGCAATCGCAGGGATATCGGGTAGAGCGCCAAGTTACGGCGAAAACCGCGTCCGAAGTGCGCCGCTTTCTGGACGTCTGGTGCCGCCGTATGCAGCCGGTGTATATGGCGGTGTCCCTGAGCGATACGTTCCAGTTTCCCGAAGAAAGCGACCGGGCGCGTTTGCTCGAGCACGCCGTGCTCCCTTCCTGCCGCGAGCACAACATTCCGATATCGCTCATGATCGGCGTCCGCCGGCAGGTGAATCCGGCGATCCGGCTGGCGGGCGATGCGGCTGGGAAAGCCGATCTGCGGCCGCTTGAGAATCTGTGCCGCAATTTCCCGGAGAACCGCTTTTTGAGTAGCGTGCTCAGCCGCGAAAACCAGCACGAGCTTTGTGTCTATGCGCGCGCTTTCGCCAACCTGATGCCGTTTGGCTGCTGGTGGTTTCTCAACAACCCTTCGGTTGTCGAAGAGATCACCCGCGAGCGAGTCGAGATGCTCGGCATGAGCTTTATTCCACAGCACTCGGATGCGCGCGTGTTGGAACAAGTTATCTATAAGTGGCGCAACACGCGGCGGACCATGGCGCCGATCTTCACAAACACATACACGCTGATGGCAAACGACGGACGGCCGGTGACGCGGGAGGACATTCACCGCGACATGAACCGGCTTTTCCGGGGTAATTTCGAAAATTTCGTGGCAGGAAAATACTAAGGAGAATTATGGAGGACAAAGAACAGGGCCGGCGCGGGTTTTTGAGTTATGCAGCCTACGGCATTGGGGGCGGAGCGCTTTTGCTGGCCGGGGGGCCGGGAATGGCCAAAGGACGAGACACAAAGGGCCATGGCATTTATGACGTCAAGGGTTTTGGAGCCAAAGGCGACGGGCATACTATCGACACGGCTGCAATCAACAAAGCCATTGCCGAAGCATCTTCGGCTGGAGGTGGCACGGTTTGCTTTCCTGGGGGCACCTATGCCAGTTACTCGATTCATCTGAAGAGTAACGTAACTTTATACCTCGACACTGGTGCTACCATTCTGGCCGCCGCGGATAAGTCGATGGGAGGGACTGGCGAATACGACCATGCGGAACCAGGGCCGGGGAATCATTACGAGGATTATGGGCACCGACACTGGCAGAACAGCCTGCTCTGGGGCGTCGGACTGGAGAACATCGCGATCCAGGGCCCCGGCCGAATCTGGGGAAAAGGTCTCAGTAAAGGATACGGTCCCGGCCCCAAACAGGAGACTCCCGGTGTTGCCGATAAGGCGATCGCACTGAAGAATTGCCGTAACGTCACGATGCGCGATTTCTCAATCCTTCATGGCGGACACTTCGGAATCCTTGCAACCGGCGTCAATAATCTCACGATCGACAATCTGAAGATCGATACCAATCGCGACGGCATGGATATCGATTGTTGCAAGAATGTCCGCGTTTCCAACTGCAGCGTGAATTCGCCCTGGGACGATGGCATCTGCTTGAAGAGTTCGTACGCGCTGAATGCACCGATCTCGACCGATATGGTCACGATTACGAACTGTCTGGTATCAGGAAGCTTCGAGGAAGGCACGCTGCTCGACGGTACTTATAAGCGGTTTCCGCCCGGAACACGCCACATAGGAACGGGGCGCATCAAGTTCGGCACCGAATCGAACGGCGGTTTCCGCAATATCACAGTTTCCAACTGCGTATTCGACGGCTGCCAAGGCCTAGCGCTCGAGACCTCCGACGGCGCGCTGTTGGAAGACGTGGCGATCACGAACATCACCATGCGTTATATCACCAGCGCGCCCATTTTTCTTCGCTTGAATCGCCGCATGCGCGGCCCCGCGGGCCGGTCGATTGGGGTTTTGAAGCGCGTGCTCATCAGCGGTCTGGTCTGCTCACACTCGGCTTCGCACATCGCATCTGTCATTAGCGGCATCCCCGGCCACCGGATCGAAGATGTGAAAATCGATAACGTCTATATCCAAACGGACGGCGGCGGAGAGCCCCAGCCTGAGCCGCCCGAGCTGGAAACTTCGTATCCCGAACCCGGCCACTTTCATCCCATGCCGGCCGGCGCGTTTTACATCCGTCACGTGAAGAACATCGAAATGAGCAATGTGGAAATTGCTTATGTTAAGCCCGACCAGCGGCCTCCGTTCTTTCTGCGCGATGTCGATGGCGCCGATTTCTTCCGCATCAAGGTGCCGCAGATAAACGGCGTTTCCGCATTCGACCTGAACGACATTTCGGATTTCAGCGTTGGCCGAAGCAAGCCAACACCGGATACAACAATCGAGCACACCAGCCACAAGGACCTATAGGTGCCTCGTGCCAGGCTGATAGTTACTATCCTTGCTCTGGGTCTGACGGCGCTGGCGCAAGGCGCGGGGCTCGAGGCTCTCCATACCGCGTTTGTGCATCCGCCCGCCAATGCCCGCATCATGATGCGCTGGTGGTGGTTCGGCCCCGCAGTGACGGACGACGAACTCGCCCGCGAGCTGCGCCAGATGAAGGCTGCCGGAATCGGCGGCGTCGAGATTCAGACCGTCTATCCACTCAACCTGGACGATCCTGCGAAGCATTTCCGCAATCTGCCTTATCTGTCGGACGATTATCTGCACGCCCTGCACTTCGCTTACGATACGGCGAAACAGCTTGGCCTGCGCGTCGATTTGACGCTCGCTAGCGGATGGCCTTACGGAGGCGCCGAGGTGCCGGTGAACGAAGCCGCGGGAAAGCTGCGTGTCGGGCATACGGCAATTCCGGCCGGAGCTCGATCCATTCCCATTCCCGCCATGGAGAACGGAGAAAAGCTGCTCGCAGTATTTGCGATGCCTGGCAGCCGGCGTCTGCAAGAGATTCAAGACGGGCGGGTGCAGATTCCGCAAGGTACGCAGACAGCACTATTTTTCATTGCGAGCCGTACCGGTCAGCAGGTGAAGCGCGCGGCGGTTGGCGCCGAAGGTTTCGTACTGGACCACTACGATCGCGATGGGGTAGAGCACTATCTTCAGCAGACTGGCACCAAGTTGCTGAGTGCATTTGCACCGGGCGCTCCCTATGCGGTGTTTAGCGACAGCCTCGAGGTATTCGGCTCCGATTGGACCAGCGATTTCCTGAGCCAGTTCCGAAAGCTGCGCGGTTACGATCTGACGCCCTATCTTCCGGCGCTCGCCGAAAACATTGGGCCGAAAACTATGGCCATCCGCCACGATTGGGGCGAAACCCTGACCGACCTCGCCGATACGAATTACCTGACGCAAGTGCGCGAGTGGGCGCACGCGCATCATACACTGTTCCGGTCGCAGACCTACGGCGTTCCCCCGGTCATTCTTTCGAGCAACGCGCTGGTCGATCTGCCCGAAGGCGAGGGAGCGCACTGGCACCACTTCGCTCCCGCGCGCTGGGCCGCTTCCGCGAGTCATTTATACGGCCGCAAGGTAACTTCGGCCGAAACCTGGACCTGGATTCATCCGCCACCGTTTCGCGCCACGCCGCTCGATTTGAAACAAGAAGCGGACCGGATGTTTTTGCAAGGCATCAACCAGCTTGTCGGACACGGCTGGCCCTATTCGCCGCCCTCGGCTGGCGAGCCCGGCTGGACTTTTTATGCTTCGGGCGCGTTGAACGCTCACAACCCGTGGTTTGAAGTCATGCCTGATCTGGGGCGCTATCTGCAGCGGATCAGTTTTCTACTGCGGCAAGGGAAACCTGACAACGACATCGCTCTCTATCTGCCGACCGACGATGCCTGGGCCGGATTCACACCGGGGAGAGATTCGGTCGACCGCGCTATGGGCCGGCTGATCGGGCCGCAAATCATTCCGCAGATTCTGGACGCCGGATTCAATTTCGATTTCATCGACGATCGCGCGATCGGGAAGATCGGCATTCCGTATCGTGCGATTATTCTGCCGGACGTCGAGCGCATGCCTATTGCGACGGCGGAAAAACTTCGAGATTATGTTGCTCACGGCGGGATCGTCATCGCCACGCGCCGTCTGCCTTCGCTGGCCCCCGGCCTGCTGCAGCAGGAAACCGGCACACCGCAGCTTCGCAAAATCATCCATAAATTATTTGCGCGCTCGAACCCGCATGCGCGGCTGATTTCCTCCGATAGCGATTTGTCCGCGGCGCTGCGACGTGCACTTAGGCCGGATTTCGCAGTTGCATCCGAGGCTTCCGCGATCGGCTTTGTGCATCGCAAGCTTCCCGATGCCGAAATTTACTTTGTAGTGAACACATCGAATCAACCGGTGGACACAACAGCGAAAGTGCGGGTCCATCGAATGGCGGCCGAATGGTGGGATCCGTTTACAGGGAAGGTAACATTGGTGGGTAAGGGAAGTATTCCGCTGGACTTGGCGCCCTACGAATCGCGCGTGCTGGTCTTTTCAAAAGAAATAAAACCGCCACCGCGGATTGTAGTGATTACGGACGTAACCGGGATAGACCTGAGTACAGATTGGACCGTTACGTTCCCACCGTTGCACCGCACAGTCCTTATGGCCAACCTACACTCCTGGACCGACGATGAAGCAACGCGCTACTACTCGGGCACGGCGATATACGAGAAGACGATAACCGGCAGGCTCGTGAACCCAGGTGATCACGCTGTCCTCTCGTTCGGCAAAGGCATGCCGATACCTCCGCGGCCGGAACCGCAAGGCACGCGCGCTTGGCTCGAAAGCCCTGTGCGCGAAACCGCCGTCGTGTACGTGAATGGCAAAGAAGCCGGCACCGTTTGGCATCCGCCGTATCGGTTGGATATTACCAGGCTGCTCCATGGCGAAAGCAACCAATTGCGCATCGTGGTCGGCAATTTAGCGATCAATGAACTGGCCGGACATGCGCCGTCGGATTACAAGCTGCTGAATCTGCGGTACGGGAAGCGATTTTCGCCCGAGGGCGGCCGCATCCCGGAATCGCTTCCGTCCGGGCTTCTTGGAACCGTGACCTTACTCCTCATTCCCTAGTTATAGCGGTCGCGGCTCGTTAAGCGTGCGAGTGGGTGTGACAAACAGCTCAACCAGGGGTCGCTTACGCTTCCGGCTCAGCTTCGGGATGTACAACAGTTTGAGCATCAGGTGTCGAGTGGACAGTATTGAGCTTTAGTTCAATCCGCCCATGCAGACGTATTTCAGATTGAAGTATTCGTTCAGGCCCTCGCGCGCGCCTTCGCTTCCCAGGCCGGACTCCTTCACTCCGCCGAAAGGCGCAACTTCGGTCGAGATCATTCCTTCATTGACACCGACAAGTCCCGACTCCAATGCACTGGCTACGCGCCAGCAGCGGCCGATATCGCGCGCGTAGAAATAAGATGCAAGTCCGTGCGGTGTATCGTTTGCGAGCGCGATGACTTCCTGCTCGTCGCGGAATCGGAGCAGCGGCGCGACCGGCCCGAAGGTTTCTTCACATCCGAATTTCATCGAGAGCGTGGCGCCGGTGATCACAGTCGGTTCATAGAAATTCCCCCCGAGTTTGTGCCGCACTCCCCCTGTCAGCACACGTCCGCCGTGCGCCACCGCATCGCGCACATGATCTTCCACCTTCGCCAGACCGCGGGCATTGATCAACGGACCCTGCTCGGAGCCTTCCTGCCAGGCCGGCCCAACGCGCAGCCGCGCGGCGGCGTCCGCGAGTTTCCCGGCAAATGCATCGTAGACGGATTCCTGAACGAAAATGCGATTCGCGCAGACACACGTCTGGCCGGAGTTGCGGAATTTCGAAGCGATCGCCCCGCGCACCGCAGCGTCGAGATCGGCGTCTTCAAATACGATGAAGGGTGCGTTTCCGCCCAATTCGAGCGAGACTTTTTTCACCGTAGGAGCGCATTGCGCCATCAATTGCTTGCCCACGGCCGTCGATCCGGTGAACGAAAGTTTGCGCACGCGCGGAGAATGCAGCCAGACGCCGGCAACTTCGGAAGCGTGCTCGCGGGAGGCCGTCACGATGTTCACCGCGCCTTGCGGCAGGCCGGCCTGAGCGCCGAGTTCGGCAAAAGCGAGCGCGGATAAAGGCGTGTCTTCGGCCGGTTTGACCACCACCGTGCATCCGGCCGCCAATGCGGGCGCCACTTTCCGCGCCAGCATGGCAATCGGAAAATTCCACGGCGTAATCGCCGCCACCACGCCCACCGGCTCCTTCAGCACGATCAGCTTGCGGCCCGCAACCGGCTCCGGAATCACTTCGCCATAGGCGCGCTTTGCCTCTTCGGCAAACCATTGCACAAAGGACGCCGCGTAGGTGACCTCGCCGCGGCTCTCGGCAAGCGGTTTTCCTTCTTCGAGCGAAACAATGCGCGCGAGATCCTCGTGATTCTCCTTCATCAGCGCGAACCAACGCTCAAGGATTGTGGAGCGCTCCTTGGCCGTGCGCGCCCGCCAGGCTGGAAATGCCGCAACGGCCGCGTTCTCTGCCGCCCCCGCTTCGTCTGCGCCGCAGTCCGGGACCGAACCCAGCGGCGCAAGCGTAGCCGGATTGAGCACTTCGAACGTGTTGCCGCTACTCGCCTGTTTGCGCTCGCCGCCAATGAGCGCGCAATCGAGGATCAGCTCCGGCCTGCTCAGCGGGAGCTCGAGTCGCACCTGAGATATCGCAGCCATACTTCGATTATGAGACTGGAGCCAATCTCACGGAAGAGAAAGCGCTCATTCTATGGGAGGCATTCGCTCGCGTTCCATTCGTTTCGCGTCCTGCCAAAGTTCTTCCATGCGCTCCAGCGAAGTCTCGGTCGACCCCGCGATTCCCTTCTCCACATGCACAAACCGGCTCCGGAACCGCGCATTCGTCTTCCGCAGCGCCTGCTCCGGATCTACTTTTAGAAAACGCGCCAGATTGACCACCGTAAATAACAGGTCCCCGAGTTCGTGCTCCACGTGCGCCCGGTCCTCCGCAGCGCGTGCCTCGGCCAATTCCGCCGCCTCTTCCGCAAGCTTTTCGAGCATACCCCCTACGTTTGTCCATTCGAACCCAATTCCCGCCGCTTTTCGCCCGATCTTCTCCGGTTCCATCAGCGCCGGCAGATTGCGCGGCACCGAATCGAGTACCGAAGCCGGTTCCACGCCTCCTTTTTCCTCTTTCTTGATCTTTTCCCAGCGCTGCTTCACGTCCTCCGGTGTCTCGGCCGAGGCGTCCGCAAACACGTTTGGATGGCGGCGAATCAGCTTTTGGTTAATTGCATCGAGCGAATCGGCGATCGTGAAGAGTCCCGCTTCCCGCGCCATCTCGGCAAAGAACACCGGCTGGAGCAGCAGATCGCCCAGTTCTTCGGCGAGCCCCTCCCAATCGCGCCGGTCGGTCGCGTCCATCACCTCATAGGTTTCTTCGAGCAAGTACGGCTTGATTGTGTCGAACGTCTGCTTGCGATCCCACGGACAGCCGCCCGGCGCCCGCAGCAGCGCCATCACCCTTACCAACTCCTGAAATTTCTCGCCGGCTTCCTCAAAACGCTCGTCCATCAAGACCCAAAGATAGGCAGCGATGCAAAACCCTAGCCGGCAGGTACATACGTATTATTACCAGAAAGCAGCTTTGGGGGTTCAAAATCATTGACAATTGCTAAATACCTTGGTAACTTTTCCCAACAGTAGATACTTCGTTGGGGGCTATCATGAAATCCTTCAAGCTTTTTGCGTTACTTGCGACCGTTGTATACTTGGCGGCTTTCGCGGCACTCCCCGCTTGGGGCCAGACCTATCGCGCACAGGTGCGCGGCCTCGTCACGGATCAAAGCGGCGCCGTCATACCGGGAGCGACCGTGACGCTCGC
This sequence comes from Bryobacteraceae bacterium, assembly GCA_036379475.1. GTDB lineage: Bacteria > Acidobacteriota > Terriglobia > Bryobacterales > Bryobacteraceae > Bog-105. Next base: position 9,183 of record DASVGP010000209.1, on the reverse strand, counting down.
AAACAATAACACAGGTATAAAGGCAGTCAAACAGACCGACTCGGCAGGTCTGTATGTCTTTGATTACGTAAATGCCGGTGCATACACGATTACCGTGGAGACGCCTGGGTTCGAAAAGTTCGTCCAGCAGAACGTGACGGTGCAATCGGGCGCCGACATCACGGCCAACGCCACCATGCATCCGGGAGCCATCCAGCAATCGGTTACCGTCACCTCTGCGCCGCCGGCGGTCGAGTTCAATTCCGCCAACGTGCAGTTGACGATCGATACGAAATTGGCGAACAATACCCCGCGTCTGGACCGGAATCCGTTTAAGTTGACCCTGCTGGAACCTGCCGCGGTCAATACCCGTGGCGAGATGCAGCCCTATAATTCCTGGGCACCAAACAGCGTCGATCTGGGCGGCGACACCAATTTGAAAAACAATCTGCTCGTCGATGGCAGCCCGATCGGCATCGGCCACAAAGCAGGCTACCCTCCGAACCAGGATGATGTCCAGGAAGCGATCGTGGAGCAAAACAGTGTTGACGCGGCATCTGGTCACAGCGCAGGCGGCGTCATCAGCCTCACTACCAAGAGCGGAACGAACCAATGGCATGGCGATGCTTTTTATCTCGGCCGCTATCCATGGCTAAGCGCAGAGGCAGATCGCACTCGCTTCACCCAAAACGCGCAGCGGCAGAATATGTTCGGCGGCACTCTCGGAAATCCGATCATCAAGAACAAGCTGTTCAACTTCGCCTCGCTCGAATATTGGAAGGTCGGCTCGCCGTCCAGCTATAACGTGACCGTCCCGACGGCCTTAGAGCGCCAGGGAGATTTTTCGCAAACACTCGCCGCCGGCGGCGGGCTCCGGCCCATCTACGATCCGTTCAGCACAGTTGTCGATCCCGCGACGGGAGACGTATCCCGCTCAATTTTTCCCGGCAACGTAATTCCTTCCAACAGATTCGATCCCTTCTCCGCCAAGTTGCTGGGTGACTTCTGGGACGGTAACAATCCCGGAGTCGGATACAACCATGCCAATAACTTCGAGCATGGCTATATCGATGCGTTCACCTACTACAACTTTTCGGATCGCGTCGATTATGCTATTAATGACAACTGGCGGGTTTCCGGAACTTTTGGACGCTACCATTCCAACGATATCGCCAGCAATCCCACTCCGAACAACTCGATCCTCTATCAACCGGTGGGAAGCGCCCGGGCCGCTAATCAGGTTCTGGGGGATGTCATCTGGTCCGCCAGTCCAAATACGGTTCTGAACTTTCATGGCGACTGGTTTAACTTCGTCGACGCCTACGTTTCGAAGGACCTCGGAAGTAACGGCTGGGCCAGCATCTGGCCGGACAATCCCTGGTATGCTCCGTATCTAAAGGCCTCCGGTAACGTACCGGTCTATTTCCCGAGCCTCAACATCGGCGGTTCCAACTTCGGCGGCCCCGGATTTTTTTGGGACCAGCGCCCGTCCGCGGAAGCGTTCAGCGTCAGGCTGACGCAGCAAAGAGGTTCGCATTACATTAAAGCGGGATTCGAATTTCGCCGCGGCGGCGGCCCCGTCTACGTGAGCAACACCGACACGTTTCTCTTCAACCAGGCGCTTACTGCCAATACTTTCAGCAGTCCGGACCTGACGAAATCGGGCGACGCGTTCGCGACTTTCCTGCTCGGCGCGCTGGACGGCTCGTCCGAGATGATCGGCGGTCCTGCCCCGAGTCCTATTACCGATTTCTACGGAATGTATATCGGCGACGACTGGAAAGTGACCCGCAACCTGACGATCACTTTGGGTTTGCGCAATGAATATGAGGCCGCCTGGCACGATTCATCTCATTTTTTGTCTCGCGGTCTCGATCTAACGCAAGAAGATCCGGCAATCGCGGCAAATCCTCCACAGATGCCGGCCCAAGCTCTAGGCATTGTGGGCAACAACTTCTACAGCTTTAACGGCATGTGGCAGTTCACCAGCTCAAAGAATCCAGGCATGTGGGACGCGCCCAAATTCGCGCTTCAGCCTCGCTTCGGACTCGCATATCGACTCAATAACAAGACCGCGCTACGCTTCGGCTATGCCCTGTATACGGTTCCCACCGAGTACAATTTCACGGCCGCTCCATTTTCCGGTTTCGAGGACGTCAACTTTCTCGAGCCTCCGTTCTTCGGAATGACCGGTTATCAGTACACTGCTCCGCTGCTCAACGGCAGACCGCAAGAAACCATTTCGGATCCATATCCGGCCAGCAATCCGCTGCTGCCGATCCCGGGCAAGGCCGGCGGCACGAATGTCGGAAGAGGAGGATCACCGTTGCTCTGGTATCCACAGAACTTTAAGAAGGAGTACAATCACCGCCTGAACCTGACCATCGAGCACGAGTTCCCGGATCAGATCGTTACGTCGCTGACTTACTTTGTCAATTTCGGCGATCAGCACTACTCGATACCGTTGAACAATATTGATCCGAAGCTCGAGCAGCAATATCAAAACACGCTCAACACGACGACTGTAGCCAATCCCTTCTATCACTACTTGAATCCGACGCTGATCCCGGGGCCGCTATACAACCAGTCGGATGTCACTCTCGGGTCTTTGCTGGTGAAATATCCGCTCTACGGAGCTTTGTATACGATTGGCAATCTCGGCGCTTCCGAGCGGTACCAGGATATCGAGCTGACGGTGCAGCGCAGGTTCAGCCACGGATACGATTTTCTGTTTGGCTACATCTACATACATGAAAAGACGCAGCAGTTTTTCAACGATGAGGCGGCATATACAAACCAGCTCTCCTGGCAGGCCAGTAACCAGCCGCATCACCGCATTACCGGCGCTTTCACCTATGAGCTTCCGGTGGGCAGAGGCAAAACTTACCTTTCCACGCTTCCCAGGGCTGCCGACGCGATTATTGGCGGATGGCAGGTCATCGGCGTCCTCACTTTCACAAGCGGCGATTATCCGCGGTTCGGAAATTACATTGTGACGGGCAATCCCTGCCAAGACGTGCCGTCAGGTTATTCGTTCAATACCTCGGTGTTTCAGCCAATCCCGGCGAATACTTACGTTCTGCGTTCCAATCCTTTACAATATTCGTGCCTCACCGGTCCGAGCCTTTTCGATATCGATGCCAGCCTGCTGAAGAATTTTCACCTGACGGAAAAGATTCAGGCTCAACTGAAGATGACAGCGTACAACGCCACGAACAGGCTAAACCTCGGCGATCCGGACACAACCTACTCCGATCCGAATTTTGGGCAAGCGCTCTATCAGGGCTCTCCGGGCGGCACCTTTGGTTCGCAGGGAGCGGTCTATGGCAATCAGGCCGGACGTCAGGTGGAACTCGGGTTTAAACTGATCTTCTGAAGCAACGTGGAGCGGGCCTCCGGCCCGCCAAGCCGGTTTTCGAACCGGCTTGTGGGTACGACGTGATTGGGCGCCAGAAACAGAATGCCACTACCCAGTATTTGACGCGGCGCAGGCTTCTCGGCTTGCTTGCACTCCCTGCAACCCGGCTCGCCGCCGCACAAATAAGGCCGTTTCCCGGTCCGGGAATGGCGTCCCGTAACGTGCAAGCCGCTCCACGCGGAAAGCCATCGGGACGCCCCTTCCACGCGCGATTCACCGATATCGGCCTGAAGGCCGGTTTCAAGGAAGTTGTCGTTGCCGGTCATCCGAATCGCGTCGATTACGTCATCGAGGCCATGAGCTGCGGCGTGGCGTTCATCGATTTTGACAACGACGGCTGGATGGACATTTTTGTTCTTTCCGGATCGCGCTATGGCGATCCGCCGGCGAATGCTTCGAACCGGCTCTATAAGAATAATCGCGATGGGACATTTAGCGATGTTACAAAGGCCGCCTGCCTGTTTCACACAGGCTACGCCTACGGGGTGACGGTTGGCGATTTCAATAATGACGGCTTCGACGATCTTTTTATCACGGGATGGCCGCAGAATATCCTATACCGCAATAACGGAGACGGGACATTTACCGACGTAACGAAGAAGGCGGGCTTATGGAATCGCGATTCTCGCTTCGGCAGCGGCTGCACTTTCGTCGATTACGATCGCGACGGCAGGCTCGACCTATTCGTGTCGAATTACGTGACCTTCGATATGAAATCGGTGCCGCGTGCGGGCAAGAGCACAGCCTGCAATTACCAGGGCGTTTTTTGCGGGCCGCGAGGACTGCCTTACGGACATCATTCTTTGTATCGAAACAAAGGAGATGGAACATTTACCGATGTTACGGCCGAATCCGGTATCGCAAAGGCGCCCGCCGGCTACGGTTTAACCGCCGTGGCCGCCGATTTTGACGATGATGGCTGGCCGGATATCTACGTCGCCTGCGATTCCACCCCCAGCCTGTTCTTTCACAATAATCACGACGGTACGTTCACCGAACAGGGCATGGAGAGAGGCGTTTCGCTGAGCGAAGATGGAATGGAGCAGGCAGGAATGGGCGTCGCCGTGGGCGATTTCCTGTTGAACGGCGAGCTCGATATTGTTAAAACGCATTTTGCCGCGGATACTTCCGCGGTCTACGTGAATACCGGCAAAGGGCAATTTGAGGACGACACGCTGCGTTCGGGTCTCGCTGTCGAGACACGGTTTGTAAGCTGGGGAGTCGGCATAGAGGACTTTGACAACAACGGAAATCCGGATATCTTCTGGGTTGGAGGCGGCATTTACCCCGAGTTACAAAACGAGCCTGGCCAGCCCTACAAGACGCCGCGGCTGCTCTTTCGAAATCTAGGCAATGGGCGTTTCGAAGAGCTAATCGGACAAGCGGGCCCTGCACTTAGTGCCCGGCACTGCAGCCGCGGCTGTGCCTTCGGCGACTTCGACAACGATGGCGACGTAGATATCGTCATTGTGAATCAAAACGAGCCTCCGTCTTTGCTGAAGAACGATGTAACCGGCGGCGGCCATTGGATCAAGGTGAAGTTATACGGCGTCAAGTCTAACCGGAGTGCAATCGGCGGACGCATCACGGTACGGTATGGAGGGAAACTGCAGGTTCGCGAAGTGATGGGGCAATCTTCCTATCTTTCGGCAAATGACAACCGCTTGCACTTCGGCCTAGGTACGGCAACCAAGGCTGAGATCGAGGTCCGGTGGCCGAGGGGGTCGGTGGAGAAGTTTGCGAATGTGCCGCCTGACCGCCTGATTCATGTGAAGGAAGGCGCCGGTATTATCCGGATGGAAAAATTTCCTGCCTCGGGGACGTGATGCTGAAGCGATTCGGGTTGATGCTCGCCTGTTCCGGGTTCGTATTCGCTCAACAGAACTCGCTCACGCAGATTCAGCATCTGCTCGATAAAGGCAACCGCGCTCGCGCCATTGTTCTGCTCGATGAAATTCTGAAGAATCATCCCGACAATGTAAAAGCTCGGGTTCTTTTGGGCGGCGCTCTCGCCGATAGCGGTAAAACTGCGGAGGCGATCCCCCAATTTAAAGAGGCTGTGCGGCTGAACCCGGGCGATGCGGAGGCGCAGGCCGGCTTTGGGACCGTATTGCTCGAAGGGGGCGATGTGCCCGGAGCGGCGGAACACCTCGACCGCGCACTTAGGATTCTTGGACATACTCCGGATGCCGCTTACACGCTTTACGTGCGCGCCAGGATCTACAGCCGGCAAGGCGATGTGAAACACGCCGCGGCTCTTTTGACGGAAGCCATACACCTTCGTCCGGATCTCGCCCCGGCGTGGTCCGATCTTGGGCTTGCACGCAAGGCCTTGCTCGACGATGCCGGGGCTCTTCGCGCCTTCCAGCATGCCGAAGAGTTGGATCCTCAAGATGCGGTCTTGCAATACCGTCTGGGAAACGAGTATCTGCGCGAGCATAAGACGGATCTCGCTCTGAAGTATCTCGAAGCGGCCTACCATCTTAATCCGCGCGATCAATCGACCTTGAACTCGCTGCAATTGGCTCTTGGACGCGCCGGCAAGAAGCAGGAGGCGGAGGAAATCAGGCAGAAATTGGCCGCTCTGTTGGCCGCTCGCGACCTGGCAAATCAAAAAATTGTCGGCGCAATCCAAATCAATAATGAAGGCGCAAAGCTGCAAAAAGAGGGCGACCTGCGCGGCGCGCTGGAGAAATACCGCAAAGCCTTGCAACTCGATCCGCAGCATGTCGGCATCCGCGTCAACTACGCGATTGCGCTGCTGCGCCTCGGCCAATGGACGGATGGCCTCAACGAATTGCACGAGGCGTTGCGCCGCGATCCTGGTAACGCAAAGATCAAAGCTGCCCTGAAGGATGCTCTCGCCCAAGCACCACCGGCTTTGATTCCCAAGTGGAGCGACGGCGAACCGTAGCTGCTAGCCGTTAGCCCTGGGTGGGCATTCCAGCCGCTTGGCTTCCTGCCAAAGCTCTTCCATGCGTTCGAGGGAAGCTTCGGGTTCCATTTCCTTTTCCACGTGAGCAAAGCGGCTGCGGAAGCGTGCATTGGTTTTGCGCAGCGCCTGTTCCGGATCCACCTTTAGGAAGCGGGCGAGGTTGACCACTGTAAACAAGAGGTCGCCGAGTTCGTGCTCGACGTGTTCGCGGTCCTCCGAATCGCGCGCTTCCGCTACTTCCGCAGCCTCTTCCGCCAACTTGTCAAGCACTCCCGATACGTTTTTCCATTCAAAGCCAATTCCTGCCGCCTTTTGTCCGATCTTCTCGGCTTCCATCAGCGCAGGCAAATTTCGCGGTACCGCGTCGAGCACCGAAGCCGGCTCGGCGCCTCCTTTTTCCTCTTTCTTGATCTGGTCCCAACGCTGCTTCACGTCCTCAGGCGTTTCGGCCGAGGCGTCGGCGAACACATGCGGATGGCGGCGAATCAATTTTTGATTGATCGCATCCAGCGAGTCCGCGATGGTAAAGAGTCCTTCTTCCCGCGCCATTTCGGCGAAGAAGACCGGCTGCAGCAGCAGATCGCCTAGTTCTTCGGCAAGCCCGTCCCAATTGCGCCGGTCGATCGCATCCATCACTTCATAGGTTTCTTCGAGCAGGTAGGGCTTGATGGTGTCGAAGGTCTGCTTGCGATCCCAGGGACAGCCGCCCGGCGCGCGCAACCGCGCCATCACGTTCACCAGTTGCTGAAATTTCTCGCCAGCTTGCTCCAAACGCTCCGCCATAAAGATCCAAGTATAGGAAGAGATCGGGGCGCCGATCGAAAACGCCCTACTTCCGCTCCAAAATGCGGAATCCGTTGGCATATGCAACCTGGCGATAGTGCGATTCCAGATACGGCTCCATGATGAGCTGATTCGGCGGCGGCTGGCGATAGGCCGGAAAAACGATGCGCATGCCGTTGCCGGAAAACACGGCGTCCCATAAAACGTATTTGACCTTTTTTGTTTGGAGGTCGCGCACCGCCTGGCGGAATTCGGCGGCATTGTTCGCGTGATAGACGAGCGCAGAGAACGGTATGGGATTGCGCGCGTCCGCCAGGAAATAGTAGACCGGCCGGTAGGGATAAACAAAGATGTAGTCGCCGGATTTGGTATGCGCCAAAAGGAACTGCAAAGCGCCGTCAGGATGCCGCGCGAGCAGAGTTCCGTGGCGGCTGTGGATGGGCGTTTTGTATTGAAGCGCAAGTCCCGCCCCTACGATTCCGTTCAGCACCAGGCATCCTCCCAGCACCAGGACACATGCGCGGGGCCAGGCGCTTTTGTGCTTTTCACAAAGGGTCAGAAACAGGATGGCCAGCAGGATGGATCCATTTCTCAAATGCGTGATATCGTGCCTGTGCATCTCGGCCAGCCAAATGCCGTAGCCCGCGGCCCAATACGGCACGATTTCACGACGCCACAATTCTTTCTTCCAGAACCAGAGCAGCGCGCCTATCAGTAACGGCAGCGCCGCAATCAACACGTATGGGAGATTCAAGGCAAGCGATGTGGCGAAAGCTGCCGGCGCCGGCATGAGTTTCCTTGCGATCTCAAACCAGACGGGAATCCATTGTGCCCAAAGCTCCCAGCCATAGGGCGCCGCATTGAGATTGTGATACTCCTTCGCAAGGCGCAGATTGAAGCGGATGAAGTGCGGCAGCACGCCTTCGACGCCGTAAAAGGCCGCTCCCAGCGCGGCGACCGTCAGATAACCGCCCAGCACCATTCCGATCCGCTTCAGCCGCTCCGTTCGGTGAAGGATCAGAATGGACAGAACAAAAGACGCCGTAATGTAGAAGCCTTTCTGCTGCAGGAAACAACTCGCTACGCCCGCGATCACGCCGGCGAGGAATAATGTCCAGCGGCCGCCGCAGCTTTCCCCACGCAGAAATACCGCCAGAGCCAGGAGAGCGAACAGATTGCTTTCGTAATGCGGGCTGTTCATAATCATGAGCGGAATGGAAGTCACCGCGACAAAGAGAGCGGCGAAAATGCCGGTTCCGCCGATGCGGCGCGCAAGATGAAAGGCGGCGAGCACAGTGGCGACGCCGGTGATGCCGAGCGCGATCCGCGCCGCCAGAAAACTGGTGCCGAAAAGCTTGAAAAACAGTGCGACCCAGTAGAGTTCGCCGCCGGTGCTGACTTCGGGAAAATCGCGGAACGGAACCGCGCCCTGGGCGACCATCTGGGCGCCGTAGAGATAAGTTCCCTGGTCGATTGTGGTGGTCAAGATGCGCAGAAAGAGGAACAGGTAGGCGGTGGTGGCGAGGGCGAGGAGCGTATACAACAAGATGACTGTTTTTTGTGGTCTGGCCGTTCCGGCAGACGACAGAAAACGATCGTCTGCCCCACTGATCAGGGTGGGAGTGGGTCTTTCCAGCAGGGGCACGAATATCCTCTATCTCTCACTTCGGCTTGTGGCAAGGAATTCTTACGAGTGCCGCGCCTGGTGTCATCGGTGATACAGTCGGTGATACAGTAGGTAACCGCAGTTGGGGGATTGGCTGTGACTTTACTTTTTGGGAAGGGCGGCCTCATCCGGCGCAGCGTGCCGCTGGCGCTTTCCGCCCTCGTGACGTGTGTGGCCGCCTGGGCAAGCGGCCCGGACGCCGGTCTGGACCGGCAGGTGTTTCAGTACGAGTCCTCGGGTGACCTGGCGGCTGCGCGCTCGCTATTGAACCGCCAGGCCCAGTCGCCCAACGATGCTACGGCGGCCCGAGCGCTGGCCGCATTCGTCGAACGTCATCGCGACCCTTCCTATCGCGGCGACTTTCTCCGCTGGGCGGGCGAGGCCACGGATCCAGTTTACCGC
>DASVGP010000208.1:0-6467 GCA_036379475.1 Bryobacteraceae bacterium | reverse complement strand
TCTTCCCTACTCCGAGACTCCAATTGACCGGGCCGTAGGGGACTGTCACGAGCGACTTCCCATTGGTACGGTCCAGCACGAAAAAGTAGCCGTTGCGCGAGGCTTGCATCAGCAGCTTGCGCGGCTTGCCGTGGAAATCCGCATTCACCAGAACCGGCGTTTCCACCGCGTCCCAATCGTGGGTATCGTGCGGCGACGCCGAGAACGCCCATTTCAGTTTTCCATTGTCCGGGTCGATGGCCACGATGCTGCAGGTGTAAGGATCCGGGCCCGGGCGCGTCTTGCCGTTCAGCACAGGTGTAGGATTGCCGGTTCCCCAATAGACCAGGTTCAGTTCGGGATCGTAAGTTCCCGTCATCCAGGTCATGCCGCCCGTCGACTTGTTCGGGGTTCCCGGAGGAGGGGTAGCGTTCCACTGCCATTGCGTCGCGCCGGTTTCCGGATCGATGGCTCGCAAGTATCCGCGCAGGTTGTCGAAATCGCCGGAAACGCCGACAATGACGTGGTTGCCGACCACGAGCGGCGACATCGTGGTCCAATAACCTTTCTTCGCATCGGCGATCTGGATATTCCATCGCACTTTGCCGTCTTTCGCATCGAGACTCACGAGATGCGCGTCGGGCGTGGTGAAGAACAGCCAGTCTTCGTACATGGCGACGCCCCGCTGGCCAATGTAAAAGCCGTTATTTTGCGGGTAAGTGTAATGCCAGAGTTGATGGCCGGAGCGCGCATCGACCGCCCAGACATTATTGGGAACGGTGAAATACAGAATTCCATGCACCAGCAGCGGCGAAGATTTAATCGTCGCGCGCTGGTCGGTTTGAAAGATCCAGGCGAGACTTAGCTCACCGACATTTTGAGGGGTAATTTGCGTCAGCTTGCTATGCCGCCTTCCGGAGTAGTCACCGTGATAACCCGGCCAGCTATCCGGCGGCGGATTCAGAAGCATGGCATTCGTGACGCCTTGCGCATACACCGAAAAACCAGCGGCAGCCGCAAGGCAGATAGCAGCAGAAATGAATCGCTTCATTATTTTAATGTCTCGAGATAAGCCAGCAAGTTATGCATGTCGCTATCGGTGTATTTACCGAGTAACTTCGCATGCGCCTCGGCCGGAGCATCGACCTTATATTTTACCCGCGAAGTGGACCAGGATCGATACTGACCGGAAGCATCGTGCAGACCAACAGTAAACTCATCCAGATAGGCTAATTGGCCGCTGATTGCTTTCCCGGACGGCAGCGTAACAGTAACTTTCGCCGTGGCATCTTCCGGATTAAGCATGCGTTCAAGAAGCTTTAAAGGCTTATATTTGTTGGCGATGCCGGCCAAATCGCCGGTCGGCGAATGGCAAGTGGAGCAGGTTCCCGCACCGTAGAAATACTTCTTGCCGGCCGCGGCGTCGCCGCTTGCGAGGTCGGAAGGGAGCACGCCGCGCCGGCCTCCGGCATGATCTTTTTGATAATGAATGAACGCCGCGAGCGCTGCAATCTGCTCATTGGAGAAGTTGAAGCTCGGCATTCCCTTTCCCGGACGTCCGTTGCGAACCACGATGCCGATCTGATCTCCGCCTACGTCCTTGGCAACCACCGGCGAGCTGGTCAGATCCGGCCCGGTGTCGCCGCCGCGGGCGTCGCGGCCATGGCAGAAGGCGCAGTGCTGGTTGAACATGCCCCAGCCTGTTCTCAGGAGCGCCTGCGAATTCTGAGCGGCGGCAGCGCTGCCGGCGAACAAGGCAGCCGACGCCGCCAGCGGAAGACAAAGCCGTAAATAGGAAGTCATCTCACCTCGACTGCCCATCCGGTCTCGCGCCGTAGTGATGGCGGCGAGGAGGTTTGTAATCGACCAACGTGTCCACCGGCTTCTTACCGGCCCAGGCGATGCCGCGCAGTAAAGTGCGCCGAATCTGGTAATTGGAAAAATTGACGTATTCATCGCCTTGCATCCACACAAAGACACGCGCCGGCTGTCCGCCGGGAAGCTTGTGGACATAGGTCCACATCTGCGGCACGACTTCTCCGGCGTGGCTTCCGGCGGAGTGCGTCGGCGGAATTTTCACCGTTGCGAGCACGTGGATTTTAGGATTTTTGGACCAGGTCATTTTGAAGAACGCTTCGTCGAAAATCGTGATATCGGACATGTCCTTCATGATCGGGTTCGATTTGTCGACGACCTTATAGGTGAGCGGCGTATCGAGGGTGTAGTTCACCTGGCCATGTTTTTTCGCGCCGCCCAGGATGGTCGCCAGGTAGGCCGGATCCGGACCGCACAGAGAATCATGAATGCTGACCAAACCTCCGCCGCGCTTAACATAAGCTTCGAGCGCAGCCTTTTCCTTGCCTGCGAATTCATATCCGGCATCACCCTTATAGATCACCACAACATCGGCGTCTTTGAGCGCGGCAGCGCGAGGCGGGTGCAGGGCTCCATCGACAACAGCTCCGTGCTCGGTAAGAAATTTGCTCCAATCGGCTAGGAATTGAGGGTAGTCATGCCGGCCCGGAGGGTGGGACTTCAATCCCGCCCAAATAAAGATGTGCATGCCGTTGGGGTTCTGACCCGGCGGCAGTGGCGCTCCGTTCGGGCCGGTCGGCCCGAATTGTGCCGCCGCAGTTTGCGGTAGCGTTCCCGCCAGAAAGACCGCAAGCAACGCTCCAAGCGCATTTCGTCTGTTTATCAAGAAGGGATCACCTCGTCTGGGTTCAATCTGACCATCATAGGCCCTCCCGGTTCAGGACCCGCGGCCGCTCAAACTGCATACATGCGGAAACTGAGCCCCGAGCGTAAGCGAGGTCTGCTCCAATCCGGTCGCTTACGCTGCCGGCTCTGACTGGGCATCGCACACGACCTAAATGAACAGCATTGCCTGCTAGAGTGAAAGCGGTGCGGCCCGGCCTTTCACCGGCGAATAACAATGCTTTCTACGACACTTGTCTATATCGTGTTGGCGATTGCCGCGTTTCCTTCCATTTATTACCTGATCGCACTGTTCAGTAGCTGGCGATTTTTTCGCCGCAAGAGTCCGGCCAGCGCCGGTTTTGCGCCTCCGGTCAGCATCCTAAAGCCGATCCGCGGCCTCGATCCCGATGCCTATGAGAACTTTGCCAGTTTCTGCCGGCTGGACTATCCGGAATACGAAATCGTATTCTGCGCCGGCGAAGACGAGCCCGCAGTTGCCCTGATCGAGCGGCTGAAGCGCGAATATCCGGAACGCCCGATCCGGATTCTGTTCGGCTCCGGGCGGACCGGCGCGGTGAATGACAAAGTCGCCAAGCTCGCACGGCTAACCGGCGAAGCGCGCTACGAACATCTGGTCATCAGCGATAGCGATGTCCGCGTGCAGCCGGATTATCTGCACAAGCTGGTTGCTCCGCTCGCCAATCCGCAAACTGGCGCGGCGACCTGTTTCTACCTATCCACGGGGGAGAAATCCTTCGCCGATCGCTTGCAGACCGTCGGCATGATTTCGGATTTCTATGCCGGGCTGCTCGTCGCGCGCCAGTTGGACGGCGTGAAGTTTGCGCTGGGAACAACCATCGCCACCACGCGGACGCATCTGGCTTCGTTCGGCGGCTACGGCAGCATTGAGAACAAGCCCGCGGACGATCTTCTGGTCGGACGGCTTATCGCCGAGCAGGGCTACGAAGTAGAGCTGCTGCCCTACACGATCGAAGCGGTTTCCGATTATGAATCGATGCGCGAATTGCTTTATAAGCGGATGCGCTGGCTGGTGGTGATGCGGCACATGCGGCCTTGGGGACATCTGGGGCTTATTTTTGCGCAGGGCTTGGCATGGTCGATTCTCGCCGCCGTTCTCGCGCCGGGAGCCGCTGCCGGCTACCTCGGCGCATATGTGGTCCTTCGTCTGGCAATGATGTGGGCGATCGGCGTGCACGGACTCAAATGCCGCGCGCTTTGGCGCAAAATGCCGTTGGTGGTCGTTTGGGATGCGCTGGCAACGATCCTGTGGCTGGTGAGTTTTCTGCGCAGCAGCATTCGCTGGCGCGGCGGCGATTATTACATTCGCGACGGCCTGCTGGTACCGGCTTCGGGGGATTAGTTACAACAACTATGCGAATCCTGCTCATCGGCGCAACAGGGTTCATCGGCAGCCAGGTGCTGCGTGAGCTTGCCGGGTTGGGACATGAAATCTGTGTGTTCCATCGGGGCGTTACCCGGCCTCCAGTTGCCGTTGACGAGATCATCGGCGATCGAAACGATCTGCCGCTGCATGCCGGGAAATTTCGGTCGTTCCGGCCGGACGCCGTTGTCGATTTCGTTCTCAGCGATGGGAGACAGGCAAGACAGCTCGTGGAAGTTTTTCGCGGCGTCACGCGGAGAATGGTCGCGATTAGCAGCGGGGATGTATATCGAGCCGTCGGCATTCTCCATGGAGCTGAACAGGGCCCCGTTCAGCCAGTGCCCTTAACGGAGGAATCGGACCTCCGAACCGTCTCGAAATTCTATCCCCCAGAAAGCGTCGCCCAACTGAAGGCACTCTTTCCTTGGGTAACACCCGACTACGACAAGATCCCGGTTGAGCGCGCCATCATGAGCAATTCAGACCTGCCGGGTACCGTGCTCCGGCTGCCATTTGTTTTTGGACCTCGCGATCCGCTCCATCGGCTCTTTCCGTATTTGAAGCGAATGGACGACAGGAGGCCGGCGATTCTGCTGCAGGACGACATCGCCGCATGGCGAGGATCGCGGGGTTACGTGGAAAATGTGGCCGCGGCTATTGCGCTTGCAACAGTTTCGGATCGTGCGGCGGGAACAATCTACAACGTCGCGGAGCGCGAGACCTTATGCGAAGCGGACTGGGTGCGGATAATCGGCAGCATGGTGGGTTGGAACGGAACCGTCGTCCCGTTCTCAAAGGACACCATCCCGCCGCATCTGCGCATGCCTTATCGAAACGAACAGCATTGGGAGATGAGCAGCGCCCGCATACGAAACGAATTGGGCTTTCAGGAACCGGTCGATTTCACCACCGCCCTTGAGCGAACGATTGCATGGGAGCGCACGCATCCGCCCGGCCCAATCGATCCCAAACAGTTCGATTACGCGGCGGAGGATGCTGCGCTCAGAGGTGCGGCCTCTTGACGAGGAGCAGGCCGATTCGCGAGATTCAGCTCGAACGGCCAAAGATGTCTGCTCGCACCAGGCCCCCATTGTTGGTGTAGAGCCTGAGATCACTGGTGGACGACCGCAGCGGAGGGAGTGCGAGTTGCGAAGTATTGGCGCTTCCAGACGGGCTCGGCTTCTCCGGCGAGGCACCGAGCCGTGCACCTCCAAAACGCCTCCACCACCAGACATCCAGAGCTCGCTCTGATGCTTTTGCCCGCCAGAGGCTCTTCGCCGTGTTAAAGGTAAATGAGCAGCCGTTAATAGGCGGCAACAATCTTATACTGCTGTTGGTCTGGATGGGGGATCCGCACCCATTCCCGAGCGGCATCAAAATCGGTCCAGGGCTTTCCATTAACAGTTACCGAACGCATCCGCTTTGCTTCAGGATGCCGGAAGCGAACCAAGAGCGCTGCAGGATGGCTGCGACTTGACAGAACCACTGTGGCCAGAAGTCTTCCCGTGGCGGCTTCGCTTTTCATCGTGAACGATATCGGCCCATAACGCGTGGGAGCGCGCTGAACCTGAATCGTGCTGCCGTCTGCGAGCCATTTTCTTGGGGTGGCTTCTGCCAAAATCAACACATTGTCAGGAAGCCGGTTGATGAGCATGTGGCGGTAAATGTTAAACCAGGAACCGTCGGTGCTGGGCGGCCCAAAATACTCCTGGTGTCCCCAGCGATGCTCCAGAGGCTCAAAAACGGTGTGGCTGAAGCCACTTGCCATGAGGCTGTAGAAATCACGGATAACAGCTTTGGGGTTGTCTCGAAGCAGGTAGGCCGTGGCTTGCGGAGTATAAACCGGTTCGTCCGCCATGCCCCATCCTTTGTAATAGAGGTTGTCCTCCTGATCGTTCAATAGATCGTCTGCCAGGCGGCCGTTAGCCGGGAGCGCTTTCAATCGAAGCATGTGGACAGCGCCCGTATCAACGTCTGCGGGATACCACTGCTCCAGGAGCCTTCGAGGAATCAGTGCGTTGGAGGGCACGTAGGGACTCCATGTATGATCGCGGAGTTGAACCAGCGGTGAAAGCATGGACGCGTGACCGAACCCGGCCTCGATAGCCTCCCGAAGGCCGCGCGCAGCGCCCAAAGCCTCGCTGGCCCTAGGATTCCCGATCTCGCGCAGCGCCTGCCCGAATGCCTCCAGGCCCGCATACATATAAGCCTGGTTGAACGCCCAGACTCCGTCTCCAGTAAGGTCGTTCAGCGGCGCGATAAACAGGCCCCGATCGGACCCATTGCGCTGGTTCGCTTTCTGCATTTTTCCAAGGCACCAATTGAGGGCTTTGAGCGAATACGGTAATAGCTCGTCAAAAGCCGCGCGATTTCCAGAGAGCAGATA
>DASVGP010000207.1:0-21612 GCA_036379475.1 Bryobacteraceae bacterium | reverse complement strand
GAACTCTATGCGCGCGCCAGCGGAGTCCGAAAATTGCCATACGCGACGAGTATCGGGTGCCCATACGCTTGCAATTACTGCACCGACATGGTTTTCTATAACCGCCATTTTAATCCGCTGGATGTGACCGGCGTAGTTCGTCAAATCGTCGATCTGGTCGAGCGCCACCGGCTGGACGAGGTTTCCCTCGTCGATTCGAATTTTATGGTAGATACCCGGCGCGCTCTCGCAATTGCGCGCGGCCTCCTGGAAAGCCGCGTTCACTTCCGCTGGACATTCCAGGCCTCCACGGATCTCCTCTGTCGCCTCAGCGATGAGGAGGTGTGCGTACTTGCACGAAGCGGCGTCAGCCATATCGGTTTCGGAACTGAATCCGCATCTCCAGAGATCTTGCGCAAGATGAACAAACGCCACCAGAGTGTCGCGGACATGTTTGAAGCCGCCCGGAAATGCGCGAATGCCGGCATCCGTATTACTTACAACCTCATCTTCGGCTACCCGGGAGAACAGGAGGCAGACCGAAAGCAGACCTTGCACGTGATGGGAGAGATCGCCGCGCTGTACGACAACGTAACATTCTCGCCGAATCTGTTCACGCCGTATCCGGGCATCCCGATCTGGCCCGAACTGCGGCAGGCAGGTGTGCGCGAACCGCGCTCGCTCGAAGAATGGGCGGCAGTCGGCCTCGGCCAAGCGGAGTTGCCCTGGCTGAGTGCGGCCTCGGCCAAAACTCTCCAGCGAAGCATTTCCTATTTTCTGCTTACCAGCCAGCTAACAAAAGCATCCAGGCAGTCTGGCTCCAAAACCTTCAAGGCAGCCGTCAGGCTCTTGCGCAAGCCGCTGAATTGGCGCCTCAGAAATCATTGCTTCCAGCTTCCGTTTGAGCTTTGGCTCTCGCTAGCCCAGCAGTGGCTGACGGTTCGCCGCTCACTGCTGACCGGGCAAGCGCTGGGCCATCAATTGAAGGAAGTTCACTGAGTATCCCTCCGTTTGTAATTGGGAGATCCGGGAGATCCGCAACTCCCGAGATGGCTTATTTAGTCTTACGCCCAAAGCAGTGTCAGGCATGGCAATCGGAATTAGGAGCTATGGTGTCCCCGATCTCGCCCGGTCAGCATTGCCGGGTGAGAAAGCTCCGAATTGCGACAAGCGTTCTGAGATTTCGCATCTTAGCAATGAACGCCAGGCAGGCAATGCCGAGCAGACCTGGGAAAGACGGCTCCGGAACTGGCTCGAAATCAGCGGAGAAGGCCAAATCGGGCGCAACAATTCCGGGGTACTGGGCATATCCCTGAGCCGCGCCCAGGCAGATCGTACTAAGCTGTAGCTGATCGCAGCTGTTTTTCGCCCCCCAGCGCTCCGCCTCGATGGCGCTCAGCGATGTCGAGTTCTCGTGCAACGCGCCGACCGAGGCAAAGACCATCTCGCCGCTCGGATAGGTGTCGGTATATGTGACGCCGAACGAATACCCGTCATAAAACTGGGACTGCGAAAGTCCCAGAGTCGAAAAGAGCACGACATACTGCTGGCCGGGCAAAAGTTGCACACCGGGAGAAAAGGTAAGGTTATAAAAGTCGTTCAAATAGGGTGCGCTCCCGATCATGAGAGGGCCGCTGATGGACGTGGCAGCGAGAGAAGACCCGCTCGGGCGGAAATCGGTTTGATCCCAGGCGAAGACCGCTGCGGTCATGTTCATTTGAAATCCGGCCGCGACGCCCGGCATCGCCACCGTGAAGCTCTGGAGGACAGTATTGCCATCGGTGGGCACCGTAATTACTTGGCCGGCTGTAGGCGGAGCAACTACATAGCCCGTTGGATTCAGCGGACCGTTCCAGGCGCCAATGGCAAGTTCGGTGCCGCCATAACCATCTTCGATGCCAGGAGTGGCCCAATAGGCAAGGTTGCCTATGGTCTCACCAAAACTAAACCCTGAGAGTGAAATGAGGCACACAACACCGGTCACCACTGTCCCCGCAGTTGCACGAGTGTATGTCATCTTAGGTGGACTTATTCTATTCTCCGGTGTGCGCAACTTCAAGTTCTATGGGTACTGGTCTAAAGAGTAATCAGTACTGGCAGCCGGAACTGGATAGCTGCCGCGAAGTGCACGACTGCGAGTGGATGGTCGGCTACTCGGAAGTTTGCGACTTGACGTCTTGTTGCCGTTCCACCAATTGACAGGCGCTTGGGTACACGAATCACTGTGGGGCGTTTCGGTCAACTTGACCTCTCTACCCACCCTCCGGACGTCGCTGCGTCCGCGTCCTCGATCCCAACGAACCGAGTTGCGCCGTCTCTTTCGTGAGACGATTCCGGACGCACAGTTCAGATGCTGCTGAAAAGTCCTGGGCAAACCGCTCCCTCTGGTCGCGGCTCCGTATCGGCATCGCGTATTTTCAGATACTTATTGAGGCGCGCGAAGGCAAGCGGTTTTTGGCATTTTTCAGCACCATCTTGAGTGCGGGCCGACCTTTCTAGCCAGCATCCTTCGTGGCGGTACCAAGGACCATGACTTACTCTTGCCGCAGAGCCGCCACGGGATCGATTCGGGACGCGCGCCTGGCCGGTGCATAGCCGGCGAGGATCGCGGCGCTCAGCAGGACGATACAGGCCAGCGCCAGGGTTCCCGGATCATTGGGTTGGGTCTCGAACAGAAACGATTTGACAAGCCGGGACGCGATCAGCGCGGCGGGTACGCCGATCGCGAGTCCTGCCGCCGCCAGTAGGAGAACGCGGCGCAGTACCATCCACACCACGGCGCCGCGTTGCGCGCCCAGAGCCATACGGATTCCAATCTCGCGGACCTGGCGCGCGACGCTGTAGGACATGGTTCCGTAGAGTCCCACGCACGCGATCAGGAGAGCGAGAAGCGCGAAACCCGTGCTTAGTTTCGCGAACGCGAGTTCCTGGCTGATCGTCCGATCGATTTCCGCTGCCTGTGTGACCACGTCTGTGACGGGTATGCGTGAATCTGCCTTCCGCACGATCTCATGCACACTCCTGACATACCTCAGCGGATCACCCGCAGTGCGCAGCGCATAGGTCGCTCCGTCCGGAGTAAACTGGCTGAACGCTACGAACACGGTCATTGAACTCTCGTGTTTCAGACCACCGTAGCGCAGGTTAGCCGACACACCGACGATTTGGAGATCGCGCTTGTCGTCCACGAACGTGATGCGACGACCCACCGGATTCTCGTTCCCGAAATAAGTCCGCGCCATCCGCTCGCTAATCACGGCAACCGGCGTGGAGCCCGGTTGGTCGCGGCCGTCAATCCCACGCCCGGCTATGAGCGGGATCTGCATTGTCGTGAGGAAATGCGGTCCGACTACCATGACGCCCGCGCCCAGGACGGTAGCAGTGCCGATCTTGATCGGCCCCCGGTATGTCTCCCCGGCACGGTTCGCGTGGATGATCGAGGATTGCGAAACCGTCGCGCTGCTCACTCCGGGGATTGATTCGAAGCGCTTGAGCAGGTCCGTGTAAAAAGTGGTGATCTCCGGGGCGTGATGGCCGGCCTGACGCGCATTCAACGAGAACAGAAGGATGTGCTCGCGGGCGTATCCCAGGTTGATGGAGTCCAGCTTATTGAGTGTCCGGACAAAGAGACCCGCGCCGACCAGGAGGAGAAAAGAGATCGCGATTTGGGCGACCACCAGAACGTGCTGCGAGCGGCGGCGCGGTCCGCCCTCGCGGCCATTCTTGAGCGCGGGCATGACGTCCGGACGCGTCGACTGAATTGCTGGAACGAGGCCAAATAACAGGCCGCAAACCACGGAGAGCGCCGCCGTCACGCCTAGGACGTTCCAGTTCAATTCCGCGTGCAGCGTAAAGTTCGGCTGCCCGTGGGAGAGCAGCAACGTCAGCGAGCGCATGCCCCAGATCGCAAACAAGACCCCTAACGCGCCGCCGAGCGATGCCAGCATCACGCTCTCGGTAAGCAGCTGCCGGACGACGCGGAACCGTCCCGCTCCCAGGCTGAGCCGGACAGCCATTTCGCGGCGTCGGGCGGCGGCCCTGGCCAGCAGCAGATTGGCGATGTTCGCGCACGCGAGCGCCAGGATCAATCCCACCATGATTAGGAGCACAAACAGAGGCTTGGAATACCTGCGGCGCAAGCTACCCAGACCGGCGGCGCCGGGATTCAGCTTGAGCGCGGGCAGTTTGGCGAGCTCACCGGACGTCGTTGCGGTGGTCGCAACCCATTGATGGAAACGAGGAGCCAGCACTGCCTGCGCCCGGGCCATGCTTACGCCGGGACGCAGACGGCCCATCATTTCGAGCCAGTAATAGTTTCCGTCGTGATACATGGAAGCCGCCGAGGGGCCGTCCACGAGCAGATTCGTGTGTACCGGAAGGTAGAGGTCCGGCGATGCCGCCGGGTCTACTCCGAAGAATTGCGGCGGCGCGACGCCGATCACCGTGAAGGGCACATTATCGACGAGAATCGATTTCCCAATCGCATTCGACGCTCCTCCAAAGCGGCTTTGGCTGGTAGCAAAACTGATTACGGCGACCGGCGCCGCGCCGGGACGGTCGTCTTCGGAGTCGATCAGACGTCCTGCGGCCGGCAACACTCCGAGGCCGCGAAAATACCCGCCGGTGACGTACTCCACGCTAGCGCGCGTGGCCTGTCCGCGGATAGCCAGGTTGTGCTTTAGTCCGTCGAAGTATCCGAAAAGCGTGGAAAAGACGGGATTCTCCTCATTCTCCTCGCGAAGCGTCTCGAACGCGCCGTACGGGAACATTCCGCTGACCATGGTGCCCTTGCCGCCCGGCCAGGCAAGGCCTTGTACCCGGTGCATGACGTGGACCCATTGCTTGTCGGCGTTAAAGGGCGGCGGGCTGTGCCAATTCAAGACCACGAGCGACTCAGGATCGGCCACCGGCAGCGAGCGCAACAGAATCGACTCAATGAAGCTGTAGACCGCAGTGTTGGCCCCGATGCCGAGCGCGAGCGACAAGACCGCCAGGGCGCTGAATGCCTTGTTGGCAATCATGGTGCGATATCCATACCGGACATCCTGGCGAAGTTCCGACCAAAACCGGGTGATCCAAATCTCGCGCGATTCTTCGTGCTTCAGTCCGACGTTGCCAAATCGTCGGCGCGCTTCATCCCGGGCGCGCTCCGGTGCCATACCGTCTGCTTCGAGTTCCGCGGCCTTTTCCGCAAGGTGGAGTTCCATTTCCTCGCGCAGCGTCTCGCTGCGCCTGGCGCTCTCCATCCAATACTTCAGCCGCCGTATCAGCATCTTCGTCACTCGGCTTCCATCACACGGGCGATCGCGAGCGTGAGTTTTGCGTATTTCCGGGTTTCAACCGCCAGTTGTTTGCGGCCGGCCGCCGTGATCTTGTAGATCCTGGCGCGCCGGTTATTCGACGTCACGCCCCAGACACCGTCGATCCAGCCATTTAGCTCCAGCCGTTGGAGAGCGGGGTACAGCGAGCCCTCCTCGACGAGGAGCTCATTGCCGGACGATTGTTGAATGAACTGGACGATGCCATATCCATGGAGGTTGCGCAGCGACAGCGTCCGCAGAATTAACATGTCCAGTGAACCGGGCAACGAGTCGTTCTTTTGCGCCTTGCGTCCCATACCAAGAATTCTTAGCTTACGCCGGCGAGATGAGGCGTGTCAAGCTCAGATTGGCAGTGCGCATCTGCGCGGAGGAAAAGATGACGAAGATAGAGAGCCTCATCGCTCAGGCCTATTCTGCTTTCAACCAGCGGAACATCGACGGAGTGTTGGCCCTTATGAGTGACAGCGTAAGCTGGCCCAAGGCATCTGAAGGCGGGCGTGTGGTCGGGAAGGAGGAGATTCGCGCCTACTGGAGCCGCCAGTGGAAAGAGTTTGATCCTCATGTGGACCCACTCGAGGTGCTTGACCGGGCAGGCAGGATTCATGTACGAGTCCATCAACTCGTGAAAAGCCTTGGCGGCGACGTGCTTTCAGATAGTGAAGTCTGGCATGTCTACACCATCGCAAACGGTCTGATCGAACGCATGGATCTCGGAGAAAGCGAAGCGGATTCGCAGCGATCGCCATCGCCGGCGTTCTCCCGGCGCTAGCATTTGGCTTGCCTGGCCCATTGTGAGCCGCACTGCCCCAATCAAAGCCGCTCACGTCTTCATCGTTCCAGGATCTCCTTCAGTTTGGCCATCTCGATGTCCATTTCCTCCATGCTGCGATCGAACTGCTGATCGCTCATAGCGGGAGGCTTGAAGAGCGTCATCATTACAGTCGATCCCTCGCCGTTAGGGACGACGCGCGAGTAGACCTTCCAGGTCGCCTGCGGGTCTTTCCAGACATGATCGAACAGGCCGAGTTCCTTCACGCCATCCACCTTCAGCTCCCCTTCGCCAAACTTAGTAACCGCCTTGAACCATCCGTTTTGCCCGGGGCTTACCGAGCGCAGGTTGACCACCGCGTACTGGGGCCAGTTCATCGGATCTACGAGAAACGCATAGACCTTTTCAGGCGAAGCCTGGATATCGGCTGACTTAATCGCCGATCGAGCAATTTTATTCATCTTGATCTTCTCCATTGAATTTTCTTGCAAGTGCCTATCGAGACGCAGGGAAATGCTGCACGCCGCCATCGTCCTTTATTTCCGCCCGACTAGGCGATCGCTTACGCTTCCGGCTCCGTTTCGAAATTTCAGGCGTTAGAAATGCAACACGGATTTCGTTGATATCAAACTACTTAACACCAATCCGCTTGCAGCCGTATTGTACACTGGTTTTTTGAGGCCATTTGTCCTCTAAATCCCGAAGACGCCGGATACCCTGCCGCGGCTCGTCCGGCGTTTTCTTTTTCCGGGCGGCTTGAGCGAGCATGAGAGAAGCGACCGTCGACCGCAACACCAAAGAAACGCAGATTTCGGGCAAACTGCGCATCGAAGGCGCGGGCCAATACGAAATTGCAACCGGCATTCGTTTTCTGGATCACATGCTGGAGTTGTTCGCCAAGCATGGAGCGTTCGATCTGGAGCTTCGGGCGCGCGGGGATCTCGATGTGGACCAGCATCATACGGTCGAAGACACCGGGATCGTTCTCGGCGATCTCTTCTCAAAGGCTCTCGGCGACCGCCGCGGTATTAATCGCGCCGGGTATTTCGTGCAGACCATGGACGAAGCGCTGGCGGTCGTAGCCGTCGACCTGGGTGGCCGGCCTGCGCTGGTCTACGATCAGCAGGTCGATGTGGTTCACGTCGGGGATTTGCAAACCGAGCTTCTGGAAGACTTCTTTCTCGGCTTTACGCATCACGCGGGGGCGAATCTGCATGCCAAGGTCCTCTACGGCCGTTCGAATCATCACAAGATTGAAGCCATCTTCAAATGCTTTGCGCGAGCGATGCGCTACGCCTGCTCCACCGACGAACGATTAAAGGATCAGCTTCCGTCCACCAAGGGCTTGCTATGACCACGATCGTCGATTATGGAGCAGGCAATCTGCGCTCCGTGCAGAACACGCTTGACGAGCTGGGAGGAATCTACGAAGTCACCAGCGATCCGGCAACGGTTTCGCGATCGACAAGACTGATCCTCCCGGGCGTGGGCCATTTCGGGCAGATGATGCGCGCCATGGATGAATTGGGGCTGCGGCAACCGGTCATCGAGCGCATTCGCGCGGGCGTGCTGTTTCTCGGCATCTGCATCGGTTTGCAATGTCTGTTCGAAAGCAGCGAGGAATCGCCTTCGAGCAGCGGACTGGGCATTTTCCCCGGCTCCATCAGGCGCTTTTCGGGCAGCGCACGCATTCCGCATATGGGTTGGAACTCGCTCGAAGCCCGCCGGCAGTCGCGGCTGCTCGCCGGGCTGCCGGAACGCGCGTTCACTTACTTCGCTCACAGTTATTACGCTCCCGTGATCGATGCGACGGCGGCCACGTGTCTGTACATGCAACCGTACACGGCGGTGCTGGAGCAGGACAATGTTTATGCCGTGCAGTTCCATCCGGAAAAATCGGGGCCCGTCGGGTTGCGCGTGATGAAGAATTTTCTCGACCTCTGATGCTGGCAAAACGAATTATCCCGTGCCTGGATGTGACGGATGGCCGCGTAGTGAAAGGCGTGCATTTCGTGGACCTGCGCGATGCGGGCGACCCGGTAGAACTGGCCGAGCGTTACAACACGCAAGGCGCCGACGAACTCGTGTTTCTCGACATTACGGCATCCAGCGATGCGCGCGATATCCTGGCGGATCTGGTGGCGCGAACCGCACGCAGAGTATTTATCCCGCTGACCGTGGGCGGCGGTATACGCAGCGTGGCCGACGCTCGGAAAATCATTTTAGCCGGCGCCGACAAAGTCAGCGTCAATACCGCCGCGGTGCATCGCCCGGAGTTGATTCGCGAACTGAGCGAGGAGTTCGGCTCCCAGGCCGTGGTGCTCGCGATTGACGCGCGGCGGTCCGGCAATAGCTGGAATGTCTACACCAAGGGCGGCCGGCACGACGAAGGGATCAATGCCGTGGAATGGGCCGGGCAAGGCGAGCGGCTCGGCGCGGGCGAAATCCTGCTGACTTCCATGGATACCGATGGCGTTCAGCGCGGCTTTGATTGTGAACTGACTAGGACCGTTGCGAACGCAACAACGATTCCTATCATCGCCTCGGGCGGTGCGGGCAAGCCGGAGGATTTCGTCGCCGTGCTCACCGAAGGACAAGCGGATGCGGCGCTGGCGGCCTCGATTTTTCATTACGGCAAATACACGGTAAGCGATTTGAAGCACGCGCTTGCCCGCGCCCGCGTTCCGGTGAGACCCCCGGCATGATCGTTCCCTGTATCGATCTGATGGGCGGCAAAGTCGTCCAACTTGTGCAGGGCCGCGAGAAAGCGCTCGAAGGCAAGCCGGTGGACGAAATGCTTGCAATGTTCTCCGGCTTCCCACAGATCCAGGCCATCGATTTGGATGCCGCCATGGGAAAAGGATCCAACGGCGCGATGATCGAGCATATCGCGCGGCGCGCTACGGTGCGGGCCGGCGGAGGGGTCCGAAGCGTCGAGCGCGCGCGGGAACTGGCGGCCTGCGGCGCTCATCGCATCATTGTGGGAACGGCGGCTTTTTCGCAGGGCGGCCCGAACGGCGATTTTTTGGCCGCGCTCGGCGATGCCATCGGCCGCGAACGCGTCACCATTGCGCTCGACAGCAAGAGCGGCCGCGTAGTGGTGAAAGGCTGGCACGAAGCGACCGAGTGGCGGGCCGAAGAGATGATTTCGGCCTTCGAGCCGTTTTGCTCCGGCTTTCTCTGTACCTATGTGGATAAGGAAGGCATGATGCAGGGCACGGATCTCGGCTGGTTCGAGAAACTGCGCGGGCGAACAAATCATGAGCTCACAGCAGCCGGAGGTATTACGACGCTGGACGATGTAACAGCGCTCACCGCGATGCACATCGATTGCGCGATCGGCATGTCGATTTATACCGGACGGCTTTCGCTGGACGATCTGCGCGCGATCAACAATAAAGAGGCAGGCCAGCGATGAGCATCAAGGTGGTTTTCCCGGGAACACTCGCTGCGTTGCTGCTCGCCTGCCCCGCATTTGCCGGAGATACCGCAATCAAGCATGTCGTCACAGGCAGAGCCGCATTCACAAATTATCTGCAGGAGAGGCCCGGCCGCGCGCGCAAAATTACTGTAAAGGATCTTCCGCCGCCCGACCCGGCTGCGTCCGTCGCCAATCCGCCAACGATCGTCCCACGCCCGGCGAAGGCATCGCCCCAGGTTCCGGCGGGTTTCCAAGTGCAGTTGTACGCGACTTTATTGCAGGCGCCACGCGAGATACGGACCGCGCCGAACGGAGATCTGTTCGTTGCGGAGAGTTATGCCGGTCAGTTGGAGGTTTTTCGCGGCATCACTGGTGGTGGGAAACCAAAGCAGCGGTCCCTCTTCGCAACCGGGTTGCACGAGAATTTCGGCATTGCCTTTTATCCGCCGGGCAAAAATCCGCAATGGGTCTATATCGCCAATACCAATTCCGTGGTGCGCTTCCGCTATAAGAATGGGGATCTGAAGGCAGCCGGATCGGCGGAAACCATCATTCCAAAGCTGCCCTCCGGCGCGGGGCATTGGACGCGCGATCTGGCGTTTTCTGCCGACGGAAAGCACTTGTTTGTTTCGGTGGGCTCGGCTTCCAACGACAACGATCCCGACACCCATCCCGAAGAAGTCCATCGCGCTGACATTTTGGAATACACGCCCGCCGGCAAGTTCGAAAAGGTTTATGCGTATGGCATTCGCAATCCGGTTGGCCTCGCGGTCGATCCAACGACCGGAGAACTGTGGTGTTCCGTCAATGAGCGCGACGAGTTGGGCAACGACTTGGTTCCGGATTATATTACTCATGTAACCGAGGACGGTTTTTATGGCTGGCCGTGGTTTTATATGGGCGGCCATTGGGACCCAAACCACAAGGACAAGCATCCGGAATTACAAAAGAAAGTCATCAGTCCGGACGTGTTGCTGCAGCCGCATAATGCCTCGCTCGAAATGGCATTTTACGAGGGAGGCCAGTTTCCCAGCGAATATAAAGGCGATATCTTCGCGGCCGAGCACGGTTCCTGGAATAAGAAGAGGCGCGCCGGATACGAAGTCATTCGTGTGCCTCTGAATGGTGGTCACGCGCCCGGCGAGTACCAGGATTTCGTTACGGGATTCATAACTCGCAAGGGCGAGGTTTGGGGCCGGCCCGTGGGAGTTGCGGTGGCTCCCGACGGATCGCTGATGATCGCCGATGATGCCTCGAAATCGATTTGGCGGGTGAGTTACACGGGCAAGTGAGACGCCTTTTTTGTATCTTCTTGAGCTTGCTGTTTCTTTCCGGCTGTACACAGGCCGCGGCAAACAATACGGTCGAGCCGGTATTCACGACGCCGCGCGAGATCCGAGCTACGGCGCCGGAGAGAGACTTACGCTCGATCCGCATTGTTACTTGGAATATCGACCGAGGCGCGCGCGTCCAGCACGTTATCGAAGATATGAAGAGCAATCCAGCCGATCTCTGCCTCTTCCAGGAAGTTGATTGGGGAACCGCTCGGACCCACGGCGCGGATATCGCCGCCGAGTTGGCAAAGACGCTGCATCTGAACGCCGCTTACGGAGTTACATTCGAAGAATTAGGCCAGGAGATCCATGGCCATCCCGCGTACATTGGATCGGCCACTCTCACCAAGCTGCCGATTGAGAAAATCAGAGCCCTGCGCTTCCGCCATCAATCCTGGTGGTGGAAGCCACGGCCTTGGTTTCCTTCGAAGGTCCCGTTTTTTCAGCGGCGCCTGGGGGGCCGTATCGCGCTGGTGACCGAACTTCGGTTTGCTGGAAAGTTACTGGTGGTTTACAACGTCCATCTCGAAAGCCGCAGCCTGGGAAAGATTCAAAAAGAAGAGATGAACGAAGTACAGGCCGATTCCGAACGCTATCCGTCGGGAACGGCCATCATCGTGGGCGGCGATTTCAACTCGAAGTATTTTCCGTCGGACTTCCTTAAGAACATGGAGAGCCGGGGTTACCACAGCGCCTTAGGCCAGCGCGTCGAGCGAACCCATAAGATCGCGCTGGCTCTGGACTGGATTTTCGCCAAAGGACCCATCGAGCTGCGCGATGGCCATGTGCGGAAAGACTTGCACAATGCCTCCGACCATTTTCCGGTGTTTGCCCACCTAATTGCCCGCTAACTCTGCATGGCATTCCACTTACTCGGGCCATCGTCGCGCGCAGCTTTCGGCTATCCGAATTTCCGCCACTACATGGCCGCCCGGTTTTTAACCACCATCTCCTCAGAGATGCAATCGGTCGCGGTGGCCTGGCAGGTTTATGCGATCACACATGAGCCTCTGGACTTGGGCTTGGTCGGGCTGGCGCAGTTTCTGCCCGGCATCTGCCTGTTTCTGGTGGCGGGCCATGCGGCAGATCGTTGGCCTCGCCGCCGCATTCTGCAAACCTGCTATGCCGGTTTTTCCTGCTGCTCTCTCCTGCTGCTTATTTTTACGCTCCACGGCCTGAGCTCCGCCTATCCCATTTATGCGGCATTACTACTGAACGGAACTGTACGCGCCTTCAACGGACCGGCAAGCCAGGCATTTGTCCCCCTGTTGGTCCGCAGCGAAGATTTCCCCAACGCGATCGCCTGGAGCTCGTCGCTTTTTCAGACCGCCACGATTGCAGGCCCGGTGATCGGCGGTCTCTTGTACGGCCTTACCGGAAGTCCGGTTTTCGTTTATCTCTCCGCGGCGGTGGCTTACGGTTTGGCGTTGCTCTTCATGGCGCGCATCAAGATGAAAATCGCCGAACGCCCGCGTCAGGCGGCGCAGCTTGGCATGGTGCTCAACGGCCTGCGCTATATCTGGCGCAACAAGCTGGTTTTGGGAGCGATCTCTCTGGACCTGTTCGCGGTGCTGCTGGGCGGAGCGGTGGCGCTGCTACCGGTTTATGCGAAAGACATTCTGCACACCGGCGCCATGGGGCTCGGCATTCTGCGCAGCGCGCCGGGCGTGGGCGCGGTAGTCATGGGAATCACTGTGGCGCACTGGCCGATGCGGCGGCGCGCTGGAGCGACCATGCTGTGGTGCGTGGCGGTATTCGGCGCCGTCACCATCGTCTTCGGAGTTTCCCGCAGTCTCGCGCTCTCTCTTGCGATGCTTGTGCTGCTGGGCGCGGCGGATACCGTAAGCGTGATCGTGCGCCACACCATGGTGCAGCTTGCGACGCCCGACGAAATGCGCGGCCGCGTGAGCGCGGTCAACATGATCTTTATCGGGGCGTCGAATGAGTTCGGACAATTCGAATCGGGCATCACGGCACAATGGTTTGGAACCGTTCCGGCCGTGGTCCTCGGTGGTATTGGAACGATCGCCATTGTTGCGCTGTGGAGCTGGATGTTTCCGAGCCTGCGGAAACTGGACCGACTGGCTGCAATCGAAACCGTCCCCATTGTTGCCGAAGCCACTACGGAAGACGCCAGTTCGATTGCGGAATGAGGGTCACGCGCTGCTCCGCGACGCCGCCGAGGTATTCGCTTAATGGCTTTTTCGTAATCGGATGGCGCAAATCGGGCGCGATTTCAGCGAGCGGTTCGAGAACAAATCTGCGCTCCAGCATGCGCGGATGAGGAACGGTCAACCGCGGCGTATCGATCACAACATCGCCGAACAGCAAGAGGTCGATATCGAGAGTGCGCGGGCCCTTGGGCACTACTTCCGTGCCGCGCACCCGCCCGGCTTCGCTCTCGATGCTCTGCAATATATCGAGCAGTTGCAGCGGAGCATAATCGGTTTCGCAAGCAACAACCAGGTTCAGGAACCAGGGCTGGTCCGGCACGTCCCGCGGTTCGGTTTCATAGATCGAAGATCGTGCCAGGATGCGAATGCCTTTGCTCGCCAAGGCATCGAGCGCACGCTGCAAATGTTCTTCCCGGCTGCCGAGATTCGAGCCCAGCGAGAGGTAAATATCCGTCACGAAAGCAGTGTCATCTCTATCAAATCAGATAGTCCGGGTCTGGTAAACTGAAGCGTTCGTCCCGGCGGCCAGGTAGCTCAGTCGGTAGAGCGCAGCCCTGAAAAGGCTGGCGTCGGCGGTTCGATTCCGTCCCTGGCCACCACATTATTCCCGTTGTAATCGATCCCCACCAACCCCTGGGTCCAAACGCTCGATTAACGCTCTTCGGTTGCAAAGAGCCTATTCAGTTCGGGGTGAGACATCAGTCCGGTCAGGCCGGCAAAGCTGCCTTGCTCTGCGATCGGTTTGGCGGCGCCGGCAAACGCGGTCCATGCGCTACGCGCCAAGGCTCCGCCGACGCTGATCCGCCGCACGCCCATTGCCTCCAAATCGAACACACGCAAGCCCAAATCGGCGCCTATGAGAATGTTGACCGGCTTGGGCGCGGCGGCCGATACGATTTCCTGCATCTCTTCGCGCTTGCTCACTCCAGGCGCGTAGAGCACATCGGCGCCCGCTTCCTTGTAAGCTTGCAGCCGACGGATCGATTCGGCAAATGCATCGGGATGGCGGACCAAATAGCATTCGGCTCGCCCAGTGAGCAAGACACCCGAGCCGGATTCGTCGATGGCGGCACGTGCGGCCCGGATTCGCTCAACCGCCAGCGAAAATTCGTATAGCGGCTTACTTGCATCGCCGGTAGCGTCCTCAATTGACAGACCGGCGACTCCCGTGGCGATACATTTCTTGACATTTTGTGCTACTTGTTCCGGCTCGTCCGCGAAGCCGGTACCGTAATCGGCATTCACGGGCACGTCGGTCGCCTCAACAATCTCGGAGATATGAGTTAGCATGTCATCCCGGCTCACGGCGCCATCGGGCAGTCCCTGCGCAAACGCATAACCGGCGCTGGTGGTCGCGAGCGCACGGAATCCGAGATGCCGCAGATACTTGGCCGTGCCCGGGTTCCATGGGTTTGGGATGACGAAACATCCGCCGGCATGCAATTTACGGAATGCTGTGATCTGTGCGTTGGCGGTTGTCATGCCATACAGTCTATCGAGACCTATCGCTGGGCCCAGTACTCTGGGCCGCGTCCGGAGAATTCGACCTTGATCGTGTCTATCGAATAGGGCTTGACCTCGACGGTTACCGAGTTATCGTGGATGGGGATCGGCGCGCCGTGCGGGATTTCCATCAGGTTCGTCGCGATGGCCGATGTGGCGCCATGCGGAAGCTGGATTTTGGCCTGCGTATCCTTGCCCGCCCATTCGTAATAGCGCAGAATCAGCGCATTACTGTCCTCCGCTTTCTTGACTGTGGTCAAAATGACGTTATCCGGCTCGACGCTGAAAAACGAGTGTTCGGCCGGCATAGAACCCGCGTGCTTCTCTACTTGAATCGCCTTGAGCTTGTAATTGAAATCCCACCCATGGCGTGGAGTCAGCGCCTGCTTCCAGGTCCCCGCGTGCGGATAAAGCGAATAGACAAAATGCTGCTTTCCCAGGTCTGCCGTGGGATCGGGAGACGTTGCGCTACGAAGTAAGGTCAGCCGCAAGACATTGCCCTTGTCGTCATAACCATATTTCGAGTTATTGATAAGGCTGAATCCATGGCTGCTATTCCCCAGATCAGCCCAGCGAATGGCGGAAACCTCGAATTTCGCCTTCTGCACTGAGTTATTGCGCGTGGTTGGGCGCTTGATGTTGCCGTAGGGAATGTTGTAAGTCGCATAAGGAGCGGAGGCGGACAGCGGGAATGCGGCTTTGAGTAGAATATGATGCTCGTGCCAGTCGATGTGATTGTCCACGTCCACGCGGTCGAGGCTGGCATAGAGAACGATGTCCTGTATGAACTTGGATTTCTTCGTGGCGTGCTCCACTTGAACCTCGGCGCGGAGCGGGCCGGATTCGACTACCTTCACGAAGGCCGGACCCAGGCTATACGGATGCTTCCAGTAATTCGGATTGATGTTCCAGGCATCGAACGAAGTGGGATTATTGTGGAACGCTTGAAGCTGGTTGCCGCAGCCGCTTTTGGCTATGGTCTCGAACTTCGCCAACTTGTCGTATAGGCTGGTGATGCAGCCGGTTTTCGGATCGACCACCACGCGGACATATTTGTTCTGAAGCGTGGTTCCGTGAACCTGAAGTCCATAGTGAGGACTTGCGGATGCAGCAGGAGCTACAGTGAGCTTTTCGTAACCGAGCGCCGGCACATTCCTGGCAAGAAACAGGAGGTCGAAAGTGTGTGTTGCCGATGTGTGGCCGAGGATCTGCACCGGCAGCTTATGTCCCCGGGCGTCCGTGATCGAAACGCTCTGCGCGGCTTCCGGCAACTGTACCTTGGCCTTCACAATATCGGTGCGCTTCCAAGCCATGGGATTGAAAACCAATAAGGATGCTGTGCCTTTCGGGGTCTCGGTATCGATATAGGAGGTTAGCAGCCCCAGCGCTTGCGAGGTCGCCTGGTTCGCCTTGTAGTGGACCACCTGAAATTGCTTCGCAGCGTCTCGGTAGATGTCGGCGATTCCCGAGCCGGCCGCGAGATCGTGAAACTCGTTCATCAGGACTTTCTCCCAGGCCGTGGTCAGAGTTTTATCCGGATATTTCTCCCCGCCGAGCCAAGCGAGCGACGAATATTTCTCCGCATTCAGCAGCCATTCTTCGCTATCCCGGATATTGCGCTTCTGAGCCGCTTGGGTGGTGTAAGTGCCGCGGTGAAACTCAAGGTAGAGCTCGTCGTCCCAAATCGGAAGGCTGATTTTGCCGGCTGGCGGCTGCGGCAGAGTCGTATCTCCCGCAGCAAACGTCTTGTAATTCCACACGGGAAGATTGTTGGTAGCCAGATTCTGTTGAGCGTTCTGAAAGAAACTGAGGGCCGTGCCGAACTCGAGATGAGGATAGACCTTATCCGGCTTTTGCCAATGCAATGCTTGATTCACCATGACCCGTGTGGGCCCGCCGCCGTGGTCGCCGACACCGTAGAGGTACATCATCTGGTGGATGCCCGGGTTGTACTTTGCCAATAGCGAATAGTCTTCGGCCATCGTGATTGGGTTGGTACGGTTTCCATACCCGTGCGGGAAATAGGTGAGTACCCGGCTGCCGTCGGGAGATTCCCACCAGAAAAGTTTGAGCGGCAATTTGTTGGTGTCATTCCAGCTCATCTTTTGTGTAACGAAATAGCAAATGCCGGACTTCTTGTAAATCTGCGGAAGCTGCCAGTTATATCCAAAACTGTCCGGATTCCAGCCGATTCGGACATTCACGCCGAAATTCTTCTCGAAATAGCGCTTCCCGTACAGGATTTGCCGCACTTGCGATTCGCCGCTGGGCATATTCAAGTCAGGCTCAACCCACATGCCGCCCACTAGCTCAAAGCGGCCCTGCTTCACCCGATCCTGAATCCGTTTGAACATGGCCGGATATTTGTTCTGCATCCACTTGAAATACAGCGCCGTCGACTGCGTGTAGGTGTATTGCGGGTATTCGTTCATCAACTGCAGAGAGGTTCGGAGGGTATGGCGGGCCGTATGTACCGTTTCAGTCCAAGGCCAGAGCCAAGCCACATCCATATGCGAATTGCCGACTATGTGGATGTCGGCCTTTTTCAGCAGCGGGTTGAGCGGGTCTAAAATCTGCTGGGCTTTCTTCAGCGATGCGTCGAAGCCGGCCTGGTTGCCCTCGTCGAGATCGTTCGTATCGACCGCATCCACCGCCGCTTCGAGCACGTGCATCTGCGCTTTGCCGCCAGGAAGCGCGGACAGCATCCAGCTATCGGATTCGATCTCCTTGTAAAAATCGCTGGGGTTGGGGCGCGCGGGATCGGTGGTGACCGAGATCCGGGCTCTGTAAAACGATTTGTTCGATCCGGTAGTCAGTGCTTTGACCGCAATGAGAACGTGATCCCCGGGTTTCGCGTTTTTCCAGAGCACGATGGGTGCGAGATCCGCCCCCAGGGCTACGCGGCGGCCGTCCAGATAAATGATCAGTGGTGCGGCGCCTCGGGCGCCCACATTAAACGCGAACTGGATAGAGGAATTTGTAAGATCGTAGCCGTTCAGCGTATTGGGAACGACCACCTCTTTGCGAAACCAGATCGCCTCGGCCGGAAGCCCTCTTCTGGGGGGCTCAATCGTCGGCCAGGAGGAATCGTCGAGGCTGGGGTCTTCTCCGTTTGGGATATTGCCGATGTGATACCGCCATTGTTTGGCAGGAAGTTCTCCAAAGCTGTTCAAGCGTGCAAGAGTAGTCTCGGCCTTGGCCGAAAGCTGCGGCGGCTTAGGCCGCTGCCGCCTTCTTTGCGCTGGAGCCGATTGCGGAAACGCAAGCGGCAGCAACAAAGTGCAGATGGAGAGCAGCGAAAGACGCATAGGACATCCAATTTACCAAGGAAGCCGAGGAACAGCCGGCGTCCGATGTTATTCTGAAGATCGGCTCCCCCCGCGAATCGCCCCTGAGAGGCGGCTTGCAGCCAAGCATGGCTGCCCCCACGAGTTCATGGATTTTCTTGCAGGCCTCAATCCGCAGCAGCGCGAAGCCGTTGCTCATGTCGAAGGTCCGCTGCTGCTGCTCGCCGGCGCCGGCAGCGGAAAGACACGCGTCATCACTCACCGCATCGCGCACCTGATCGAAGCGCATTACGTGCCCGGCCCGGCGGTGCT
Source organism: Bryobacteraceae bacterium (assembly GCA_036379475.1). Lineage (GTDB taxonomy): Bacteria > Acidobacteriota > Terriglobia > Bryobacterales > Bryobacteraceae > Bog-105. The sequence goes on along the minus strand of DASVGP010000207.1, from coordinate 3,512 downwards.
GGCGGTTACCTTCACTAACAAAGCGGCGGACGAAATGCGGCAGCGCGTAACCAATCTGCTGGCCTCATCCGATTCGCCCCAAAGCGCAACCGTGTCCACCTTCCATTCGTTCTGCGTGCGCATGCTGCGGCGGGACGGCGATGCGCTGGCCGAAATCCGCAACGGCTTCACGCGGCGCTTCACGATTTACGACGATGATGCGCAGCTCGCGCTCATCAAGTCGATTTACAAGCAACTCGGGCTGGACGAGAAATTGCTTGCCTATCGCGGCGCTCTTTCGCGCATCAGCCACGGGAAAAGCCACGACGAGTCGCCGCAGGATTGGTACCAGGCGGCGACGAATCCGCAGATGACGCGCCTGGCCAAAATTTATGAAGTTTACGAAGAGCGGCTGCGCCAGGCGAATGCCCTGGATTTCGACGATCTGCTGCTTGAATCGGTGCGGCTGCTGAAGCACGACGATGCACTGCGGGAACTCTATAACCGCCGCTTCGAATTCGTCATGATCGACGAATACCAGGACACCAATCGCAGCCAGTACGAGTTGATGCGCCTGCTGACCGAAACGCGGCAGAACGTTTGCGTGGTGGGAGACGAGGATCAGTCGATCTATGGCTGGCGCGGCGCGGATATCCGCAACATTCTCGATTTCGAGAAGGATTTTCCCAAAGCCGTTGTGATCCGCCTGGAGCAGAACTACCGCTCGACCAAGAATATTCTCGAAGCCGCCAGCGCGGTGGTTGCGCACAACACGCAGCGCAAAGGCAAGTGGCTGTGGACGGATTCCGACGCCGGAGCGAAGATCGGCTTCTACGAAGCGCCCGACGGAGAAAACGAAGCGCTGTTTATCGCCGACACCATCGAAAAACTGCTGGCGAAAGAGCCCGCCGAACGCGTAGCCGTGCTCTACCGCACGAATTTCCAGTCGCGGCAGATCGAAGAAGCGCTGCGCCGCTATGGGCGGAAGTACCTGGTGGTGGGCGGCTTCAGCTTCTATCAGCGCGCCGAAGTGCGGGACCTGCTCGCGTATGTGAAAGTTCTGCTCAGTCCGCACGATTCGATCGGTCTGCTGCGCATCATCAACACGCCGGCGCGGGGCATCGGCAAAGGCACGATGGAGCAGATCGAGAGCTACGCACTGGAGCGCGGCTTGAGCGTGTGGAGCGCTCTGCCGCGCATGGTGGAGGAAAAAACATTTGCCACCCGGGCTGAATCGGCGATCCGTTCGTTTCTCAAGCTGATGAACGATCTCGGTGAGAGCAGCCGTGAGAAGCCGGTTCACGAACTTCTGCGTGAAATCCTGGCCAAGACCGGCTATCAGGCGATGCTGCAAAGCGACACGTCGCCGGAGGCGGAATCGCGGCTGGGCAACCTGGAAGAGCTGGTCAACGCGGCGCTGGAAGCGGCCGAACGAGGCGAAACGGCGGCTGATTTTCTGGATCACGCGGCGCTGGTTTCCGATGCCGATTCGGTGGACGAGCACGCGCAGGTTTCTCTGCTGACCATGCACAACGCGAAGGGCCTGGAATTCCCCACGGTGTTTATCGCAGGCATGGAAGAAGGCCTGTTCCCGCACAGCCGGTCGCTGAATTCCGAAGCGGGCATGGAAGAGGAGCGCCGGCTTTGTTATGTAGGGATGACACGCTCGGAAAAGCGTCTTTATGTCACCTGCGCGCGATATCGCCGCCGTTTTGGAGCAGGATCTCTGGAGCCGTGCCTGCCTTCTCGATTCTTGAGCGAAATCCCGCCCAGCCTGTGCCAAAGGCTTTCGCCCCATGGCAGAAGCCATGGGGGAGAAGTGGATCTGTTTGCCGAGCAGCATAGCGTGCGTGAATCCGTGAAGAGGAATCTGTACACCGGCCGCACCTACAACTCGGTAGACAACATCAAGCAATATTTTTCCGAACGCGGCATGCCGGCGCCTTCGGGGTTGACGCGCAAACCGCCGGTGCAACCTGCTCCATCGCAACCGAAGGCGGCAAATTCGCGTCCGGCCGCCCGCGGGGTCCGGCAAGGCGCGGTGGTCGAGCATCCCAAATACGGCCGCGGCACCGTGTTGCGCCGCGAGGGCGACGGCGAGGATGCGAAACTAACAATAAACTTCCCCGGTTACGGGCTGAAAAAAATCGTAGAAAAGTACGCAGGAATCAAAATCGACCGATGAATACCAAACACGTAGAGGATCGAAGCGAACGCAAGCGCCTGAAACGCACCGCGCGCAGGAAAGCCGCGCCCAAGGCCAAGCGCGCTTCCAGTGTCGCCCGAGGCTCCAATAAGCGCAAAGTAAAGAAGATGGCGAAGGGCCAGAGGAAGCGCTAATCGAGAATTTCTACGGCAACGCGGCGGCCGCCCACACGCTGGAAGAAGCCATCAAAGGCGGCCGCATCCCGCAAACCATTTTGCTCGCGGGTCCGGAGGGGATCGGCAAAGCTACCTTAGCGCGCCGTTTTGGCGCGGTGCTTTTGGGCGGCGCGGCAAGAATCGAGCAGGACGACCTGAGCCTTCCGCAAAATCGAGAGTTGATCGCGGAACGGGAAAAATGGACGTCCGAAAAGCGCGCTGAGGCGCCGCTATTGTTCGCTTCGCAGCCCGATTTCCTCACCTTCGCGCCGGAAGGGCCGCTGCGCCAGCTCAGCATACAGCAAATGCGACTGCTGCGCGAGCGCGCGCCGTTTAAGCCGCTCGCCGGGTCGCATCGCGTTTTTCTGATCGACCATCTCGATCGCGCCAATGAGCAGGCGGCCAATTCTCTGCTCAAGGTTTTAGAGGAGCCGCCGCCGCATCTGATCATCGTCGCCACGGTGGAAAACGTCTTCGATCTGCTGCCCACCATCCGCTCGCGCGTGGTCGTCCTGCACATGGGACGGCTCTCCGATGCGGAAATGCGCGCCTTTGCCCGAGCGCACGGCCTGGCAGACCCGGATCTGCGCTTAGCTTTGGCCGAAGGCTGCCCGGGAGTGGCGGCGAGTCTCAATCTGGAAGAGTTTCGCGAGCGCCGCGGTCTGGTGCTCTCGGCATTGGAGTGCGGCGCCGAACTGAAGAATTTTGCCGCCTGGGTGCGCGAATCGGAGTCCTTCGGAAGCCACAAATCCGAAAAATTGGATTTTTACCTGAAACTCGGCTACGGAATCCTCGAAGATATACTGGCGGTTCAGGCCGGCGCCCCCATCGGCCAGAATCGCGATGTAGAGCAACGGATTGGGGCCATTTCCCGGAGCGTCGGCTTCGCCTGGATTGAGCGCGCCGTACAGGCGCTTGACGAACTGGTGAGCATGGTTCGCCGCAATATACAAAAAACAGCAGCGCTCGACGCTATGATTATTAATTTACGTAACTCGCGGCACTCCACACTCGCCTAAACAGCAACGGGTTCGCGAAACGATCGAGGGCAAATGATTGAAGAGAGGCGCATGGACGCGCTTACCACCAAGAGACCGGCACGCATGGCCATACCTGACGGCAAAGAACTGATCCGCAGGCCGCCGACGGCGAAAAAAGGCACTCCGCCGGAA
>DASVGP010000206.1:0-86854 GCA_036379475.1 Bryobacteraceae bacterium | reverse complement strand
GCGCTGACCTGCAATGGTCGAGCGATCGGGCTGAGCCAGAATGGCCTTTACCTCATCTGGTTCCAGATAGGCCGCAGCCCGGATCGGCGCTCGTTTAGTCGGAACGTGCAAAACTTCGGCGCACTGAGCGATTGCGGTTGGCTCCCTGCCGGCGGTGAAGCCAAAGAAACTGCGCAAAGCCGCCAGGCGGCAGTTGCGTGTGCCAATCGTATCTCCGCGCTCCTGCTCGGTATATTGCAGGAAGGCGCTCACCTCGGAGGCGGTGAGATCGGCTAATACGAGTTGAGCAACCGTTCGCTTGCGATGTTGGGCGACGAATCTGAGGAACAGGCGCCAGGTGTCGCGGTAGGAATGGACGGTGTGAACGGAAGCATTCCGCTGCTGGACCATCCATTCATAAAAGAAGGCGTTTAGCAGCCTGGGGAATGGATCGGCCGGCTTCATGGCTTCACCTCTTCCGATACATTTAGGCAATGCGCGCCGAGCGCACGGAAGCGCTCGTTTGCTTGCTGCAGGAGATCCTGCGTAACCGTGATGTAGACCAGCGTCGAATTTATATCGCGGTGTCCGAGATAGGTTGCCAGGAACGGAAGTTTCTCCTGCGGATTGATCCCGGAGCGATACCATTCCAAGATGCGATTCACGACCATTGAGTGACGCAGATCGTGGATGCGCGGACCTGTCTTGCCCTTCGGCGGCTTAATCTTCGCCCGCCGCAATATGTCGACGAGCCCCCAGGCGATGCTCTGGGTCGTGTAGTATCCGTTTCCCCAATCGTGCCAGAACAAACCGGAATCCGGGCTTTGCGGTGCCTTCGCTTGGCGCCTTGCCGCGAGATATTCGCGCAGAGCCGAAAGCGCGCTGTCGGTCAACGGCAGGATTCTCGATTTGAAGAACTTCGTCTCCCGAATGAGGATCGTGCCGGATTGCAGATCGACATCGCCGAGGTTCAGGCGTGCAAGTTCTCCCAACCGCAAACCCGCACAATAGGCCAATACCAGCATGGTGTAAAAGCCGATCGGGCGTAATGGTGCGCGGGGGGACGGGTAAGTTCGAGCGATATCAAGGAGCCGTCGGATTTCTTCCGGGCTGTAAATATAGGGTCTGCGCCATTGTCGCGCGACCTGTTGCTGCGGGCGTGAATCCGGACGCTTCAACTCGACGCTGGGATCAAGATGATGTTGGGCTTTACCCAAGATGCGAGCCAGCCGTTCGCATTCAGCAACATGATTAGGGCTCGGGCGTGCTGCGGACCAATGCTGCAACATGACTGAGACCGGCTCGCGAGCGAACTCGGGATGAGCTTGTAGAAAGCGATCGAAGCGCCATAACCAGCGCGCTTGCGTCTCATAGCGGAATCCTCTGGTCCGCATCAGCGCGATATGGTTGCGCATGAGATCCCCGAGGACGCTGCCGAAAGGCGGAAACTGACGAAGCGCTTCGAGCGCCTGATCGGCATCGGGAGCAAGCAAGGCTCGCCAGATCGCTTTGCTGCTTTTCACGCAGTATTCTGCCCGAAGATCGGCGACAGGGTTGCTGGCGATCAATTTCTCCTTTGCCAAGAACTCGAGAAAGCAGTTGACGATACGGGCCCGATGCAGCAGTGTCGATTGGGGCCAATGAACGGATCGTTCATGCAGCCAGGCTTCGAGCGCATCCCGGCTAACTTGTAAGGGCGATGGTTGAAGCTGAACCACTTCCTGGAAGGTGCAGAGTGCCTGGCGATAATGGAAGGGGCTTGTCGGACAGCGCAGGCGGAGCTGCTGTAGATAACGAGCGATGATGCCGCCGTCTGTATCGGGCCAGCTTTTCATGAGCGCACCTCCTGTCCCGGTATCTCCAGAGCTATGGCGCGCAAGTCCTCCGTGGCCAGTTTCAGATAGGGAATCGTCGCTTCCGTCGAGCGATGGCCCAACACATCGCCAATGATTTTTCGTGGGACCGATGCTCGCAGAAGACTGACGGCGCGTGCATGCCGGAAGATATGCGGGCCGCGTTTGCCGCTCGGTTTCACGCCTGCCGCTTCCATTCGCCGACGGACTGCACTGTAAATTCCAGCGCGGGAGAGCTGACGATAGGGAGCACGCGTGCGAACGAAGATCACCCGCAACTCGGTTTTCGGACGCCCGTGCCGCAAATAATTGATCAGCGCCTCTCCTACCGGCTCCATCAGCGGCAAAAGCGACTGCGCGCCGGTTTTGGAATGACGGATATGCAAGATATCCGCACGCCAGTCGATATCGTCCAGCCTTAGGTGCGTGATCTCTCCAGAACGTAGTCCGTAGGTCGCCAAGAGCTGCAGGATGGCGTAGTCTCGCAATCCCATCGGGGACTGATTCTTCCGCGCGGACTTCAGAACGGCCGCAATCTGATCCAAGCTCAACGCAGAGGGGATCGTTTCGTAGGCATAAAGCATCGGAGCGATGACTTGTGGGGCCAGATCGTCAGCAATATGCCCAGTTCTGTGGAGGTGGCGAATAAATGAACGCAGCCGTTCAGCCACATCTTTCAAAGATCTCCGCCTCAGTCCGCGTGCCCGCGCCTCAAAGTAAGCATCCAGATCCCCAATGCCGAGCCCCATGAAGCTGGCGTTGTTGATACGCCCGATGTACCAGGCACAAAAATTCCGGGCCTCCCACATCAGGGCGTCGATTGATGCCACTGCGAGTCCCCGCTCCTCGCGCAGCCACGTTTGATACTGGTTGCATACCTCCCGGCAGAGAAGTTCGCGAGTGTCGGATGTGGCCATCTCGGGTGGCCAGCGCTTCAGGGCGAGGCGCAAGAGCCCGTGAATCCCAGCTCTTGGAATACTCTCCCAACGGGGTGCCGGAGCATGGCCGTGGCGCTTACGAAACTGCTGAATGGCGAGGCCGAGAAATTTCGAAACTGTTGCCGGCATTACCGCCTCAGGGCTGATTTTTTGCTCCTCCAGATAGGAAAGAAAAATTTCGGCATTCCGGCAGTAGTTGTGCACAACCATCGGGTTATACCGCTGTTGCGCCAGGGTCTCTTTCAATTGCGAGATCAAGGCGTGGTGATTATCGGACATGACAGCCTCCTTGACTGTTTGTTAATTCAACAACAGCCAAGGATTTTATGCCCGAAATAATGCGCAGCAAAATCAACCTGCGAGTGGCAAAAAGCGCGTGCCCCTCGAGCCAAAAGCATTTTTCCTTCACATTATTTCCTGCGGGTGATTAATAGACAAATGGCCAGCTGGCCATTTCGCCAGCCAGGTGGCCAGGTAGGATGCATGGTCTTCCCGCACTTCCGGCGTGATTTCAAGATCAGCGCAAAGGAATGCCGCACCCAACTCGGCGACCAGCTCTTCGCGGGCATAACCTTCGTCGCCCCAGACCTTGCGGCCAAAGTCGCGATTCAACCGTGACGGATGCTTCGTGCTGTGACAGCTCTCGTGTGCAAGCGTCCCGTAAAAACTCTCGGCATCGCTGAAGCTCTCGATGCACGGCATCTGGATGTAATCGGCCTCCTGCGCGTAGTAGGCACGACCGCCACCGTAGCGAACCTCGGCGCCAGTCGCTGCGAAGAACGCCTCGGCATGCTCGATTCGTTGAACATCGTTGAACTTCGGCTCGGGCTTCGCATAGTAGTGTTCGGGCAAGCCGTCGATCTGCTCAACGTTGAACACTGTGTAGCTCTTGAGGAACGGGATCTCGCGATCGATCTCCTGCCCCTCGGCGTCTTCTTCGGTACGCGTGAACGTGCTGGCGTAAACAACCAGCGAGCCCTTCTCTCCCTTGCGGACGTGCGCATTCAGAGCCAGCGCCTGCCGGAATGTCATCCAGCTCGGAGAAATGAAGCCCTGCTCGACGGACGCGCCCCAGAGCATCAGGATGTTGATGCCGGAATATGGAGTACCGTCGTGGCGTAAGGGGCGGCTGATTCGCGCCGCAGCGTTCTCTCCACTCCACGGTTTGATCCACGGGCGGACGCCCTGTTCGAGCGAGGCAACGATCTTCGCGGTGATGCTGGTGTAAATATTCTGCCGTTCTGTATTCTGCATTGTCTGTTCCTTTCTTGGCGTCGCGGTTTCTCATGACGCGAGCATTGGAAAGGCCGGGCGGAATGAAGGGCGCTGTCACCGCAGGGAAACGGCCAACACGGGAGCCGTCAAGCCGACGTAAGGAGGCGCGGCGAATGGAGCGGGCAGGCCGTTGACAGCGCACGCCGTCCGGCCATGATCGCGTCCAGTTATGAGAAACCGCGTGCCGGAACGGACAGATTTGCAGAAGACGGCAGGATGTGTTCACCGCTCATCGTCGGTCTCCCGTAGCCGAACCTGCGGGGCCTTTGCAGAGGAAGCCGCGCGCTTGAGGCTCAAAGCCTGCACAGTCCGCTACAGCACACTACGGATGCGAAACACTTCGGCTCCCGAGCCGCCAGCGCCCAAAAGCCAGGGATCGGCAGCAGTAGCATTGCTCGGTGCATGGCTTCGGAACCGCAATCCTGCCGTGACCAGACATTCACAAGGTTCTAGCCGATGAGGAAATTGATGAGCAAGAATTCAGTATGCGATCCGCAGCAGATCGTCCTCAAGGCAAATTGCTAAGGACGCTTGAGATGGTCCCGAGCAGAACTGCAACTGCGGTCCACTTTGCCGCCCGTCTATTCAATTCACCGGATTTGACTGATGCTTCGATCAGGGCTGAAACCCAACCCATTTGCGAAAGCATTTCATCCGCCGGCTCGACCGCCCATCCAGGCTCCGGCCCGATTTTACTTGCCATCAGCCATAGCCGGGCAGCATATAGTCCGGCAATAAATGCGCAAACCGTCAATGCGATGGTGATTAGGCTATCAATCGGCATAAACCTTTCCTGGTTTCCCGGCCCCGCTTACAATCGTAAAAATGACGACGGTCAACATTTACAAGATAGCTGGCCTGAGCTTTCTTGGATTTTGCACTGCGTCCATCGGCGTGGATCGGGCACACATCGGCCCCATGGCATCGCAGCTCGCTAGCTTTTGCGGTGCTTTTGCCGGCGCATGGATCGCTCAGGTGCGAAAGCCTTCCGTTCGCCAGCCGCACAAAGGATAAACCATCCACCAAGGGTCAGAGCGCATCGCTCTGGCCCAGTTCCGGCTTGCCTCGGGATAAAAAAGACCGTTTCATTTACGCTTCATTACTTGCATTCGGAGTGTCGGATTTCAATGTTTGTACTCTATAGCTGATGGCTTTTTCACTTAACAACAACATATGGGAAGCGGCGCTCGCCGGACTCGAGGAACAAGGTCGAAAGCTGGATGTACAGATTGCGGAAATTCGTCAATTGTTAGGGCACCGGCCAGGACGACAACTACAAACAAACACCGGGATGGGCCATACAGCAATTGTTCCGAACACTCCGGCTCGCAAACGAACGCTCAGCGCGGAAGCGAGAGCGCGCATAGCCAAAGCGCAAAAGCTCCGCTGGGCAAAGATCAAAAAAGCTAAAAAAGCGGCGTGAATTCCTTTCGGCTAAGGAGCAACGGATTTTCTCATAATCCGGTCAGTAATTTCCGAACCGCCTTCCGTCCTTGGCTCCAAACGGCATCTTCGGCTCCACCCATCCGGGCTGTGGGTCATGTTTTTGAGCGTGTTAATGAGTTCTTGACACCGGCTATCCGTGACGCCAAAGATGCTGAATAGCACGAGATACGTATGGTTCACTACATCGATCATGAGCGCCTTCATCTCTTGATCGTTGAATTGTGAGAGCTCCGGCCAGAGAATTTCGCCGAACGGGGATACCACCTTCACATCCGAGAAGTCGCCGCTCTTGCTGGCGGGTGTCGTTCCGGCGTGGAGATTTTCCAACTCGGTGTTGCGAAATGAATTGATATATTTTGCGAGCCTTCTAAGGAGCTCGGGACTGTCGTGCAGTTCTTTCGCTTGTTTCCCGTTCATACCGGCACTCCTTATACACCAGTGCAGCTTCACCGAAAAGGCTATGCAGTCCTCTGCCCACATTGCGCATCCGCTCTATAGACTTATCGTGATTCTCCTTGCTCTGCTTGATCGCACAGAGCATTACGGGGTTGATTAATGCCGAAATGGTGAAATGCCGCTTCAACTGCAGCCCACTTCGCGGACGGGCACGTATCCGGCTTGCCCCTTTCCTGGGACATATCCCGAACGGCGCGCGCTTGCTCGATCCAAGCGGTCTCGACCACGAACCCGAAACGACGCATAATCCATTTCTGGACCTCTTGATTCGTTGAACGGCGGACGGGCGCGTGCGCAGACCGAGCTAAAACTTCACCTTTCCTGTCCATCGTTTATTCTGAGGCTTCTTTTGTGTTCCGGCGGTGCGCCAGGCGGGAGGCCCTGATCAATCTGTGAGACCATCCAGCCCGCTATCTCGTTACAACTGTTGGATTCCAAGTTCGGCCACTCATCTGCGCGTATTCGTAAAGGATTGGCCGCACATATCGGGAGCTATTGACTTGGGATGTTATTGGCGCGGATTCGATTGATGCGGCTGACCAAGGTCGATTGCACTGAAACACGCATCGCATTCACTGCCGAGGAACAAGCGATTCGCAGAATAGCAGGGCCGGACGTGGAAGATCGCCGCGCCGACAGGCACTGTTAGGCCCGGTACTCCCCGCCCCAGAAAACCGCAGGATCAGTTTGGGAAGCCAGATGGGTAACTTCTGGCGAGCGACAATGGCAAGTGTCTTTATCCGCGTTTCGCACGCGTCGATGAGATTGTCCAACAAGCTGTTGGACAAATGGCCCGCCCAGCGAGGCGGCCAGCCTGGAAAAGACGTTTTCCTGATACCCTCGCTGTGGGGATGCGAATGTCTTCGAAGATCAAACGCCGGCCGGACTCCGGCCGGACTCGCCCTTAAAGAAAAAAGCGAATCGCGGATTTCGGGGTTATCCGGCGGCAACCATTGCGTTCTACGGCCCTGACGACCGGCGGGCGAGTAAGGCGGCGGTGGCGATTGTGCCGGCAGAGGGAGCGGAGCCGACCGCTTTGGAACGCTGGTTTTCGGAATACGAAGAACGTCGCCGCGAATATTGGCGGTGACACACGAGATTCTGGCGTTTCTCCGGCAACACGGAGCCAAATCGATCGCCATGGCAGACCGCATTATCGGTTGTCCGCATCAGGAAGGGATCGACTATCCCGAGGGCGAAGTCTGCCCGCAGTGCCCGTTCTGGGCACATCGCGACCGGTGGACGGGAGAAAATCTTCAGTAAGGGCTTGGGAAAAGAGTTCCCTTTTGGAACCCCTCATTGCCGGGGTTCCAAACCTCCGCGCTAGGATTTTCCGCCAAGAATAGGAGTCGCCGCTGCCATCGAATCCACTGGTCCCGTTTGCTGTACAATCTGCTTCAGACGTGGATGACCGCCTGACCAACAGAGACTTCCAGCATCCACGCCGAGTTGCTTGGAATGAGGGAGTTCCCGGAAACCGCACCGTGTATCCGGCGCTGGCGTTGAACTGAACCGTTCACAGGAATCCGCAGATTTAGTGCCAGCAGAGCAAAGAGCGGTCCATCGGGCTCGGGACGTAAGGCTAGAATTCCAATGCAACGCAAATTTTCTCAAAGCACTCGGGCTTCGGGTAAAGTAGTAGTGCAGTACAGCCGGGGACGGCGATGACTGCCCAAGAAATAAGGGTCCGGCTTCGGCTGGACCCTTTTTACATTTTGGCTTGCGGCACCGTGTTATCGGCATTTTGGAATGCCGTGGTGTTTTAGGCCGTGGTCGGCATCCCCCGATGCATAGCTAGCGCAGGTCCATCCCGATATTTTCCTCGCAGGCTTGCCAGCCAAGGTGGGGATGCTGCTCCTGATACGCAGCTACCCGCTGAAGCCACAGCCCTTTGCGCCGCTCTTCGTTCAGCTGCTTGTCCGCAATCCACGCAACCGCTCGGTCGGACAGAGCCGCAGGGCCTAGCTTCTCAAGGGCGTCCTGCACGTAGCCGGATTCCAACCCGTATAAATCGTTGATGAGCCTCAGTGCCTTGTTCCGCTCCATCGCTATCTATCTCCCTGCAAGCTATTTTATCAAGACCCCCTCTTGATAGCAAGCACAATGTATTGTAAAATGCGCGCGGCTACAACTCTCCTATCAAGACCGGGTTACGATTGCAAAGAATGCCCAAGAAAAAGCTGCCCGAAGAGGTTTTGGAATATTTCCGGCAGCAAGGCAGAATCGGAGGGAAACTGGGCGGAGCGAAAGCGTGGGAAAAGCTGACTCCAAAGGAGCGATCCGCGCGGGCCAAGAACGCGGTCGACGCTCGCGAAGCCAAGCGAAAGGCGAGCCGCCCGAAGAAACGCAGGAAAAGATAGGGAGAGAAGGTTCGCGAAAGATCGGCGTTGTTGCCAGAGCCGGCGATTCTCCGTTTTCTCCTTCGCTACTATCGAATCTAGAGATGTCCATCGATCCAGCCAGCTCTAGTGACGATCTATCTCGCAACGCCACCGAAGAGATTGCACGCGTTCTGTCTCTTTACAAATCCGGATTGGGACTGATTCGCTACAAATCGCTTTGGTACAAGCTACGCGGCTGGTTCGGAAGCCGATCCGCGCGTTTCGATTACGAGTCGTTCCGCTGTGGCGAGGCATTTGCCGTCGCAATAGTCAATCAATCGCCGGAGCATCAAAAACTATGGACGGAACTTGCCGATCGCGAACCGAATACTTCGCCGGCAAAGCCCTTTCTGAAAGATGTACTTCGTCCCATTTGTGTTCCACTGCGAAGGTTATCGTCAAAAGAGCGGGAGAGCCGCCACGAAGGCCTTACGCGAAGTCGAAACCGACTCTGGTTTCTTGAAAACCAGCTGCGAAAGATCGCGGAAGACTATGCACAAAAGACTCCCCAGGCGCCGCGGGAATTCCATAATTTTGTGCGCCGACTCCGGGTATTCGACAGCCGGCTTCGGAACGCGGTGGAAGAATATAAGAACCCTGACCTATAGGGCGGCGTTGTCAGGGCAAATGAGCGCCGATCAAATCCTCCACAGCGGTTTTCGTTGTGTGCTTCCAAATAGGCTCGTACCGCCTCACGCCCACCGCCACTTCGCGCAATCGTTCTATTGCTGCATCGAACGTAACGAGATCGAAGGATTCGCCATTTTCGCGGCCGGTTTCCAGGATGCGCCGCGCTCGCGTGGATGCCCGTGTATGCGCGAGCCGGTCGTCGTAGTGCTCCACGATAACCAGCCGGGCCGGATTGATTTCTGGCCAACGCTGCAGAACCGCGCCCACGGCGTATTCGATTCCGTTCGTAATCGACAACCCCGGATTGTCGTCTCCCAGATCCGTGAGCAGCGCGATGGTCATCGGTTCGTTGCGAAACAGCCGCGCGCGGAACCGCATTTCGCGGCGGTGGAAGGCCATAGCCGATACCACTTCATCGAAGACGGGAATTGCCATCGTCCTGTTCGGAATCATAGAAACAATTCTCGCTGCGACGATACAGAGAACGGCACCTGTTGCTGCTCCACCGCCTCCCTGGCCGAGCGAATAGTCCGAGCGCCGAAAGCATCGTCAAGCTCGCACCAGACTGCCTCGTATAAATCGAGCAACGCTTGCATCTCCTTGGCTATGAGTTCCCGTTTGCGGCCGCCTGCACCCGACGCCAGATAATCGAAGAGCAAGACCAGGGCGCGTAGTCTGCCCTTCTGCTCCGCGCAGGCCGAAGCCAACAGGCTGAGAGAGTACGCGGCGTAGCGGCTGCCGCGAAGGATCGGAACCGGACCAAGCGGGAAGGGCGCGCTCATTGCGCGCTCCCTTGCTCGATGCGGCCATCGGATTCGCCATCGAGCGAGCACCCGGCCTCTTGGTCCCCGGCTGCTGAAATCGTTCCTTGGTTCTGTTCGAGACACCACTTCCAAAGATCGCCCGCGGCCTTGGGTAATTTCGCGAACCAGCCTTTGCATTGCTCTTCGAGCGACAGATAGGCAGCAGACTCCGCGGCTTCCCGTAGACGTTTTTGCGCGAGCACCTGCAGCTTACCGTGGCACCCAGTACCATTCACGAATTTGTGAAGACGCACGCTCGTCGGGCGCAAAAGCCGGCGATCGAAACCGAGCAATGGATCGCCGCCGGCACCTGCAGTTTGCGCAGACCGGGCCCGGCAGCTCCACCAGCCGCTACACCGGCCTGGCGCCCGCAGTGGAAAAAGAAACAGAGCGGATTATTCAAGCCACGGGGCGTTTGCGCGCGCTCACGGCAGAGCTGATGCAACGGACCCGTAGTGAGCTGACCTGGAGCTGGGTTTGGATCGGCATCGCCATCCTGTTGGGGGGATTTGTGTTGGGAATGACCTGGGGGCAGCGCAACACCGTTTCGGCTATCAGGGAGTTGCAGCAACAGGTCAATCAATTGCAGCAGAGCATCGCGTCCCAGCAGGCAGCGCCGGTTAAAAGTCAACGAGGAAAAAATAGGGCCGCCGCCGGTGGCAAATGTGAGAATTCGAAGATGCGCCTGCGGCGCAAGCCTACCGCCGCAAGCTGTGCGGCATTCGATGGCGAGCGGGATCCGCGATCTGCTCCGCCACTACTCCGGCCGCCTCCCTCGATTTCACCCGGATCGGTCAAATCGTCCCGCCGCGGATTGCGGAAGAACGCGAACAATCGGGAGAACTGCTGGGCGGTGCCGTAGTCGGCATCGCGAGCGCGTGCCAGGCGGGCGGGGGACTCAACCGCTTGCTGACGCGCGCCGCAGGATCGGCTCACCGATTCCTACGTGAGCGATCAGCCATCGGAACTATGAATTTGGGCGGGATCACAAGTTGCATGCTGGCTTGGCTTGCGCTGGGTAAATACCGACAATGTCAGCGCTCAACAAAAGTGGTGGGTGCGGCTTGACTTCGTTTCACGCAGCCAGCCAGTTTCGGCTCCTTGGATGAACAAGCCAGTATATCGGCATCGGCTCTTTCCGGTCTGGCTGATTCCAAAGCGGTTCTAAGATCTTTGATCGAGCGGATAATGGTTCTCCGGCCGTTTATAAATACAGATGGAGTGACATTGATGCCCAGATCCATTGCGAGCTGCTCATCCTGCTGAAGAGGGGCTTCAAACCGCTTCTCGTTCATGCAAGCCAGAACAGCTTTGGAAGAGACTGTGGTCTTGTGGGACAGGAAGTCCAGAACTTTGCTCTGAAGATTTTCTGTCGATATTTCCTCCTGGTCTGCGAACAGAAAATCATGCAGTTTCCAAAAGGCACCCTTATCCTGGAGGGCGACGCACTCGGTCAGTTCAGCAGCATTGTGAGCCCAAGCATGGATGTTTAGCGGAGATTGCCGATAAATGATTTGCACTTTAGACCGTTCTTCGCCCGTCAACTGCTGTACAATCTCGAAGAAGCGGCGGCAGTAGGGGCACTGGAAATCCGCAAACACCACCATCTTTATAGGGGCAGTGCTATCCGCTGAAGTCAGGAACGCATTTGCGGTTAATCGAGCGTTCAACTGTTCCTGCATCTTATGCTGTGCAACAACGGGATCTACTCTGAGGTCCATGAACCCAGATATCAAATGTTTTCCGTCCGGCGCCAAATATAAAGTCAGCAGGGGAGCGGGTACGCTCGCGCGGAACACGAGCTTTCTATAGCAGGCCGAATCGACCGTGCTGCTATCGACCACGGATACGGTTTGCGTTGGGGGCAGTTTGAACCACTGCTGGACGAACGTCTCGACTTCAGTTTTTTGCTGAGGCGTAAACGGTCGGCACGGTTGCACTTGACTAGCTGAGGCGCTACAAACCAGGATGACAGCGCACACCGCCGAAGACAGTTTCAGATCCATGTTCAAATACCTTGTTATGATGCGATCCGGTCCGAGTGTAAATTAAACTACCGGCAAATTAAAGAAAATTCGTTAGCACAAACCCGACTTTATACTGGCCTAGCTCGCTTTTTGGAAGCGCGTACGGAGGCGTATACATGAGGGGAATAGTACGACGGTTCCATTGCCAGCGTGCGGTGTCTTCGGATATGCTTTTCCCGGTCTTGGCCTTAGCAAAAGGTCATTGGGGGGGGCGGTCTTGTCCACTTATCGCAATGTCAGTGATCAGCGGGTGGAGAGCATCCGTGCCTTACTGGAAAAGCAGTTTGCAGAGCCAGATATTTCCATCAAAGATATTAGCCGTAGCGCTGGAATCTGTGAAGATCATTTACGCCGCCTTTTCAAGAAGCAAACGCATGCGCCGTTTCGCCAATACATCAGAAGCCTGCGCATGGAGGAAGCGAAACACCTGCTTCTGGCCTCAGATGATGAAGTGAAAGCGATCGCAATCACCGTTGGATATCGCAGCCATTCCCACTTTACGCGGGACTTCCGAAAACACATGGGAATGTCTCCACAGCAATTCAGGCAGACGTGTGGAGCGCAGCCGGACACACAAGGCGGCTGAATGTCGGAAGTGGGCTAACGAAAGTCGGATTTGTGCTAACGAATTGCCTTTAATTGCCCGCGGCTTCCGTTTACACTCGCTAACAAGTTGATCTGAGTTATAGCCAGTACAGAGTACGTGCTGACTGGACTTAGGCCGCATGAGTGCTGTATGTGTAAGCGTAAGCCACCAGAAATCGCGGCTGTCGTTATGGCGACGGCAATGATCGCATCGCTATCGCTTGCCGCGTCTGACGGAAAGCCGCAAATTGGGAGCGAATTAGCTGTTCCGCGCCATCTGCAAGATGGAGACGAGTTCAACATTTCAGTACCAGCGCTGATTCGCTACGGCCGCAAGTTGTTTGAAGCGCATTTCACTTCGGACGATGGCGCTGGCCGGCCGCTCACGAAGGGCACCGGCGCGCCGCTGTCCGACCCGAATGCTCCGCTTGTTTTTCCGCGTGCGCGCAATCGCGTTTCGGGTCCGGAGGCAAATTCGTGCGCCGGATGTCACAACGAACCGGTTTTAGGCGGTATGGGCGATTTCGCGACCAACGTATTCGTGCTCGGCCAGCGCTTCGATTTCGCGACATTCAATCCGAATGACGTTGTACCAACGGATGGCGCAGTGGACGAACGCGGCGAACCAGTGACTTTGCAGTCGATTGCCAATGGCCGGTCGACTCCCGGCATGTTCGGCTCCGGATATTACGAAATGCTGGCCCGGCAGATCACAGCTGACCTGCAATCGATTCGCGACCGCCTTCGCCCAGGCCAGCGCGCCGCGCTCATGTCAAAAGGCATTTCCTTCGGCGTGCTCGCTCGAAATCCAGACGGCTCCTGGGATACCTCCGCTGTCCAGGGCCTTCCGCCACAATCGACCGCTTCTTCGGATGCGGACCATCCGCCGAGCTTATTGATTCTGCCCTTCAGCCAGGCGGGAAATGTCGTCTCGCTGCGCGTGTTCACAATCAACGCATTCAATCAACATCTCGGCATGCAAGCCACCGAGCGCTTCGGTATCGGAACCGATCCAGACGGTGACGGTGTGGTCAACGAACTGACCCGCGCCGATATCACTGCCGTTACGGCGTTTCAAGCGGCGCTGCCCGTTCCGCAGCAAATTGAGCCTCACGATCCAGTGTTGCGCAAGGCCGTTCGCGACGGCGAATCGCTGTTCCGCCAGATCGGCTGCGCCTCGTGCCACATTCCCGCCTTGCCACTGGATCGGAACGGCTGGATCTACACTGAGCCGAATCCCTACAATCCCCACGGCAATCTGCAGCTCGGACAAGCTCCGATTCTCTCAGTCGATCTCAGCCGCGGCGATTTGCCGCAGCCGCGATTAAAACCAGTGAACGGCGTCGTCATGGTACCGCTCTATACGGATTTCAAGTTGCACGATATCTGCAGCGGCCCGAACGATCCCAATCGCGAAGTGCTCAACCAGAACGCCGCGCCCGGGTCGGCCGAGTTTGTCGCCGGAAATGAGCGCTTCCTCACGCGCCGCCTCTGGACCGCCGGGAGCAAACCGAACTACTTCCATCACGGGCAGTTCACGACCATTCGTGAAGCCATTCTCAACCATTTTGGCGAAGCGCTCGACTCACAGCAGGCATTCCGGGCGCTCACCCCGTATCGACAAGGGGCACTCATCGAATTTCTTAAGACGCTCAAAGCGCCGGAAACAGACAGATAGGAGAAGAACAAATGTCTCGATTTTCGTGTACCATAATTTGTGCAGCAATGGCAGTTAGCTTGGCTGGTATCGGCCTCGGACAGACTAGCTCGCAGGCTGCACAGAAGAAAACGCCTCAGCACGGACCTATTACTCCCGCACAGCCCCGCAACCCGAACATCAAGGTTACGGATATGAACATGACTATGCCGCTGGTCGCGCCATTCTTCATTGAAAACGGCGGTTATCAGAGCACGATCACCATGGTCAACGAGCTGACCCAAACCGTGCACGGAACCATAATCGCAAGAGCGTCCAATGGAACGGTGCTGGCCCATAAGGTGATTACATTCGCGCCCAAGAGCCAAACGGATTTGAAAGTCTCCGATCTGCTCGGCGGCCAGGCCGTGCGCCGGATCACCGGCTCTCTCGAACTCGATCCGAACCCGCAGGAGGTCACGAGCATGGCCATTGCCGCACAGTTATCAATTGTCGATAATCGCACATCCCCCGCAACCTATTTCGAAGAAGAATTCCTGATGCTCGACCCAGAGATGGTGCCGCAATATCGTGCGGTTGTGCCTCCCACAGATGCTTCGTCAAGAGTTGCCCTTTTCAGTGCATCCGATTCGCCGCAGAGGGTTGACGTCGAATGCTTCGGCGAACAACGGCTTTCGATGTTCCACAAATCCGTCGAACTTGGACCGCACCAGATGCGCCTTGTGTCGGCATGCGAGATGCACCCTGCCGACCATGCGCCTTTTGAAGCCGCATTTCGCCGCGTCCACCGCACGCCAGGCGCACTAGCAATCTCTGTGCAGACGAATGCCCCTGGTTCGCTCGGGGTCTGGGGTGTTTCGAGCATTGGCAGCCAGCACCGGACAGAGATCGCACTTAACTTCGAAGACGCGGCATCACTGAAGACGCAAGAAACAATTTTTGCTGGGGTGCCGGTCGGAACAGCAGATCTTCTTCCAGGTGACAGCTTTGTTCCCGATCTCGCCGTCGCAAATTACGGGAACATACCCGCCAAGGTTTCCGTGCTCTACAGTACAATGACGGCGGACACTCCCGATACCCAGACCGTCGCGAGCTTCTCGTTGCCAGCGAATTCCATAAAGCATGTCTCCTTATCCAGCCTGAACGGAGATCCAGGACTGCGGAACACGTTCGTAATCAAATCCGATACCCCTCCCGGAACCGTAATCGCCAATCTGGTTTTGAAGGGCCAAACCGAATATCCCGCCGTGCAACTGATGGCGAAAGATCCGGCCGTAAATAACGGCGGTGAGCATCCCTGGACCATTGCCGACGGCGACCGGTCCACAGTGCTGCTGTTCAATTGCTCGGACAAGGAGCAGCTTTTCAACGTTGATATCGATGCGGACGGCAAAGTCTGGCATCAGGATTACAAGCTGAAACCGGCCGAAACTGAGGCCATCGAGATAGGCGCTCTGATCAAAAACCGCGTCAAGGATCTAAAAGGGAATACACTGGCCGCGGATACCACGTCCGGCGCGATTAGCTGGTTCACAGCCGATCCCGGCAAAGGCACTGGCCGGCTTCTCGTCTCCAACCCAGAAACGGGACTAGCGCGCAACTTCAGTTGCGGCTCCAACATCGTGCTATGTGGTTCCCTCATGTACCCTAATACCGTTGCCTCATTTGGCTGGCAGTTGGTTGGCGAACTCGGCGATGTTAGCGCTGTAACCTGCACGGCCTATAATCCCCAAGCCTGCTCCGGACAATCATACGGAGGCGGCAACGGCTACTCGTATAATTGGTGGTCTAACAATACTTCGATTGCACCGATTACAGGCCCCAATAACGGTTCCTCCTCCTCTTTTTACGGCCAAGCCGTAGGGACGGGTACGGCTACTGGACAGATATATAACCAGTATTGTCAATCAGATAGCCAGGGGACAAATAACGTCACCCCAAACGTAACCATTCAAATACAAAATGGCTATATCGAGGCCGGATCGGGTGTTGTTCTACTGGCCGGCCCAGGTGGAGTCAATAGCACGGCAATAACAGCAGTCGGCACTCCGGGCGGTGGTACGATCAATTGGACTGCTGGCCCAAATCTCACCGTTTCCGGCATCAACTCCCCGAATGCATCCGTTTCAGGATCGGCACCCAGCAGTGCCCGCGGAGATACATATGTTTCGGTGACGTACACCATCAATGGGCAAACTGCCTCGGCCAGCGCCCGTTTCACAGTGCTTAACCCGGCACAGCTGTACGCCGGGAGTTTCCCAGGCGGCTCAGGTGTCACCACGCCATGGAGCAGTGGTAATAACTCCGGGTATGTTACAACAATCACCTACTACCTTTTCGATCAGTGGAGCACCGCAATTCAAGTTCCCGGCATGCCGCTGACAGAAGTCCTCCATACCACCTCTAACCCATACGGCGGTTCGTTCACCCCTCCAGACAACACTCCCAATACCGCTCAGTCGAACTCAGCTGGCCAGATGCCAGATTATCTTTACGCGTATGCGTCAGGAGGGCTGCCATCGGGATTCTCAGCTGCGCGATCCCAGAGCCTTACCGGAAACGGGTTTAGCTTTAACCCACAACAGCAACAGACGTACACGCAAACCTATGCGGATATTGCGAGCCAATATTTGACGAGGTGAGAGATGGCAAGACGCAATACTTGCCCGTTTATTATCGCGGCGTTCGTTTTGCTACTATTCCACGGTGCCGCCGCAGGAGATACGAGCGCCGATTATTGGGGCATATTAACCTCTGCGCTCGTTTCAGGTGGTCCTGATGCAGACGATACACTTGCTCTGCTGGGAACAGTTGATGATAAAAAGGCCCTAAACCTGCTAGAGCAGATTCTCTCCGGCACAGATGGTCCAGCAATTGCGGCGGCTGCAAGAGGTCTCGACCCCGAGCAATGCCGATTCTACTTCAACGACTTAAAGCAAGCGGCACTGAATCCTTCCATCGAGCCAAAACCACCTTTGCTAGCCGCTCTAGCGCGTGCTGGAACGCCAGATGCTGCTAAGGTGTTGGCCGCCATTGGAGAACAAGGTAGTCAGCCGGAAGCGGGAGCTGCATTCGGATTGCTGTCGACTATGGGGTCTGTTGCAGAACCAGTTCTGGAGGCCGAGGCTGTTACCGGAAGAACGGCATTGGCCCGCGAGACCGCCGCGAATATTCTACGCAGAATGAATGCACCTGGTGCCGTTCGTGCATTCACAGCGAATCTTCACGATGCTGACAAAAACGTTCGCATAGCAGGCGCACTAGGGTTAGCTCATCTGGGAATGTCTGACGGGGAGGCAATCCTTGAGTCAGCATCAAGATCGAGTTCGGCCTATAAGATAGATTCCCTTGTGGAACTCGCAGCCCTAGGCCGAGCGGAAGCACTCCAAAGGATTACGAAAATCCTGAACGGTCCGGATGAAAGCGAAAAAGGGCGCGTCGTATGGGCTATTGCACGATCAGGAAGCGCCAGGTTGAAGGCATTTTCCTATCGCATGGGACTTGAAAACAAGGCGGAATTTCAAACCATGCTCGCCGACAAGCTGCTGCAACCAAGCAATCCGCGCGACCTCAGCGTATTGAAACGAATGCTCGTCCACTGTGACCGGATTTCCGGTATGATTGCCGCGCAAAAGCTAGTTGCGGCTGATTTCAGTCGACTTGCCAAGGACGCCATCGCCTGCGGACTAGAGAGCCCGCACATGCAGGCAAGAAGAAAAGCGGCCGATCTCGCGCTCCAGGACCGCATCTTATGGCCGATTCTGGCAAGCAAACGTGGCAGCCATCATGCTGCCGTGCAAATTGGCGCGCTAAAAGCTATTAGGAATCTCGATGAGAAGCAAGCGTTTGACGAGGTGGAGCAAGCGTATATTCACAATGCCGATCGCACAGCGTCATTAACAGCCGCCAAAGTAATGATTTCCCTTGATCCTAAAAAGGCCAGACAGGCGTTTGAACGAGCGATAACGACTCAACATGGCTACGTAAGAATTTATGGTGCCGCTATGCTCCTCAGTATGAATAAAAAATGACAACCTGCGCACTTCGGAATTCTTAAGATAGGTTTCTGATAGTGATGACGTTGGACATCACTGCCAAATCCTCAGACCGCCAGAAACCGGCTGGAGCTCTCCTTCGGCCGGGCGTGCAGGTAGCGGCCTGTGATCGCGACCGATGCGTGGCCGAGGGTGGCCTGGACCAGATGGATGGGGGTGCCGCGGTCGAGGGCATGGGAGGCGTGCGCATGACGGAGCCAGTGCGGAGACACTTTTGATTCCCCTCCGGGACGCGCGGCGGCTTTTTTGCTTTTTTGACAATGCGCCAGATGGCGGATTCAGAAAGCGGCAGGCCCTTTTTGCGCGAGGGAAATACGGGATCCCTCCGACTTCCCGGCCCCGCGCAGTTTTTGTAATTGCTGCCAGACCGACACCGGCAATCGAATCGACCGCGTTTTTCCGCCTTTGCCGAAGACGGTGATCTGTCCGCCGTCGCCGGTTTCCTGCAGCGCGCGCCAGCACAGGCCGGCGAGCTCGCCGCGGCGGATACCCGAAGCATAGAGAAGAAGCAAAAGAACGCGGTTGCGCTCCTTCGGTTCCAGGCTCAGCAGCCGGTGCAGATCGGCTTCGGGCAGGATGCGCTCGGCCAGAGCATTCTTAACTGACGGGAGCCACAGCACGCGGCCCACATCGAAGGCGAGATAGCCGAGGCGGTGGAAGGCCAGCAGCGATTTTATAGAAAACAAACACGGTAGCTTCCCTGACCGCGCGAATCACCTCATCGCCGAAAGCCCCGCCGAGTTCGCACCAGACTGCCTTATATAAATCGCGCAACGCTTGCATCTCCTTGCTTATGAGTTCCCGTCTGCGGCCGCCTGCGCCAGAAGCCAGATACTCGGACAGCAAGACCAGGGCGCGCAGCCTGCCCTTCTGCTCCGCGCAGGCCGAAGCCAGCAGGCAGAGAGAGTACCCGGCGTCCGCTTCGTATCGGCTGCCGCGAAGGATCGGAACCGGATCAAGCGGGGAGGACGCGCTCATCGCGCGCCCCCTTGCTCGATGCGGTCAGCCGATTCGCCATCGAGCGAACACTCGGCCTCTTGGTCCCCGGCTATCGAAATCCTTACCGGCTGCGGCAGCCATCCGGTATCCCGGATTTCTTTCTCGGCAAAAGCGGCCATATCCGCCTTCTTGAGATTTACTGTCTGGGCGGAAGGTGGTTTCCCGGCTTCGGCTAAAGCTTCGGCGATCCGCGCCTTGGAGACTTTGGAGAAGAAATTTCCGGCAGTGGGCACGAACCACTTCGCCATATCCAAATGCAGAGCGAGCGCCAGAGCGTTTGCGTGCGCCAAACGATCCTGTCCGGCGACATCGGCCTTCGTTTGCACCGCGTTGAAGCTTCTGCCTGCACAAAACGCCAGGAGTTCCAGCAACGTTCCTTGGTCCTGTTCGAGACACCACTTCCAAAGATCGCCTGCGGCCTTGGTTAATTTCGCGAACCAGCCTTGGCGTTGCTCTTCGAGCGACCGATACGCAGTAGACTCCGCGGCTTCCCGGAGATCGGGCTGGTTGGTTGCAATCTGCAGACAACTCTTCGAGCGGTACAGATGAAGATCCAAACAGAACTCGGCGAGCAGCAGGGCATGGACCACGGCGGCTAAAGCGATCTCCGGCTGCTGCGTCAATTCGGCGGCGATGGCGGCTGTCTTGTGCATCGTGAGTGCTTCGATCAGAGGAGCCGAGTAAGCCTCGGGTTCCCTGCCCTTCCCGGAAACCGGCGCCGGTAAAGGCGCGCCATCCGGGGCCATCCCCGATATCGGATTCGGCGAAGACCGCTTCGTCTTCTTTGCGGAGCACTCCATAGCGGAATTCCGGCTCCCCCTGAAATCCGATGCTAATTACGACACCGCAGGCGGCCTTCATCTCGCCGGTGTACGCCCGCTTGCGATTGCGATAGAGCGAACGCATCCGGCTATCGATGGCCTCTATGCGGTGGTAAAGTTCGCCGTTGCTCTCCTCGCCGTCGTCTTCTTCATTCAGTTGCGAAGCGAGGACCTCCCGGTCTTCCTGGAGCCGGGCAAGTTCCGCTTCGGCCTCGGCAGATAAGGGAAGCTCCTCCGCGTAAATGCGTTTCCACTTGGCGAGGCCTTGATGGTCGAGTTCAGGCTGGACCTCTACCCACTTCCAGCCATCCGCCCTCGCCTCTTCCGCAAGAGTTTCCAGCTTCCGATTGACCAGGCGCGAGTATCGCCTGGTCAAGGATATAGACACCCTGCTCGCCGTCGTGAAAGAGATCGCGTTTCACAGGCCCGCCTTCGGCTTCGTACTGAGCCAGCCCCACAAAGCGAACCCGTTTGTCGCTGGCCGGAATATCGCCTTCGGCCAGCAGGCGGCGGATGGTGTTCGCGTTGCGCTCCCAAGGCTGTAATTCGTTCCAGAGTTGCTCCTGGGCTTCCCAATTATCGGTGAGCGTGAAGGCCTGCAAGAGCTCCAGGTTGATCTCGCCCTCGCGATACTTTCGAAGCAGTGCGGGACTCACCCGCGCTAACGCGAGCCGCCGGTTGACAACGGCTTCCGTGACCCCGAAGCGCGCGGCCACATCGGCCACACATTTCCCGCTCTCGATCAGTTGCCGGAAGGCCTCGAATTCGTCGGCGGGGTGCATGGCTCCCGCTGGACGTTTTCGGTCAGGCTGATTTCGGTGAAATCGGCATCGTGAACTACGACGCGGCAAGGCACGGCAAAGTTCGGTTCCACGGCGCCGGTCTCGGCAAGCTGGGATAAGGCTTGCAAGCGGCGTTTGCCGGCGATCACCGAAAATTTGCCGCGCGGCGCTTTCTTGACAACCAGCGATTGGAGCAATCCGACCGAAGCGATGGACGCGGCCAGTTCGCCGATGCCCCGCTCGGCGGAAGTGGTCCGTACATTCTCGTTCCAGGCCAGCAACTTTTTCAGAGGAATCTCTGTGGTCTCGAATCCATGTGTGTTCGTACTCATAATGAAGAATTTCCTTTCGGTATTGGGTTACTTCCTTGCGGCTGCGCGCGTAAGCCAGCAGCCGCATCCAGCACCGCGTTTTGCGCGGCTCGGCCTTCTAACACCCCCCCGGAAGCGGCGGTGCGGGAAGGCGCGGCGACTGCCTTTCGCGCATAGGTGTTGCGCACAGCGGGGCGCCATGCGGGTCCAGGGATCGGATCGCGACCGATCTTTCCGGGGGAGCCGATTTTCGGAAAGATGTCTTTCCGACAGCCTTGGGAAAATTGGGGGCACCGGAAACCCGTGGGGCGATGCCCTGGACGCCGGGGCCGCGTGCGCGATGCGCGAAAGGAAAAGGCAGTCGCCGGGACTGGACGCATACGATACCGCCGCGTCCGGGGGATTCAAGAAAACAGGTATTTGGACGTCGCTGCCGCAGGCAATCTCGCGGAGATCAAGCGGAGCGACACCTTATGGAAAAGGGGCGCGTGCCCCTATGCGTAACCCTCCTCCGATAGTTCGGCGGCAGCGCTTTGCTCGCCGTTCGAGTTGGAGCGATCGAGTGTCCGGATGGTATCGGCTTTGAGTTCGACGACGAGCTGCTTGACGATGTGCTCGACGCTCTTGCCCTTGCCGGTGGAAACCTTGATGGTGCGGTCGTACTCGCGCGTGGCCAGCTCGCCCTGCACGAAAACGTGAGCGCTTTTTACCAGCCGGTCCGCCAGTTGCTCGAAGCCTTTGCCGAAGGCGACAACGTTATGCCACTGCGTCTTTTCTTTCCAGTCGCCGTTCTCGTCCTTCCAGGACTTTTTGGTCGCGACGGAGAATTTCGTGACCGGGGTGCCGTTCGGCAGATACTTGGTTTCGGCGTTCTTGCCGATGAATCCAATGATCGAAAGCTGATTGAGGTTCATTGAGTTATTTCCTTCTTTCTGCCCTGCTGTGCTTGGGCACTAAAACGCGAAGCTGGTTGCTCCCAAACTGGTGACCGTGCTTTTTCGGGGGACCGCAAAGTTTTTCGCCGGTTTTGCGAAAGCCGAGGGCCCTGGAACTTTGTGGTGGGACCGGAACCGCTCGGCGGTGCGCTTCCTCAATTCAGTAGGAAAAAGAAGCGCAAAGCAGAACGGACGCCAGTGCCGGGCGCAACGGGTGTCGGCTGAAGCGGTGCCAAGCACATCAGGAAGGAAAGAGGAATACGGGGGACGAACCGGACAGCTTGATCGAAGCGGGGGATGCCGGAACGCCTCTCAAACCAGGAAGCGAATGACAGGTCACGTGCATTGGTTGCGATCCATTGAGGAGAGAACGAGCCCACAGTGGAAACAACGCAGTGGCATTCGTCACAACCCGGTAAGGTTTCCATTCAAGGCACCCGGCGGGTGGAAGCTCCACAGTTTCGGGCAGGAGCCCGCGCGAATGTGCGTGCCTTTGTAACCGTTTCGCCGGCCAAGGAAAAGATCGAAGCAATATAGCTCGACGATTTCGAACCACGGCACGAATCCGGCCCATGATCGATCATTCGATTTTGAGCGGGCACTCCGCCGAACGGGCTTGACGAGTTACACATAGGGACCCGCGCGCCGGAAGACAACAACAAACAGGGAGAAGCGTTGCGGAGAGGGAACGGCTCCGCTGGGGATGGGAGCGGAAGACGCGATCGGAAAACCGGTGGGTGCTAACGCCCATCGACTATCCGCGTTTTATCACCACGGTCCAGTTCTCCGGCATGGCGACTATATGTCAAGTTGGATTACAACCGTTTGGGCCACAATCTCCTCACAATGCGCATTTCCTCAGCCCAAAAATCCGATGCTAAAGTCTCCTCATGCCTCAGCCGTACACGCCACCGCCGTCGTTAACCACCGCGTAGTCGGTGTTTACGCGGGTGAGTCACCGATGCGCGCCGAGCGGCGGCAGCGGTTCCGATGATCGAGCGTCCTAATCTTAAATGACTGTGATCCAGTTGGCGCCGAAACCCTTTATTCCCCAGCAACCGCAAGCCAGTCATCTTTGGCATTTTATTCGCGTCAGCCAGATGTTCAAGCTGCAGACTTTTCTGGAGCACGGGATCTGGCTGGCGCGACTTGACCAGTTTCACGATGAGCTTGAAGGCACGCTTCCTCGGCCGAACCTTGGTCTGTTAGAGAAGTTACTGCCAACCGCAATGGCAGAATATACGGCGGATTTGTACAAGAAGGACGCCCTACGTGGTTACGCAAGCTGTTGGCACGCGAGCGAGGGTAACCCTTCCGCCAAAATGTGGAAGGAAAAGTTTGGCAATCGGGGCCGAGCGATGGCGTTGAGAACGTCGCCGAACCTTCTTGCCTCTGCTGCTGCCCGCTTCCTTGGGGCTGGTGGGCCTTGTTACCTCGGGCAGATCCGGTACATTGACCACGACAAGGACGAAGTACCCGAAGCAAACACGATCGAGGTCGCCTTCGTTGTTCAAAACCGGTTTGCCTACCAACAGGAGGTGAGGCTCTATGTGCATACGCTGTCAGGTTCAGCCTACCGGGTGCTCACGGACACGCTTCTGACGCCGGGCCAAGCGATTGTGAGGCAAGCCAAGCCCGAGGAAGTCCTGGAGTACAGCAATGAGATCATAGGCAATATCCCGCGGGAGCTAGGCGCGAAGCTGCATGCCGATCATGATGGCAAGGCCCTCATTCTGCCGATATCCGCAGGGACATATATCGACGAGGTTTTGGTCGGTCCTAACGTTCGTGATCCAGAACTCCAGGATCTCAACAGCCTTTTGCACGGCACGGGCCTTGCCGATAAAGTGAGGCGATTATAGCGCATAGTCGGCGATAGCGGATCGGATACACCCTTTGCGGGGGCGGCGGTTCATTGAAGTGACGCTCGAAAAAGGGAAAAGGGCGTGATGCCGTCCAATACGGGATCTGCGACTTCAACGAAGCGTGCATTCTGACGTGTAACGCGCAAATCGTAGATGTAGGGCTCGGTCCGGAATATATCGCCGGCAACGGCGCAGCGTCCGCATGGTACGGCAATCCGGAA
Source organism: Bryobacteraceae bacterium (assembly GCA_036379475.1). Taxonomy (GTDB): domain Bacteria; phylum Acidobacteriota; class Terriglobia; order Bryobacterales; family Bryobacteraceae; genus Bog-105. Next base: position 62,835 of record DASVGP010000206.1, on the reverse strand, counting down.
ACAAGGTTTTCTTAGCTTTAGCTTATAAGTAAACGCTTATGGTGTTTTTCACCCCTTCCGATGGCGCTTGTATACAAGTACATAAGTAGACTTCTCCACAATTTGAGAGACAACGATTCGCGTCATTTTGCGCGTGCAGAGAGCTTGGTCGCGAAGAAGAGGCTTCCCTTCAAGCCCACGCTTAAATGCCGCGAATCGACGAATGTCTCGTAAACGCGATCTCCGTGCGCCAGTGTGCGCGCTTTCTGGGCGAGCTCGGGAAGCCTTTGAGCGGCCCGTAGCTTAGGCCGGTTTACCCGGCTGGTTCCACCTGGGACTCTTCGGAGCTGGCGACAGCCTGCGCATCGCTCTTGTGTAGATCGAGGGCGGCATTCAGCTCGGACTGCTTGAGCAGCAGTTCGCTCAGCCGCGCTTCGTGCTCGAACGGTTTCGCCAGTTCGCGCCGGTAGGCGGCTAAATTCATTTCCATCTGCCGAAGTTTCTCGGCTTCCCGCTCGGCCAAACGTTCGAGCGAGCGCAGAGCGTGCTCGATGCTTTGCATCGTGCCAACCGGATTCGTCGGATTCAGGCTCGCGGTGTAGATGCCGCTGCCGCGAAGGAAAAGCGAGGGAACCGGAGCCGGTTCAAGAAACGACGGCCGCTTGCCCTGGCTGAGGATCTGAAACCCGCGGAATTCCGCGCGCACTTCGCGGGCCTCGTCGTCTTTCCAAGTGAGCACCAGATAGGTAAGCGCCTTGGCCGCTTCCTCGCGTGCACCTTTTCCGCCATATTTCCGGTTGCCGATTCTCATCGAGAAATTCTCCGTGTCTTGTGCGTTGCGCAACGCAATGTCGGAATGGATCCGAGCAATCATCTCCCGCGACCGCTCGATACTGTAGGGCAGTTCCGTCATTTGGCGGCCGATTCGGTAAAGCTGGTTCCGGTGCGTGGCGCGCAGGGCATCGAGTTTGCGAATTTCGGTATCGACGCGCACTTTTTCCATCACCAGCGGATTCCCGGAAGCGATCGCTTTGATTTCGGCGAAGGTCAAGGCGGCGTTTTCGAGATCTTCGACCCGGCGCGTGGAAACCTGGCCGCACATGATCTGGGCGATGAACCGGGCTTTCACTTCGAGCAATTGCCACATATACGCATCGAAGGAGCCGGTCGTGACGTACCGGAAGATACGGACCCGTTGATAACGGTTGCCCTGGCGCAAAATGCGGCCTTCGCGTTGTTCGATATCGCGTGGCCTCCAGGGGGCATCGAGATGCGTGAGCGCCGCGAGACGGCGCTGCACGTTGGTGCCGGCGCCCATCTTTTCCGTGCTGCCCAGAAGAATGCGGATTCTGCCTGCATTCACGGCATCGAAGAGTACTTTTTTCTTGGCATCGCTGTCGGCATCGTGGATGAACGCGATCTCTTGCTCGGGAATCCCGCGCCGAATGAGCTGGCCGCGTACTTCGTCGTACACGTTCCAGCGTGTTCGATCGGGCGTGGACAAATCGCAAAACACGAGTTGCGTACCGCGCTCGGTAGCTGTTTCCTGCCAGACCGTGAACACGCGCTCGATGGCGCGCTTGAGTTTGGTCTGGTGCTCGGGCTCCTCGGGCAATCCCACCAGCCGGAGATCGAGAGCCGCTTTCCGGCCGTCGCCCGTGATCTTAAGCATGTTATCGACGCTCGGATCGATTCTCTCTTTCTTCAGGCTTTCCGCTCTTTTTACGAGAGTCTGGATATAGCTTTTCAATACCTCGCTCGCAGGTGCCGCTTCGATCGCCGGGCGGCCGGTTTCGAGTTCGGGCCGTGGCAGTTGGAGCATCTCCGCGGTTTGAATATCGGCCACGCTGCGGAACATGGAGAGCAATTCCGGCATATTGATGAACCGGGCAAAGCGCGTATTCATGCGGTAACCGCTGCCATCCGGAGCCAGTTCGAGCGCCGTGACCGCTTCGGCGAAATTCGCGGCCCAGGCATCGAAATGGCTGGTACCCGTGCTTTCGAGCAACGATGGAGCGAGATAGCGCAGCACGGTGTACATTTCCGCAAGCGTGTTGCTGATCGGGGTTCCGGTGGCAAACACGACGCCGCGCGTCTGCGGATGCTGCTGAAGATAGCGGATTTTGAGGAACATATCAAAGGCGCGGAACGAATCGGAGTTCGGCAGGCCTGCGATGCGCTGCATCTTGGAGACGTAAGCGAGGTTCTTGTAGGCGTCGGCTTCGTCCACCATGAGCTGCGAGATACCGAGGTCCTCGAACGTGACGGTGTTGTCCTTCTTTTCCCGGTTCGCGCACTTCTCGAAACGGACTCTCAACCGCTTCTTGGCCGCTTCGAGTTGCTTGACAATACGGCGGTTGTCGCCCTCTTCCGCTTTGGCGCGCAGCAGCTCTTCGTCGATCACGCGGATTTCGTCCTCGAGAAACCGCCGGAACCGTTCGTCCGAGAGCGGCAGAAATTCGAAGCTGCGGAAGGAAACGATCACGGCATCGTAGTTGCCGGTAGCAATGCGTGCCATGGCGCGCTGGCGGTTGCCATTCGCGAACTGGTCCTTGCCGGCAACGAAGAGATTGGCTTGCGGGTATAGCTTCAGGAATTCCGTTGACCATTGTTCGACCAGGTGATTCGGAACCACCAGCATGGTCTTCCTCGCAAGGCCGAGGCGTTTGAGCTCCATCGCCGCTGCGGCCAGAGTAAAGGTCTTTCCGGCACCAACGGCATGCCCGACGAGTGCGCTGTCGGATTGCAGAATGCGCCACGCGGCGTTTTTCTGATGAGGCGCCATGTCGCCGCCCCGCAGAGGAGCGCGAGACATTCCGGGAAAGGTCAGATGCGAGCCATTGTACGTTCGCAGGCGCAGACAGTTGAAGCGCTCGTTGTAATCGCGTGCCAGCCTTTCGGCGCGCGCCGGATCTTGCCAGATCCATTTTTGGAAATGCTCTTTCAGCTCTTGCTGGCGCTCGCGGCCGGCCAGCGTTTCGTTTTGATTCACGACCAGCCGTTTTTCGCCGTTGGGGCCGGTTACTTCGTCATAAGCGGTGGGCGTGCGATTGTTCAGGGCTTGCTCGATCAGGGTGCCGGCAGCAAACCGGGCCGTGCCGTATGTGGTGGTATTCGCCGCGGCGTATTTCACGCCGTAGCCCAGCTCGACCGCCCAGCTTGCGATGCTTTCGGCGTGCGAAACGCTGACCTCCGTTTCTTCGGCACTCAGCAATTCGCACAGGAACGAGCGGATATCGGCGACGGGAATCCAGGGCGATCCGAGCCGCGCATCGATATCGCCGGGTTCAAGATCCTGTGGCTGCACAGCACGGAGGGCTTCGACGTTTGACGTGAATTCGGGCGAGAGCGCGGCGGCGGCTTCGGCTGCGCGAAGCTTTTGGCGCACATTGCCGGAAAGATAGGCATCGGCCGTTTCCCAACGATTGCCTTCGGGATTGCGGAACACGAGTCCGGTCAGCTCGGTTTCGAGAGCAGGAATACTCTTGCCGGTAAGCACGGCCATACGCGGCCAATCGATTTGACCGGTTTCATTCAGGCTGACCACCAACGCTTCCGCCGCGGTATCCACGCGCTCGACGGGCTTGTAGCCCTCGATCGTGCGCTCGTGAAAGATCTTGGTCTTGGCCGCACGCTTGACCTCCGGATCGTAATCTTCGAGCGAAAGCAGGAGCGGATGGTCCGGATCGCACGCATAGGCGCGAAAATTTTCTTTGGACGAGATGGGGCCAAAACGAAGAACAAAGCGGTCGTATTCGGCATTGAGCTGGCGGCGGGCGCGGACGATTTCGTCTTCCGAGGCATTGGCGAGCTGCGTGCGTAGCACATCCCGGAGCCGGTCGCGCACTCCCATCAGGGCGCGAATCCGGATTTCGACGCTTTTGCCCAGCGAGACCGGTTCGAGAGTCTGGCCGTTGCGAATCACCAATCGGTTGTTCGCCAAGCCGTAGGCGCCGTCTTTGATGGATTCGAGATCGCAGGGCGGCAACGCAAGTGCCACTCCGGTTCCGGTGTGCTGCGCTGCCGGAACATAGATATTGGCGGGCAATTCCGTGATTAGCTCCGCGAACCGCTGGGGGCAGAATGTGCCGGCAAGCGAGAACTCGTTCGCCTGGTATTGCGTGCCTTGAAGCGTGGGCGTGCCCAGCATCCGGTCCGGGTGGTTCACGAAGTACTCGTTGATCGCAGCCGGGCCATCTTGAGTTTCGATGGTTTTCAGAGCGAGCCAATCGTCGGATGAGGCGGATAGCGAAGAAGTGCGGCGCTGCAGAAAGAGCACGTCGGTTGTGACCTCGGTGCCGGCGTTTGCTTGGAACACGGTATTGGGGAGCCGGATCGCGGCGATTAGATTGGCTTTGGAAGCCAGATACTGCCGTACGGCGCTGTTCTGCTTATCGAGCGTGTAGCGGCTGGTAATCAGCGCCACCAGACCGCCGGGCCGTACCAGATCGACCGACCGGGCGACGAAATAATCGTGAATCGAGCGGGTGAGTGAAGCTTGCCGGGCATACCGGGGATCGTAGACCGGATAATTTCCGAAGGGCACATTGCCGACGACGACATCGAAGAAGGCGTTCGGAAACGATACGGATTCAAACGCTGCTTCGCGGATGGTGGAATCCGGATAGAGAAGTTTTGCAATGCGCGCGGAAACGGAATCGAGTTCAATCCCGGCCCGGACCGCATTCTCTTCCAGAGCGGCGGGCATGAGGCCGAAGAAGTGACCAATGCCGAGTGCGGGTTCGAGGATTTTTACCGGAGCGGCTAAGCCAAAGTGCAGCAGGGCATTCCAGATCGCCTCGATTACCATGGCGGAGGTGTAGTGTGCATTCGGCGTAGATGCTCGGGCGGATTGATATTCCGCATCGGTGAGCAACGTTTCGAGCTCGCCGCCTGTGTCGCGCCATTCTCCCGGCACGCGAGGATGAAATACCTGCGGAAGCGCACCCCAGCCGGTGTAGCGAACCAGGGCGGCTTTCTCGTCTTCGCTGGCATCTCTGCTCTCTTGTTCGATTAGCTTGAGCAGCCGGATGGCTTCGAGATTGGTCACCGCTTTCTGCAGCAGGCTGCCGGCGCCCACGGCGCATTGGGCGCAGATGCGGAAATCGCGTTCGAGCCGGGAGATTACCTGGCTGGATAGCTCGGCAACGAACCCCGCTCGTTCATCGCGATTTCGAGCGCTGCTTGGTAATCCATCTTCTGTACCACCGTGAGTTGATACAGCAGCTCCGTCACTTGCTCGCTGGCCTGGTTCAAGGCCGGTAGCAATTGGCCCGAGGCTTCCAGTTCCGCTACCGTTTCGGGAGCTTCCTTCTTCCAGCGGCCCAGAATGAATCGGCTGGCGAGTGGCGGTGCAGGCTGCATGGACGGATTCGGCTGCTATTACGATAGCAGCGATGCTCTCCTCCAGCACGTCGAATAAGTGCAACTGATCGTTCGAATCATTTATATGTTTTGCGCGAAGCGGCATAAGATGTTTGGGAAAATCCTTTCTGTCCTGCTGGACACGAAAGGAAAGGAGCGGAGGAAGTCAAGGCCGGAGCGAAGCGCAGTGCAGTTCAGCCTTGACCCCGTAGCTAGGATGGGAAGACCAGCAGACAGACAGCCCTGCTTTTCCAGGCTGCAAGATCGCGTGGGTCGCGAGGTTTGTACCTACCTTGCCGTTCCTATTTCTCTTCCGAGGGATGCCGGAGTACGAGGTGCTTTTGGGGCCGGGGCCGTAGGAGTACTGTTTGGGAGCAAACAGCGAAGAATACAGACTCGGCCGGTATATTTCAAGCCGAAGGGAGAGGCGTTGCGGCGAGGGAACGGCTCTGCTGAGGATGGGAGCGGAAGACGCGCGGATTTTGGGCGGCTGGAGCGCGGGAAAGGCGGCGTTTCACCTCACTTCTCGTAAAGGGCCAGGCCTGGTTAAGCAGTTACTAATTCTCTGGAAAACGTCTCAAAATCTTTAAGGTGCAGAATGCGCCGAATGTCCGTTCGAACGGCACGCTCTGTTAGGACATCTAGCTCCCGTGGAATTACATGCTTAAATTGACCGCGGACCTCTTTTTTCTTCGCTCCTTTTAGACTGGCAAGCTCGGATGCCGTAATGTTTTCCTGGATGTACTTATCGGTTTCTCTTTCAAGGTACTCAGTGTAAGCTTGCTCGGCCATGAATTGTTGGTGCCAACGCTCTTGTTCTTCCATCTGGGCGGCTTGGCGGGCAAGCTGTAAACGCGTTGTTTCAAACCCCTGCGGTGGTTTGATTCCTTCACGCACGAGATAGATGTAAAACCCGGCCGGATTTCGGAATGTGCCTGGCCGGGCTTGGTTGATGAGATGATCCCCCCACTCGAGGACATCGATCAACCCGGGAGTGTCTTCATGGGCTTTCGCTAGTTCCTCTGCTGCTGTTGGGGAAACACCACGGTCCCGTAGCGCCGCCGCGGCTGGCGAAAGTTCTGCACATAACTCTTGGGGTTTGACTTTGCTTCCTCTAGGGACTCGACTGCGCTTAATTTCTTCCGGTACTGAATCCGGTAAGCTTTCGACCGCCGTTCTTCTAAAAAAGTTAAAGTGCGCTCGCGCTCTGGGGCCCGGGCTGTAACACATCTCCCAGTCGGGCGCGCCCTCGGTATCGACGGTTTTGACGTATTGGATTTTAGCGATGTATTCCGAGTCCAGATGCGGTTTGTGAACTTTGTACATCTGTTTCTGCATACGTGCACGGTCGAAGTATCGCTGCTGCGGAGCGCGTAGACAATAATCCGAATACAACAATTTTGCCTGTATGTGACCTCGGCTGAGGCAGCCGTACATTGGAAAGCTGACAAGTTCGTAAAAACGGTGTGCTGCTGGTTTGAGTGATTTTTGGTAGTCATAATCAAGCGGCCGGAACTGTGCTTTGTTTAGCAGCTTCCAGTATTGCTCGTTTAGTAAAATGTGAACTGCATCAGCTCGATAGCCGTTTGGCATCTCGTCTCCGGTGAAGACGACACTGTAGCGGCTGAATCCAGCTTCTAGTTTCTTAGTGCTGCCGTCTGCCGCTCTGTAGGTGAGCTTTGCCGTGATAAATGCACTTGCATTTTGGAGAAGAGCCAAGCGGAGGCCGGAAAAATTGTCGCCGCTCGGTGAGAGATCAAGTTGCTGGCAAAGGTCTCGGAAGCTGCCTAGGCGGAGGATCCGTGGGATTGGGCGACTCGCTTCGTCGATTTTCCGGTTGACAATTAGAGTATCGACTTTATATGCGAGTTGGCGGGGCTCGCCATATTCTCGGCTAGTCGAGACAGTCCAGTGCACGTCAGCTTCTCCGGCCTGCCCTTTCCGGTATATGTGAATGGCGATGCTTTCTGTTTTGGAAAGATTGTGGACCGGAAACTTGGAGAGAGCAGTCTCGACTCTTGTGATGGTAGAAGGAAAAAGCGCCGGAGATTCCTCGATTGGATCGAGCACGTCGTTATCGGTCGCTGGCATAGGGCTCTGACGACTAACCTGTCACAAGCATTCAAAACAATTATTCCTTGTTCTGTTTGATGCTTGTCTCTCATATTGTTATTTAACAAAGTCTTCTTGTCAAGGGCCGAAAAGGTCTTTATTTTGAGGTTCTTAGACGGATTTTGTCTCCCCAAACTGCTCAATGCGTCTCCTCAATCTGCTCAGGATATTCGCTCCAAACTGCTCGGTTGGTCTCTTGAAACTGCTCAATGCGTCTCCTCAATCTGCTCGGAACGTCGCCCATAACTGCTCGAACTGCCCGCAGGCATGGCAGAGGCCCGTGATCGGGTCGGGACGCCCAATCTAATGCCGGATTTCATCCGTAAGTTATTGAAAATCACTGAGCATCGCAGTGGGAGTCTCTTGAGGACAGCTCTTATGGGCATTGGAGCCATCCGGTTTGTATTCAGAGGACATTCTGTCTCTCCAAACTGCTCACCTTTCGGTATAGAGGCATAGAGGCATTCAGGTAATCTGATTAAAAATCAGCACATTAGAGTGGTGGAGGTGTAGAGGTATAACGGTATAGAGGTATTAACGGCGTGGTCTCGTCCTGCTTATGGCATCCATGAATGCGTTCTTCAGGGCCACCGGCAGAGAGGCCGCTGTTGGACTGCCCCACCGACCGCGGGGCGGAACGGCGCTCAAATCGAGATACGCCCGAGCTTCATGGACACACAAGACCATGGCGTGGAAGATTTCGGATATGCGAACGTCCTTCTCCATGCTCTGCTGGCGAATCTGCACCAATAGGTCATCCAACATGCGCATGGTCTCAGGGGTCGCATTCAGTTGCTTTCGGGGAACCGCACCTGGCCTGAGTTGCTGCCTCGACAGGTAGCCGCGCTGATACGGGGCAGTAATCGGCGGAGCGGGTAAGGGCCTCGACACCGCCGCTTCAGTAGGAGGCGGAGAAGAAAACTCGAGATGCTCCGGTGCATTAGGCAAACTAGGCCGCACTGCTTCTTCGTCCAGATAATCGCCAAGCTCGATCGGTTTGTCTGTCGGCAGGTTCAGATCGAAATCCGGAGGTAGTCCACGGCTCTCTTTTCTAGCCACGGGCTATGGCCTCCAGTGCTGGTTGTTCGGGTGTTCCCTTCCCGTTCAAGCGCCTGACAACTTCGTGAACTAAGGCTGCGAACTGAGCGGCGGGTTGCGCCTCCGGGGCATGCTCGAAAATCGTGCGGCCGTAGACCGTGGCTTCGCGGTGCTTGACGCTCCTGTTGATCTTTACATCAAATATGAGTCCGTTGCCGAACTTTCGCGATAGCATGCCGTGAATATCGGAATCCAACTTGGCTGTTGTATCGTAATTCCCAAGAAGAACGCCTATCAAGCGCAGATTCGGATTGAACCGTTTCTGTACCTTCTCCGTCGTTCGCATCAAGGTTTCAAGACCCTTCAAGTCATAGCCCGAAGGAAAGACAGGGATAATAAAGAAGTCGGCGGCAATTAGAGCTGTGGTCATCAGGAATCCGAGATCTGGCGGCGTGTCGATAAAAATCGCGTCACGCCGACCTCTCAATGAGTTCAGCGAGTGTTTAAGCCTTTCCCGATGCTCGTTTTTTAGATCGTCCGCATCCAATTCGGACGAATCTTCATGAGCCAGCTGCGCCTGCAAAGCTGATTCAAGCCGCTGCGGTACCGATGCCAAGCCACGATGACCGGGTATTAGCCCTAGTTCACCGCGAAACCGCTGTGGAAATACGATTTCAATTTCCGCTGCTGCCTTCTTCCCCAAATAAATATCCGCGGTGGTGTATCTCCCCGCCTTTGCGAGATCGTCACGGTCCACGCCAAAGCTATCGGTTGCGTTGCATTGCGGATCAACATCCACGATGCTTGCGGAGTATCCTTCATGGGCAAAACCGGCAGCCAAGCTAACGGCCGTAGTTGTTTTACCGCATCCGCCCTTCTGATTTGCAAGCGCGACCACCCTTGTTTCAAAATGTGACAACTCCGGATCCTCGCAATTCTCCTCTAGAGAGGTGACCTCCACAACAGTATACTGCTATACCTCTATACCGGCAATATTTTGTTACACATTGAAAAATCAGCGTTTTTAACTGACTAACCATCTCTATGCCTCTATAGAGTCTGCCTCTATGCTGTTGGGTGGAGTCTACTCGACCTCGAGCTCGAATATAGCACATGAACAACCCCGCGCGGATGGGCGCGCAAAGAAGCGAACGGCTATGACTTTGGGTTGTGCGACCGGTTACCTGGCACCTTCCGTGCAAGCGGAGGGCATCGAAGCGTGTGCGTCAGTCGCCGAGGCAGACCAATATAGCCTCTAAGGAGGCTGACTCTATAACAGTATGCTGCTATACCTCTATACCGGCTCTATGCGTATTTAGCTTTGGTATTCTGCTGCTAGTCTGAATGAGTCTAGAGGTATAGAGGCTATGTTTAGCCTCTATACCTCTATAGAGGCTACCTCTGTAAACTGAGGGGTTATTGGTGCGATCTGAGCCAAATTGCGGCAAAGGGCTCTCTCTGCTCAATGTCGAGCGCATGGTCGCGCGCGAGTTCGAGCATGCCTAGAAACAAGCAGCAGCGCCGATCGTCGGAGGACTGGGTTTGGAGCAGGGAAGTGCCATCGAGTTTGGAGCCAGGGACGAGCTGGGTCCGCAGATATTCGGTCATTTGCGCGACCGTCACGCCGTCCGAGGACACGTCGAAGCTGCGGCGGAGACAGCGGCGGGCCTGGCGGTGCTCCCGGACCCAAACAGCCAATTCGCGGGCCTGCTGCAGCAGGTCCCAGACACTGACAAACGGCGCCTCTTCTTCCGCTTCCTCTCTGGCCAGCTCTTTTCTAAATTCCCCGTCCGAGGCTCGCGAGAGTCGCTCCGCTTCGGCTGCTTGCCGCTGAGCGAGTTGTGCGGCCACTTGCTGGCGGTGCGCAAGCAGCTGGCCGACGATCTGGTCGCGGACCGGGTCGGCCGGGGATTCGGCATTTGGTTCGCGCGGCAGCAGCGCGCGCGATTTCCAGAGGATCAGCACCGCCGCTGTGTGCAGCCACTCGATGCCGAGATTCAGGTTCCCGGCGGCGGCACTTCGAAAATACTCGAAAAACCGTGCAACAAGCGGAGCCATGGCGACGCCTTCGATGGCGACGTTTTGCCGCCGCACCTCGTCGAGCAGCAGGTCGAGCGGGCCGTCGAATGGTTCCGGCCGCGGCAGGGAAGCGGCATTAGCAGGGAAGGCCATGGGAAGGCTCGGTGCCGGCGAAAAACTCGTCACGGTTGGCGCCCGCGACTCGGAAAAATTCGGCAAGCTGCCACATCAGGTCCTCGCCGTTGTCGTAGCGGATTTCGAAGCGTCCGGGTTCGTTCGACGAGGCGCGCCGCCAGGTGACGGTGTCGGGCAGGTCCGCGAAGCGCGGCTTCGGCTCTTCCGGCGCCGCAGCACGCACACGGAAGCGCCGGGCGGTGGCTTCACCGCGCGCCGCCGCAAGCTGTTTGGCCACGTCCTGGCGCTGGCGCAAAAACGCAGCGTAGGTACTTCCGGTTTGGATAGCTTCGAGCTGTGCGAGCAGGGAAGCACGGGGTAAGGAAAGGGCATCGCCGCGCTCCTCAGCCCCGAATTTATGTAGCAGGCGGATCGCGTCGCGCTCGCTGCAATTGAAAATTGCCCGCAACTCTTTCCGCCCCAGCCATTCGAGCGTTTCGCTCTGGCGCACCACTTCGGCGATGGCTTCGAGGCGGACGAACCATTCCGCGTGGCGGGCCATGGCTCAAACTTCCTTGGGGGCGCGCCAGAGCTGCCAGATTTGTTCGATCTCGGGCTGGAAACCCACCTCGCCGGGGTACTTCCCCGGCTGCGTAGGGATCGTTTGCAACACGGTTAGCATGTCGCGGGCGATAGCCGCATCGACATTCCATAGATCTGTAGGGTCCCAGCCACCGTTTTCCGTGGCGTTGTGCCAAGCGAGCAGGAAATCGGCGACCCGGCGGGACTGGCCGGTATCGCGCCGGGCGATCGTGCAGAGGCGGGCAAGGGCTTCGAGGGGAGCGGTTTCGACGGGCATCTGGTTCAAACTACGGCATGAAGTGAAATTTTTCCTACTTCCGGTCCAGTGTATCGAAATGGCGAAGTTCTGTCACTAGCCGGCTTCAAGCGAGGCCCCGAGCGGTCCATATTTTGTCTGGCTTCCTCTCTCCGCCCCGCCTCCCATCAGATTGAGAAGAACGTCGTTGATGCGAGTTTCCTTCCCGGTTCACCGTATAATCTGCATCTAGACATCTGTCCGTCTATTATGAGACAATTCCCGCTAGGAGGTTCCGGAGGTTCCCATGATTACCAACCCGATTTATACAGTGCCGGGTTATCAATTCGAGGTCACACCCGATTTGAGCCGGCTCGCAACCCGGGAACGGTTGAGTCAGTCGGCCGTGGATGGCTTTTTCGCCATTATGGACAAATGGCGTGTTCCAGTGGAGCGGGCAGGCGATTTGCTCGGAGGTAGGCCGCGGTCCAGTGTTTACAAGCTGAAGACGGCGGCGGGAACACTGCGCCAGGATGAACTGACACGGATTTCGTACGTGGTGGGGATCTATAAGGCATTGCACATTCTTCTTCCTGAGGATTTGGCGGATCAGTGGATCAGCCGGCCGAACGATGATCCGCTGTTCGGTGGCCAAACTCCCCTCGATTACATGTTGCGAGCGGGCATTCCAGGACTGCACCAGGTTCGGGGTCTGCTGGACGCAGCTCGTGGCGGCCGTTAATGGCCCACCTGGAGCGAGTGGATTACCCTGGCACTCACCGCTTGGTTCCAAGCAAACTGAGCACAGGAAGCGTTCTCGAAAATCTGCCGTTGCCGGCAAGCGTGATCGCGGACTTGACTGAACTGGACGCGGCCGGCAACGAGCGCAAAATTGCAGAGGCGGGAGGCAGCCCCGGTATCGGTCCTGGCGAATTACTGTACGGAGTGCCGGAAGCGCATATCGTGAATGCAGTTTTTTCGCATCCGGGGCCTTATGGGGGCCGCTTTCATGGGCCTCGTCGTGGTGCCTGGTACGCCGGTCTCGAGGTCGAGACATCGATTGCCGAAGTGAGTTTCCATAAGAGACGCTTCCTGGAAAATGCTCATATCACCGGCGAGTACCCCTTTGACTACATCGATTTCCTTGCTGATTTCTCGGGTTTGTTTCACTGTTTAGACGCCTCGGATCTCGCCAACTGTTTGCAGCCGAACCCGATTCCGCAGTGCTATGCTGCACCGCAAGCCTTGGCGAAGAAGCTCCTGTATGAAGGGTCGAACGGCATTGTGTACCCGAGTGTTCGCAACCCCTCCGGGACTTGCCTGGCATGCTTCCGGCCAGCTTTGATCTTCCATCCGCGGCGGGCCGATACGTATCGCATCACTATACAGGCTGGAAAAAAAAGATTGCAGTCGAACAGGCCTCGCGGGCGGGCTAAAGAGCCGGAAGCGCGGCATGAGAAACCGCCTCTATAGAGGCACACAGTAGTATAGAGGCGTATTGGCCATCCTGGACCTGCGCCTCGCAGGTGGAAAGTGGGGAACGTCCGTACCGCTTTCCGAAGTGTCATTGCGCTACTCTTCTATGGAGGACTGCGCCTGGCGCTCGGGAAGCGGCGGGCAGCAAAATGCGCTATCTTGAAAGTGCGATGGCTTCCAACACGAAGGAGCTGACCATTCTCAACGTGGATTTCCACAACCCCGAGGAATTGGCGCGCTTTCACGCTCAGGAATTAGCCATCTATCGGGAGCGCAAGAAGAAAATCGTTGTCGATCTGAAGCGCGAAGGCTATCTCGATGAGTATGGCAATTGGCACTTTAAAGAGCCGCTTCCCGAGGACATGCGCCCGGATTCGAAGGCCGATTTCACCCATTAATGCCGCCACGGATGATCGTGGTGGCCGGGCCGCCTGGCAGCGGGAAATCCACGGTTTTCCGGCCTGAAGAAGCGCAGCTCGACTACTTCAACGCCGACGAACGCGCCAGAGACATGAACAACGGTTCCGGGCGCAATATTTCGCGGGAAATTCGCTCCCGGATCAATGGGGAACGCGAGCAATTTATCGCCGATCGCGGCGCAAGAGTTCTGCGTATAAGACGACGCTTCGGACTACCATCACTCACCGAGGCAAGGTGCGGGCATAGAGTCTACCTCTATAGAGGCACACAGTATAGAGGTATATTGAACGGTTTTCAGAACCCTGCGTCGCCACACCGACGAACTGCGCCGCGCACGATGCGTGCTTTGGCGCGAACCCAGCGGTGCGAAAGCGCGTGCAGGACGTTTGCGAGACCCAGAAGTGCTGGCCCAGGATGTGATTTCTCTTAATTGCCGCTAATTGCCGCGTTTCTGGAGCTTTAATCGGCTTGTCATTTCGCACTCAGGTGTGCCAGATATTGAAGAAGAGCCGAAGCGATATCGCCCCGGCCCATCATCCAGAGCACAATTATTATCAAGACAAAAAGCAACAGCGTTGTTCCCCACCCGGCTTTCAACCGGGTACGCTTGGGACCATCGTTATATTTAAAATCGAATAGCATCTGTAATCCCTTTCGGAGAGCCGTTAGTATTGGCCGACCCTTCAATAAAGGAACCGGAAGTCGAAACATTTTTAAGTTGTAGAGGCGTAGCTGCAGCCGAGTTCGCCGTCGGCGATGTCCAAGCAGAACGTTTCAGCCGCTTCTCTTGCGCCAACCGCTTAGCCGTTCTGAGGCGGACCTCAGGCAGCTCGGCAATTGCGGCTGGATGATTCCGGGTCCGTGCATGCTTTGGTCTTCGAGCAATGCTTCGGCCCAGCGCGTCGCTCCTTCGAATTCGACGATTTGCGCGGGTTTGAGCAAGTCTCCAGCGGGCGCCGGATCTTTTGAATTTCCGGCACCTGATCGGTTGCTTATAAGCAACCGATCGCGAGGTACCCTAGAATAAGGACTAACGAGCATGAGTTCACAGTTGATTACGCCTGACAGTGAGGCAGCTATCTGGGCGCGTCTGATTGAGTCTCAGCCGCAGGACCTGGCTCCCGAGGCCGCCCGATACCTTCTCGGGGTGCGATTCACTGAGAACGATCAAGGCCGCCTACAGGAGCTCGCCGACCGATCACAAGCCGGAACTTTGAGCGAAGAGGAAGGTCGCGAGTTCGACGGTTACTTACATATCGCTAATCTGTTGGCCGTCATGCAGTCCAAGGCCCGACTGGTGCTGGCCAGCCAAGAAGCCCCCGGCCCGCATTCGTGAATGCGAGTCTCATCCGGCAGGTCTGGCAACGAGCGGACCGCCGGTGCGAGTATTGTCATCTGCCTGCCGGGTTCTATCCGCTTACTTTTCACCTGGATCACGTCATTCCGCGGCAGCACGGCGGTGCCACGGAACTGGAAAACCTAGCACTAGCGTGTTTGCACTGTAATCGGCACAAAGGACCCAATCTGGCCGGTCTTGACCCGAGCGATGGAAAATTGGTTCAGCTTTTTGATCCAAGGCGAGATCTCTGGCGCGATCATTTCGAGTGGCGCGGAACCGATTTGCTTGGAAGAACAGCTATCGGGCGCGCTACCGTTCGAGTCCTGGCGATCAACGCTTCCGATTTTCGGGCCGTTCGGGAAGCTTTGCACCGCGAAGGCCGTTTTGCATTCGATTGAGCCTTCCCGGTATGCCACGAATCAGGCCAGCCGGAGCGCATGCTTTTGCGGTTTCGGTTCCTGCAGGAACAACCCGGCCATCTTTCCAATCCGAAGTCCTTGCCCTATTTGGATTTCCGCCTCCCGCTCGCGAAGTACCTCATCCGGCTGCGTTCTGGCGAAGTTCTGTCACCATCCTAAAAAATAGCCTACGATAATACCTATTATCAACAGCTATTCTGCTGTATACTGTCCTTTGGAACTTTTGCCCCGTCGTCGCTGTCTCCCTACCCAACGGCCGCTCTTTTGCCCCTGCGGCAGAGCCCTTCCCGCCATCGGCGGACTCTGCCGCCCGTGCTACCGCGCCCTCGCCGACTCCCGCGCCCGGTTTTCCGGATTGCGAGAGGAAATTCTTGATCGCGACGGCCATCGGTGCCGCGCCTGCGGCTCGGTCGAGCGGTTGCACGTGCATCACCGGCAGCCCGGTCTCAACAGACCCGAGATGCTGATCACCGTCTGCGCCTGCTGCCACGCACGCCTCCACCGTCTTCTGGCTATTCGCAGATGGATCCTGCCATTGCTGGCAGAGTTGTGGGCCGAGCAGCATCCCGGCCGCCCTCTGCAGTTGCAGTTTCCGTTGGCCGCATGAGCGAAGGAAACCAGACAGCGCTCGCGCGCACGGCAAACGAAGAGCTTTGGGGCCGTCTGAAGCAGCTCGTGCTCGATAGCGTCTCCTCCGCGCACTCGAAACGCGCTTACGACCAGGCATTGGAAAGCTTCCGCGTCTGGTGCGCGCAAAGCGGGCCGCCCGGCTTCACCAAAGCCACCGTGCAGGCCTGGCGCACGGCCCAGGAAACGGTCGGCCTCGCCGCCTCCTCGATTAATGTCCGCTTGAGCGCGCTCAAAAAGCTGGCGGCCGAGGCGGCCGACAACGGTTTCCTTCCGCCCGAAACCGCGGCGGCGATCGCGCGCGTGAAAGGAGCCAAGCGGCACGGCGTCCGGGCAGGGAACTGGCTCACCTTGGACCAGGCCGAGCGGCTTTTGGATCTGCCGGATGGAAAAACGCTAAAAGGAAAGCGCGACCGCGCGCTGCTGGCGCTGCTCGTAGGCTGCGGCGTGCGCCGCGAGGAACTCGCCGCGTTAGAAATCGAAGCCATCCAGCAGCGCGACGGGCGCTGGTGCCTGGTCGATCTCGCGGGCAAGGGCAATCGCATCCGCACCGTGCCCATGCCGGCGTGGGCCAAAACCGCGGTAGACGAGTGGCTCGCGGCGGCCGGATTCCAAAACGGGCCGTTGCTCGGCGCGGTGAACAAAGGCGGGCGCCTCGTGCGCCAGGGGCTCGGCGCACAGGCGGTCTACGAGGTGGTGAATTTCTACGGAGAAAAGATCGGGGCGGCGATCGCGCCCCACGACGTGCGGCGCACGTTTGCGAAACTCGCCCACAAAGGTCGGGCGCCGCTCGAACAGATCCAACTTTCCTTGGGGCATGCTTCTATACAAACGACGGAAAGGTATTTGGGAGTGCGGCAGGATCTCAACGATGCGCCCTGCGACCACCTGGGCATTCGGATCGCGAGCGGAGAGCGGACAAAAAACTCCCGGCAGTAGGGAGAAAATGGCCGCGACACTGCCGGGAGGATCAAGCGCCGCGCCTCGTCGGCTGTAGGATTTCCTTGAGCCGCTCATGTTCACCTACAAGGCACTGAAAAACGCTGCCGGCATCGCGCTGTTGTCGGATTATCTCTCGCTGCGGCGGGCGCACAAAATCGTCCATAACGTCAACGAGCGCTCTCCCCTGATCCGCGACAAGGAAGGCTTCTTTCTCAGCTTGGCGTACGACCTCCGCAAGGCTTACGAAGGGCAACGGCGGAAGCAAAAGCCAGACCCGATGTATCCGGAAATCGGAACACGCCTGGGCGTCGAGATGCTGTGGCCCACTTTGCTGGTTCAGTCGCGGCAGTTGCGCGACTCGCTGGCTTTCCTCGACCACGGCAAGGAGCATCAAATCGTCGCCTACGAGCTGGAATTTTTAATCGAGCAGGCACTCGCGGCCGAGTTCCAGGAGAACGCACCGGAAATCAAAGCGCAATGGGAGCGGCTGTCGGCCGAGCATCCTTTTCTCGAGGAAAACGCCGAAACGCGTGCGGCCCAGTTTGCCGCCTGGAGCAAACGCGAACGGAAAAACGGCTTGGCCGGCCTGCTGAGCAGCTTGGACCCGATGTACCCGGAGCTGTATCCTCTGTGGATTCGGGACGGACGCGAGCACCTGATCTCACCCGAGGAATACGCGCAGTGGCAGGAGCGGGAATTCCCCGATCCAAATTGACGCCGAACCAAAGAACGGTTCGCGAGAAATCGCGTGAAAGAGCCTTTTGGCCCATTATTGCGAATTGCGTGCATTGCCAAACGGTTGTTTGCGCAATGCAGTAGACCCTCGGAAACGACAGTCCTTCCCTCGAAATGATGAATGACCTTTCGGAAGGAAATGCGCCCGAGAAAACAGCGGGAACCGCGAATTACGTGATTTCGTATTAATTCTATGGCCACGCAATTACGTTATTTGCCTACTCTACTCACGCACGCGCCTGCTGCTTAGAACGCTTCCTCGCGATGTGTTCGGCAATGGTAATTGCGAGTTTACTTATGAATAACGTCATAAATATGGCTGACACGCCAAACGCCCACGTATTTTTGGTATGAAGCATCGTATGTATAAGTCTATCCGTACCAGCACACAGGAAATACGCTGAAAATGGCACTGCAAAACCGGCATATCCTAAATAGGCTATCCGTTCCTTCATGGCAGCACGTGGAATCGCTTTCCGGCACAGAACGGCCTTAACGGTGCGCGCAGTGAACCGTAGCGACCTCGAGCGCAGATTCGGTATGTCTAGTAGATCACTTAGGATATAGTATCCGTCGAGCTTTATCAGTGGATTAAAATTTAGTAGCAACACTGCCCCGGATGCCATAATTACAAGCGTAAGCACCAGTTGTATATGTGGGTTAGACGCGAGTATCCATAGGTGAACCGCCACGGCCCATATGAATGCCTCGAACAATCCGCCGGCAACCATAATCAACAGTCTAGGCTTCTTGTCAGCCAATCGCCATGCATCGGTCACATCGCAGTACAGGGCAGGGCAAAAATAAATTAATAGCAGCCCCATTTCCTTGACACGACAACCCCAATATTTACAAGTGCATCCGTGAGCGCACTCGTGTAATGCTGCGGCTACCAAACTAGGCAGCCATAACCATACAATCAACCCGCTTTTAACTACTACCCTCATATCACTATACAACTTAGATTTGTGTGTGACTATGAGACCACTAGCTGATGCAATAAGGATGCAAGCAACGATTACAAATAGAGGAGTAAATAACATCTTAACGTACGGAAGAATAAATGTCAGCAAGCGATCGGGGTTAATCGCTTTTACTCGCAAATACAGCACCTTATTGAGCAGTTCATATGGGCGCGGCCTGCGTGATGGCTCCGGAGCAGTGAGAAGCAATCCCGCCGCTCGCAAACGAAGTATAAAACGCTCTATGGTGGCTAGCGAGGCCGCAAGACCATAATCGAGCTTTAGCCTGCCACTGATGTCTTCAAGAGAGTGGTTACCATCCAAAAGACTAAAGACGTAGTAATCCTCAGCTGGTAAAACAAAATAGCGTTGTGCCTTTGGATCTACTACCACGTAGCGTATAGTGGTGCCTATGGTTTGCGGCACGACCTCAATGTCTCCCCGTACACATTCAGAAGCGCCGCCAATTAGCGATAGCTGGTTGTGGTGATCCACGGTCGGCATTTTTACACCTCGCTCACCTGGGGCTACTAGACAACACCAAAATCTCTTTGCTCCTGAGGCGAACTAGCAGCTCGCAGAGAGAGGCGCTGTGTTCTTCTGTCTTCTGAAACCGCTGTTGTCTAGCTAAGCAGCTCTCGATATCTCTAATCGTCCTGAAGCCGTCGGCGAGCCGTATGACCTCCAGCGTGAGTGCGGACACTTTCAAAACGACAGTGGAAAAGTTGGGTCGCAGTATGACAAGCAGTGTCATTGGAGCGGCTGTGAGGAGATGAGCATTATTACTCAGAAGTTCCCGCGTATCCTCAGGAGAATACTGCAGTTCTAATACGATGCAGTAGTTGGAGAGTACCGGCCGAAGGTCCTGGTGAAGTGCTCCACCGCGTGTAATATCACCATCAAGCAGCGAATCGGGCGTATTGAACCACGGCAGCGCACCCTTAAGCAGCCGCTGCTGTGCCATTAGTAGCGGAGCACTTTCATAGCGAAGGAGGTCTGCGAGAGCTGAACGCGTCGGTTCGGGCTCGTTTTGGATGTGAGCGGTGAGCGCATCCAGCACTCCGCGGGCAGCAGCCAACGGGCTCGCCTCAGCTTCGGCTGCCGCGGCCAGCGATAAATGGTACTTAGCCATGAGCTGGGAGGCTGAAGGCAAAAGTGCGTTAATGCAGGTTTCAGAATTGAGGCGTGCGGCTGTGCCGGGTGACACCTGGGCTGAATAACGCTTACCTAAAGAATCGTGGCGCGACTTGCCCATGGTGTCCCAAAACACGCGTTCGTAACCATCGATGGCCGAGTCGAAGTGCTCGATGTTTTTCGAGACCGTAGCGGCCTCCAATCCTACCTTCCTCGCAAACTCTGGATTGTCAACAACCAGTCGAAGCTTATTCGCGAGATCTACGCGTTCGCGCGGATCCTGGATGAGCACCATGTTGCTTCCATCTACAATCTGTTCCGCGTAGAATTGCTTGGCCGCAATCTCTTGCGACAAAATGAGACAGGTGCCGCACGCCAGCACTTCTCGCGGAACCCTAGGCCCATGGATTCCGATCTGAAAACCTCGTTCTAAAAAACAGACCGCAGTACAGGCTCGTATGAAGCTTGGAACGCGCCAGTGTGGAAGGAACGGAAGGACCCAGGTGACCTCCGATAGGTCACTCTCAACTACTCGTGCAAAAAAGCGAGCTGCACTCCAACCGTTTATCATTGCAAGAAGATTAAACTTCAGGCCTTGCTGTTTTAGGTCCCTCAACGCACCAAGCAAATCGAAGGATCCTTTGGCCTCACCGACTTTTCCATATATTCCAATGGTGGGTAAGCCTGGATCAAACGTCTTTGCGGCCGGTCGCAATTCAGATGGAATATGGGAGACGTCAGTCTCTGAGAGGCTCTGCGCTAGACTGTTGATGTCGAGTGCTGGTTCTCTTGGAGAAAAGAGTGGCGGAACCGCGAATGGTACGTCGACATGCAACCTATCAGGCCTCACCATCATTCGCAGAAAGCGCTCTAATAATCCTCTCCGCGTAATAACGGCGTCTGCTGCCGTAATTATTTGCAAATACGAGCTGGCCAATCCCGGTCGCAGCATCAATCGATCTATATCGCTGCCAGCGTGCTCCAAAACGTACGGCACTTCGCTCCACACTGAAGCTAGGTGCCCAGCAACACCGTATGGCTCGAAGTAACTGCAATACAGTGCTTCATGGTTCCCACCTCGGATAGTGTCCAAAGCCAACGATGCCAATTTGGTGACAAAAGGATTGGAAGCAGGAATGTGAGCTACCTTAGCCGCTGGTTCAGCGGCGCTACTAATCATCCTCACCCGCCCACCACTTTCCGGAAACGTAGGTTGAAGGAAGCTATGATCAGAGGGCTGAATGGCCATTCGAAATGATCTTTCTACCTCAGCACCGTTCGTGACCACATCTATAGTATGCCCTCGCATTGCTAATCCATATGCAATCCAGTAGGCTTGCATACTCACCCCCCCTTCAATCGGAGGATATTTAGATACGAAGCAAATACGCATAAGCTCGCTTTCCCTTCTGACCTTGTGCAGTCCCCAGCCTCAGCGTAGGTTGTGGTCCGCTTCCGTAGCCACAGCCCGGCTTCTCACCGAAGACCTCAGCAGCGCGCTGTTGAGGCCTTGGCGAGATGGGCTGCGACAGTTCTAGACATTTAGCCTCCCTCACGAGCTGCCAAGTTGCCCTCCGCGTAACCGCCGGTACATGTTCGGAACCATAGAAAAGCGAACTCCACTTGCGTGCGGCAGTGAGGGGCGAAGTTGCGAGGGATCAGGTTCCAAACACAGCATCCTATGGTGTGACGGCTGGCTGCGCGTCACCCGGTTTAGGTCGCCATTGTTGGAGCAGATCGTGGAAGCTAAGGCCTCGAGGAGGAACGCCGCGATGGACACAGAATATATAGCGAAAGGCGTCAAATAGTAAAAGGTCTCGTTTGTTACTGCTAACGTCGTTATCATTCGCAACCCACGATCTAAACTCATGCCTATCAACGTACTCGTCAGGAGCCGTGGCACACAATTGGGTCAGTTTTCTATGGCACAATAAGCCAGCACTGGGTAGGCCCTCCTTCTTTCTGAGTATTGCATCAACTGGAACTTCTGGTACAAACCGAAGAGCGACTCGTTTCAACACATGCTTGGTGATCCCCATAACATAATTACACCGAACCGCCGCCGGCAGTCTAGCTACATAATCAATTAGTGGCTGGTCCAGATATGGCACCCGCATCTCAATACTGGCCGCCATTGAGTATTTATCAATTACATTTAGGTGAAAATTGGTTAGCTGATCGGTCAAGTGATACTCAAAGGATGCTGCCGCCGATGCTGCGAGTGTTTGGGCGGACTGGCATTGTTCGATTAACTGCTGTGCCCGCTGACTTGGATGAACACCAAGCCGCTGTACACGCTCTAGCCCCAGCGCCAGGCGCTGTAGTCGTGCCGAAGGAGGGGCGAGAAAGGCTGGGTAACCACCAAACAACTCGTCTGCACCCTCACCGTTTAGACACACCTTTGTAAGCTTGGACATCTTCTGACATAAAATGTAAAATGGCAGAGCGAATAGACTAGTCCACGTTTCACTAGCCGTTACACACCCAGGAATGGCGGCAAGAAACTCCTCAAAACTCATGATATATTCGTAATGTACAGCGCCGATGATCTTGGCGCTTCGCCTTGCCAACGTCACATCGGGGTTGGTTACGGTGTCGCTGATCGAGAAAGTGGAGACAGCGGCGGCCTTCTGACGACTCGTGTATGCACCAAGGATGCTAGAATCCAGGCCGCCCGAGAGACATACGCTAATTGGCACGTCAGAGACAAGATGAGAGGCAACAGCCTCCTCCAGCAGGCTAGCCACGATCGGTGCCACCGTGCAGATACAATCATCACGCGAGTTATTCGGGGCCAGATTAAGCGAATAGTAGCAAGTACTTGTAATGGCCAGGCCATCATTGTTGCGCCGTATTTCTAGGTATGTTCCCGGAGGGAGCAGCGAGATGTCCTGAAACATCGTGTCTGTACTGCATGGATGCCCTAAGACGAGTTTATCTGCGAGAGCCCGATAGTTAATACTTGTGCTGACGTCTGGCGATTGCAGCAGAGCTTTTATTTCCGAGGCAAAAACTACACTGGAGTTCTTCAGTGTACATAGATATAAGGGCTTTATGCCGACCCGGTCACGGCACAAGAATACGGATGTGTCATCGGCAATCGCAAACGCGTACATTCCCCGGAGTTTCTCCACGCCTGCTGGACCGAATTCCTCGTACAAATGAAGAACTACTTCTGTATCGGTCTGGGTAGAGAATCTATGCCCTCGGAAAAGAAGCATCTGACGTAGTTCACGAAAATTATAGATCTCGCCGTTGAAAGCAATCCACAGTGTTCCAGCCTCATTGCAAATAGGTTGTGGGCCAGCGGTGAGGTCGATAATGCTTAACCGACAAGCGCCTAAATCTGCAAGAGTTGTGGAGCATATTGCCGCACCGTCCGGGCCTCGATGGTGCAAGGCATCGATCATTGTCCGTGTCAAGGTGCGATCGCGCCCCAGACCAATCGCTCCTGCTATTCCACACATCGCTGTTAAATACCTGTTGAGAGGGCAGCCGTCGGCAGAGCTTCTTCCGCCGCAAGCATCGCGATGATATGCGACTGCACAAACCGATCGAGCACATCAACGATGCGATCAGAATACAAACGACTTAGCTCGCGTATATCCGTCGCTCCGTCACACTTCTGTAGTAGCTCACGGGATGCCTCATTGAGTCGAATTATGGAGACTGCCGGCGTATCTACATTTCGCCGTAGCAGTAGAATGGTGGTAGAGGATAACAGATGTTCTTCTGGCCTCCGCCCATGCCGAAGTGCATTCAGTATCGCCAATATGTCGGAGTCAAAGGTGCATATTAAGACATGCCGTTCTAGTAAAGGGCGAGTGGTGTCAGTAACTGGAGTTACTAGCTCCTGGTGACAGCGCGTTGCCGCAGAAAAGGCCTCTATGTCGTTGGTGAGGTGAAAGACCGACGCTTCGAAGCGGACGACGTTACAAAGGTAAGGATCGTTTAACACCTGGCTTTGTGTGAGGTCAGTAATGAATTGTCGAATGCTATGGACCTCATGCAACATCGCCGATCCGGCGAGGATCACGGGTGGATAGTCTCGGCTGTAAAGCTCTCCAAACTTCATTGTAAAGTCTGCTGGGAGTAACAGGCGTGTTACGGGGAGGGCCTTCAACGCCAACTCAAGCCTACCAGCGATAAGCATGGCAGAGTAACGCTGTAGGCGTCCGCTGTCCAAGGCGGCCAACGTTGTGCGTTCGCGCTCAGTGAGGGAAAATTGTCGCAGGGCGAAGTCGGGGTCGCGCTGGTATTCGTGTCGCACGCCGGGTGACGTCAAAATAACGCTAAGGGCGCGTTGCATTTCGATCAAAGACATGGGGATGCATGCGAGTAGAGCGATCGTGCGCAAGCCAATTCGTGCTCGATGACGGAAAAGGCCGGATAACTTGAATCCCATTCTAATGATACTGCCTTAACAGGGGCACGAGCCACTACGAATGATAGTATGTCCCAAACATCTTTTGTCATTGGCCTGTCATGAGTATCGATAATTAGGCCTGGTGTTTCTTTGTGGCCAGCGATATGGACTTGAACAACCCGCTCCAGTGGTATCGCCGTCAAGAAGTCATACGGATCGAACCCTAAATTCTGTGAATTGATGAAAACGTTATTGACGTCCAACAATAGACCACAGTCTGCCTCCACGAGGACGCGGGATATGAACTCTGCCTCGGTCATCTCCGAGCCTGGTAGTGGAAAGTAATATGTAATGTTCTCGAGTAAAAAGGGAACGGCCGGACATGCACGTTTGATCGCCATAACATTGCTAATGACCTGTGCAAGGGTTTCTTCGGTAAACCAGACAGGCGTTAACTGGCCTAGGTCAGCGAGATCGGTTTTAGTGAAGCAGAGGTGATCACTAAACCAGGGGGCGCGTATATGATCCACAAAGGCAACTGTTGCTTGCAAATAGTCTTGGTCGAGAGGTTGGGCAGTGCCCACGGACATGGCAACCCCGTGAGCAACAAGGGGAATGGATCGCAGGTCTCTCAATATTTGCTCTTGCTTGTCGAGCGGAGAAAAAATAAACTGGTCGTTAATCAGTTCCAAGAAATCAAAAGTATGCCTGTTTGCTAGTAGGTCATTGTGAAGAGGCATTCTGTAGCCCAACCCAACGCCGAGTTGCGGCAGATTGCTGTACATATCGGGATAATCCGCTTAGAAATGTAGCCCGGCCGCTCATTAAAAGCGGCGGCCGGGTAACTGTGTGTTTAACTGCAGCTCTCGCACCCGGAGCACCCACCATTGGCACAACCGCTGCAGCCACTGCAGTTACTGCACGATGATAGAATCGAGGGAGCGATACGCTGTTCCAATTCTTCGAACTCGAAGTCCAGGATTTTATTTTCTTGTTCGTTTTCTTCTTTTTCCGCCATTGTTGATTGTTCTCCTTTCGAAAGTGCTAACTGACATTAGAAGGTGCCACGGATGCGCGCTGTACAGCCAATCAATAAATTGGTGTGTGCAGCGCATTTCCAATACGCTTTGAGGTAAATTCGGTGCCAACGAAACATCGTCAAGCTCTCCTCAAATAGAAAGAAGCAATATGCTCAGGAAAGGCCCTGCAACGGTGGCCGCAGGCTTCTTCGTGAGCTATAGCGACTCTTGTCGCGGCCTGATTGTATCACACTAAAGACGGAAAATAAACCGAGATTTCTCGTTAGTGAGCAAAAAAGAACGGAGAAAATGCGCTGCCGTTCGGAAGCGCGGGGAACGGAGGAGCGGAGTGACTCGCTCGCCGGGGTTTCTCGATTGTCGCCGAGGCTGATTTGGCAAGGCCAGAGCGTTTTCCCTCCGGAATCACTCCCGCCACGAAAGTGCGCCGCCGTTAGCTTCCATACACCCGTATCGGTCCCGCCGATGAGTCGAGGAAATCGCATTGTGGCTTTCGGCTCGAACGTTCCTTCCCCACCTGCAGCAGCTTTCCCACTCTTTGGCGCCTCAAGTGCCTGTTTTTGATCGAGACCACACTTTCGCTCCAAAACCGCCGCACAGGTGCCTTGACGAAGCATCCGTAGCCGGCCCCGCAGCCGACTGAACTCGCGTAACGGGTTTAAGCCGCCCGAGGTTTTCCCCGGCTGAGAGCCGGCTCAAGGCTTTGGTCGGCGCGGTGAGCTTGAAAGCGTCATCGTCTTCATCCCCCTCTGGTTTTCGCTATATAGGCTTAATCGTCGCTTCGTCCACCGCGCCACCGGTGCGCAGAAGTATCCTCGCGCCCACATGTGCTGATCCCCAGTATTGATTGCGCAGCTCGGAAACTCGACTTGCAGATGCCGCGAGGAACTTCCTTTGATGTACTGGGCCAGTTTGGCCGGCGCCAGGATCGGGGGCGTTGCCAGCAGCATGTTGAATGTGGTCCGGCGAAAGCGCTCCCCGCAATCAGATCTGCCGAATCATCCCATATGGCGCGATCGTGCAGACGAGGACAAGTTGCATTGTATACAATCCCCTCACTTCTTGGACAGCAGTCCATATTTAATTAGCCGGCCGACTGTCGAACGTATAACAAACCTGGGAAACACTTGATTAAAATAACGCCCAAGGGTCTCAACGGAGCTCGATCCTTCAGGATCGGTGTGAAGTACGGACAAAATAGACCTGCAGATATGCAAGTCGGCGCTGTGTTCAGAAATGACGTTTAGAGGAAATGGTGCACATAGCCACCGTCTGCCAAGTGACGTTAATACTAGCGGAGCATTGTCGTCCAGGCATCCAGTAGGATAGCTG
This sequence comes from Bryobacteraceae bacterium, assembly GCA_036379475.1. Lineage (GTDB taxonomy): Bacteria > Acidobacteriota > Terriglobia > Bryobacterales > Bryobacteraceae > Bog-105. Next base: position 36,603 of record DASVGP010000206.1, on the reverse strand, counting down.
GAAAATATCTGCTGTGTTTTGTACGAATGCGGTCCTCCGTGCAGTCCCCGTCTATTTGGAGTATCTGAAGCGATGGCTTCTTTGAGCCCGTTAAAGAGTTCCTCGTAACGCGGCACCACGCGCCGCCAATCGTATGTTTCTACAGCTCGTCTATAACCAGATGCCCCCATTTCTTGTCTTAGAGCCGCATTATTTATTAGCCTCTTTAGGCGGTCTATCAGTGTCTCCATGTCAACGACCGTTGCCGCCGACAAATAACTATTGCGACCCTCCATTTCCAGTGGGCCGCGAAGTAGCTCCAACTCGTCTCCCAGGTCAACCCAATATGTTGGTATCAAGTACCCCGTAATTCCCTGCTGAACAATGTCACGATGGCCACTCCAGTCCGCAGCCACGACAGGTAATCTAGATGCCATTGCTTCCATGAGAGCTATGCCAAATGTTTCCTGTATGTGATCACTTAAAGAAACAAAAATATCTGCGGCTCCATATAGAGCACGTTTCGTCGATAGCGACACATCAGGATACACCGCTACACTTTCGTGACAGCCGAGACTGCTAGCATAGTCTCGCAGTTTATCTGCCATTTGATGTCGTGTGTCATCTCCAGCTATCAGAAGCATCAGCCTGCGATCGGTGATGGCCAGTAATTCGCGAAACGCTAACAGCAACGGCACTGGATCTGCTTTTGCAAACGGGCTCAGTCTGCCGAATGACAATATAACAATGTCGTCCTTGCGGATGCCTAATTGCAAGCGTGCTTCGAGCTGATCGCACCGATAGCGGTCACAATGTAACCCTAATGGAATTACCGGGAACATAAAACGAGAAAAGATTGCATCGGCTTGGTGGGGCACTACTCCTAAGGAGATGGCCGTTTCCAACAATAAGCGCTGTAATGCTATTTTGCCCGCATGTGAAGAACAAACCACTGCATCTCCCCGCAAAGCCCCCAAAGATAGTAAGTATACACACAAATCACATGCCAAGATATCGCTTAACGCATGAATAAACGAGACGATGGCTGAGCTAGGGCTCAGTAGTTTACGAAGAACCGACAAGTTTTGTGGAAACGCACGAGGTGTGACAAATGTGGTAGCAGCCGTAGCTGGGAGGTCCATCACGGTAATAGGCGTCAGGAGCTCCGCTCGTGTAGGAAGCCCAAGTTGTTCCTTAGTGCGCACCACATCACAGCTAGGATCTCGTATAAAAAAGTAATAATGATCTGCGGTTCCATACGTGAGAAACGCTATGAGCAACTGATTGACGAAAATGGAGTTGCCAAAAATGCGGACAGAAGATGGGTGAGCGTCTTTCGCTGTTTCTAAGGAACGAGGAACTCCATCAAACAGCACAGCAGACAACGGAATACTCCTGAGCGACTGGCCGTATGCGAAGAAGTGTGGCTAGACGACGTAAGGCGCGTCGGATCCAGAAACGATTACGTAGGCGGCGGGAGTGACACCGAGTTGCTTCCTCTGAATGCGCCAGGATCTCTCTCCAATAAGATGACAGCTCAAAAAACTATACCACAATGTGGCGAAAGGAAGTGGAACCAAGTAGTAGCCATCGCAGAGTGAATCTGGGTTGATTGGCTGAAGCATCTCGCGTGGTGCTCCGGTTTGGTCGACACGCCACACGCAACGGAGCGCATCTGTTGGGCAGTAGTATTCAGTTCTTGAGGGCGGGTAAGCAGTGCTGGGATCGGTTCGATCAGCTACACGAGGGTACGTCAGTCGGCGGCATGACTGGAGTAAATAGCCGAGGTCATAGTGAGAGGACCTGCGTCATTGGTGTCGTAATGCAACCAAGGGATTCACAGAAGAGGCACGCCTCGCTGGAATCCATGCCGCACAGAGTGCGGTTGCAATCAAAATTGCAACTGACAAGCTGAGAATCCATAGATTGTTCGGGCCTACCCCGTAGAGAAGGCCTGCAATGGTCCTGCCAACGGCGAAACTTAGCCCAATACCTGCCAGAGATCCGAATACAACGAGAGCAAAAACCTGCCGTAAGATGAGCCATTGAACCTGCGCGCGTTCTGCTCCCAAAGCCATGCGAACTCCAATCTCGTTGGTGCGTCTGGTCACTTGATAGCTTAATAGGCCGAACAATCCCGCCGCGGCCATGAATAATGCTAGCGCGCTAAGGCCGCTAGAAAGATAAGCGAGTAGCAGGTTCTCGGTCAAGGCGCCGTCTTTCTCTGAATTGAGAGTGGTGAATGTTTCCACGAATTCCCTGCCGCGTGAGCGAACAATCTGGCGCACAAGGTTTGCGGATAAAGTGGAGCTCGCCGTTTTCAAAGTGATTGTGGGGTAAGCCTGTACTTGAGGATGTTGCCAAAAATCTATATATACGAGAAATGGTTTGTGATCGTCTGGATCCGCGAGACTTAGTTGTGCGTTCGATGCCACTCCAACCACGAGGAGCCTCTGGTACCCTTTTCTATCCCCCAGCCTTATGTGGTGTCCCAACACTTCCTGTACGCCGCCGAGGTGTTGAGCCAACGATTCGCTCAAGATTACGGAAGGCTCGCCGGAGCGGCTCTGACCGGGTTGAAAATCCCGCCCGGCGATCAATTTCATGCCGAGTGTACGAAGAAAGCCATCGGACACATAGACTTCGCGCGCTGGAATCTTGTTTCCGGGAATTGGATTCTCGACATTGGTTACATAGTCCCAGAATACGGGCGACTCGTATGGGATGAAAGAAGAGAGGCTCGCGGAAAGGATTCCGGGGGCCGTGCGGAACTGGTTCAAAAGGTCCGTGTAATACGCGGTTCGTTGGATGTCGCGATATCCGCCTGGCCTGGGCGATAGAGAGGCTTCCCAGACATTGCGTGTATGCACCCCCAAGTGGATATCGTACAGATTTTTGAGCGAGGCCGCAAACAGACTGCATACCGTTACCAGGGCAAGCGTGCCGGCAATCTGCCCACCGAGCAAAATCTTCTGTGCATGGGCGCTGCCTCGGACAACGCCGCGCCCGCTCTCGTTTAGCACGGTCTCCTTGCATAGACGATTAATCTGCCAAACGCATGCCCCCCAAAAAGCAAGAAATGCCCCGAGAATCACAATGAAAAGGAAGAACAAAACACTTCGGTCGAACCCGGCAGATAAGTGAACCCTGAACTGAGCAGCGAATTCAGCCAGCAAAAGTCGGTCGACCCAAACCGCAATGGCAACACCGATGGCACTTCCGGCCAGCGTTAGAATCGTAGCCTCCAGGCCCAGCAGAACCGCCAGACTTCGCCGTGTGGCTCCCAGTGCAAGCCGTACCGCAACCTCCTGCTGGCGCGACACGTTCCGCGCCAGCAAGAGATTGACTATATTCATCCAGCCGATTAACAAAATCGCGGCACATATTCCGAAGGTCGCGTATAGCGGTTTTCCAAAACGATGTCGGATCCAATAATCAATGCCCGTCCGCGCCGAGGTCACGACAAGTTTACTCGATAAGTATTGTTTCCGCTGTTCAGGACTGTAGAAAGAGGGAACGCTTGCTTCAAGCAGATGGTGCTCACTCGCGGTGACCCGTATCTGAAGCTGCCGGTCCGAAACGTTCGGGGATCTTCGGGCAAGTAAATTTAGGTGGTAAACCGTAGGGCGGCGGCCGCCCGGAAGATCTGACGCTTCTTGTTGCAGCGGGAGGATAATACCGGCTCGAAAACCCAAAGTCAGCCCAGAGAATTGCTTCTGAGCGACGCCAATAATCGTGTACGCGCGATTGTTAATGCGGATCTGCTTTCCCAAAACATCCGGGCGACCATCGTAGGCGCTGTGCCAGAACCAGTCTGTCAGCACCGCAACCGGTTCGGTCCCCCAATGATCGTTTTCGGGAGCAATCGCTCTGCCCAATTGCACATGGAGGCCAAGCGTATGGAAGCACCCCCCCATGACCAGGAATGCGCCCAGCTGCTGGAGATTTCTATTGATCTCCACTGGGAACGAATGCTCGCCGTATCCGCAAAAACCGGCAAATCCAGGAATGCCCTTTAGCGGATTCACGATTGTCGAAGGCAATCCTCCGAATTTTCCAATCCGTCCGATTGCATCAATACGCACTAACTGCCCTGGTTTCTCCACCGGCAGCGGCCGGAACAATAATGCATCGAGCAAACGAAACGCGGCTACGCTGGAACCAATTCCAAGCGCCAAAATCAACACCGAAATTGCAGTAAATCCAGGGCTCTTCCAGAGCCTTCGGAATGTTTGCTTCAGATTCCGCCCGAAGCTCTCGACTCCTTGCCACCGGTCCACTCCCGTACTCCTCTGCTCTATATACAGTGCGCTTTCACGCGGCACTCAGCTACTACGCTACATCACCCCGGATCCAGAATAAAACTCCAAATAGGGAACTCATGCACAAAACACGTGGATCTTCGATAAAGTGATTTATCAGCCCCTCTCCCAAACGAATCGCTATCTTTAGGGTGGCGGGAATATGCGCTTGGTCTGGTGCTGCCGGAGCACTTGCTATCGCTGTTCACAGCGGGCCAGCAGCCAGTTGAAGACTGCGATTTCCCAAATCGATTGCGGACGCCAGCAGCCAATACTCTACATCCACAACCAAAATGGGGCCTCCCGCCCATTGCATGTTCATCATCGCCAGCCAGGTATCAACCGACCCGAACTGCTGATTGTCGTTTGCGCCTGCTGCCACGCCCGCCTCCACTGCCTTCTGGCGCTCCGAAGATGGATCCCCGACTTATTGGCGGTCCTCTGGGCCGAGCAGCACCCCGACCGGTCGCAGCAATTGCAGTTCCCCTTGGCGGCATGAGCGACGAAAACCGCTCGCCGGGCAGGGAACTGGCTCGCCTTGCACCAGGCCGAGCGGCTCTTGGAGCTTCCGGACAGAGAAACCTTAAAAGGGAAGCGCGATCGCGCGCTTTTGGCGTTGCTCGTGGGCTGCGGCGTGCGCCGCGAGGATCTCGCCGCCTTGGAGATCGAGCGAATCCAACAGCGCGACACCGGCCTGATTGACCTCGTTGGACGGAACTCCAACGCCGCAAGCTGCTCGCGGCACTTCAGGAAGCCCGAGGATGCTGGAAAAACGGAAGAGCATCCGGAATTACAAAACGGCTCGGAAGCGTTCGTCGAGCGCTTGCGCGCCGAAAACGAAACGCGCCTGAAATCGCGCACGGATGGGTAATGCCGAAGCTCTTGCTCGATACCACCTTCCTCATCGACGTCTCAAACGACCGGCGGGGCCCCGCAGATCTCATGGAGCGCATGATTCTCGACGAGCAGCATACGCTTTCCTATTGTGCCATCAATGTGGCCGAAGTCTATGTCGGCCTGCGCGCCGTGGAAGCTCAGAAAACTGAACCGCTCCTGCGGCAGCTCGCCTATGTGCCGATCTCCTGGGCACGCCGGGCCAGAAGCTTACCTTGACGGATACAACAGTGGCCGCGGTCTGCTTGACCGAAGGACTCACACTCGTCAGCGATAACCGCAACCATTTTCCGATGCCGGAGCTTTTCTTTATGAGTGCATAAAATGCAACCCACCGAATCGTGCCCTTTACGGGCGGACGCAGCGTTCCCGCTCCCGGTCTCATCGCGGCAGTAGGCGAGCAAGCGCGCAGCGGTTATCTGCAAGCGGCATATCAATTCTTCGCTTGGTGCGAGGAGCGCGGCTTGGAGTTGCGCGAGATCCGTCCCTTGCAATGTGGCCGCTCATATCGAAGCAAAACAGCGCGAGCTCCGCGCGCCTTCATCATCCCGCCGCCGTGGCAATTCGAAAGCTGTAACCCGGAACTGTATCCCTTGTGGATTCGTGATAGACGCCCAAGCCACCTACCTGGTCTCACCCGCTGAATACGAGGGAATTCCCAGATCCAAAGTGGTAAAGGAGACCAGGACAAAACGGAGGCGATCACGTGGCGCTTCCATCCTGAGTACCGGAATCACACGCCACGCCTGGATACCACCGCAAGGGCCTCGAACGGGTGCTTGCTCTCTGCTCCCTTCTCTATTCGTAAGCGGTATCTCTTGGGTCGCGGCCGTAAAGCTGGTAGGCGGCGGCCACCGGATCGAGGTCACCTATTTTCAGGGGCTGCGCGACTGCTTAGCACTTATGCTTGCGGTGGCCGGACCGGATCACCACTGGAAGATATTCCACCTCAGAGACTTCAAGCCGCCATCCGATCCAGATGAGGGCATTTCCCCAAAACCGGTTCCTCTACCATCGTGCCAGTCATACCAACGGAAGCCTCCTTGACGCAACATAGCCCTGATGAACGCCTCGTGAAGGATTCCAACGGTATGTTCAGGATCAGGTTAAAGGGTCAAAGGGAGGCTTCCGCTGCCGCGCACCCGCGTGCGTTATTGCGGCAAATGACGGAAGAATCGTCACCATTACTGACGCGAGCGTTTCTTCGAATTTTGGCCGCGCAGATGCGCAACCGCAATATCGGTATTCGAAATTCCGGCCACGCTAAGAGAGGGAAGCAGAGCGGAAGGCGGCGCGTGCCCCCGGCTTCTGGGCGCGCTCCGATTATGACTTCAGATCGCCGGGCTCGGTTGCCAGGAACCGGAATCGACTGGCCCATCGTACGCTAGTTCCAGAGCAGCTAGGCCGGCTTGCGCCTCGACGCAACCCGGAGACTTGTGGATGGCGAGTCGGAGACAGTCAGCGGCCTCCGGGATTCTGGACCTCCTTTTCTCCTCCTCCGATCTGGCGACTAGGTACTCTACCGACGCTGGCAGCAAGCTTCCCGCCATCCAAATGCGGGCACCTTCTGGGCTGCGGCGTGGTACTCGCCGACCAACCTGTGTATAAGTCTCGTCATTATGAATTGCGATAGCTCCACCGCAAAAGGAGCTGGTGAACCCACGTTTATAGGCATCGCGAGAGTAGACCACATCTTCTTTCTGCCGGTACCTGAGTGCCTCGTTCCAACGAACCGCTTCCCAAACTTTCGCCCTCACAACGAGCAGACCGCCCGTAAGGTAGTGGTGCTGGTCCACTTCTCCGTAGTCGAGCAGAATTTGACCACGAGGGCCGCCCGTGCTGGCCCAGTCCCAGTGACGAGTGCCATCAAGGTTAAGCAGGCGAGTCCCGACCATATCCCCTGGGGAGTGATGATTGCATAGAGCCGCACACCACTTCCGCGTAAGAACGATATCGTCATCGACGAAAACGATCCATTCTAACGTGCTATGTTGGGCGGCGGCGTTGCGCAGATGGCATGTGAGCCCACCCGCCGCATAATCCGGCAGAGATATGTATTTTACTCCTTCAACCTCAGCAGCACCAGCAACGATAATTTCGTATCGCGGTAGATCCTGTGCGTGAATAGTCTCAATTAACTGGGCGAGCTTCCTGGGGCGCCTACCGCCCGCAAGAATACAAAAACTGTAGCCATCAGGTCTCATCGTGATATTCAAGGCACGACGCGGCGGAGCATTCAACATTCTTGCCGGTAGTTGTCGGGGCGAATGGCTGTGTTATGTTGCTGCTGGGCAGTACAGGGACCAATGTCTGTCCAGATCGCCGCTCCGAGGCGGACGTGAACGCTAACTCGAAAAAGTGGTCTTGGTTCTCCCGCCAACGGGCCTGATGGCTAGCCGGTCTGTATGTTGTCACAAGATAGTCACGAAATTGGTGAAGCTCGGCTTCCGAAAGCGCTGCAGTGCGAACCTCATAAGCCGTTTCTCCTCCGTTTACCCCATATGCACCTGTCACTTCACCGTCCGACCCACCAGGCACGATCGCGAGATCCATTTTAGCCTCGCCACCTTCGATCGCGTCACGAATCGCGGTACCACGGAAGGGCATGTAAACAGCGAACTGATAGTCATCGCACCCGGAATTTCGGACGAAGGCTTCCGTCTCACGCAATGTCTGTTGATCTTCCCCTGGTAACCCCAAAAGAATGAAAGCCTTCACTTTAATGCCGAAACGTTTGGCATACTCTACGGTTTGGAAGTTTTGTTCCGTTGTGCAGCGCTTCCGTACATTGTTCAAGATTTTTTGACTGCCGGACTCTGCCCCGAAGGCAACCTCATAACAACCAGAGTCGGCCAACATGCGAGCCATCTCATCACCCCATCTCGTAAAATAGCGTGCTTGGATATTGCACCGGTACATGAGATCGTATTGCTTTAGAATGGAGCAAACAGGGCGGATAAGGCTGAGCGATAACGCGAAGAGGTCATCAAAGATGTAAACTGCCCTATATCCCAGCGCGGCGATGTCGGATATCTCGCCATTCACATTAGAGACGCTAGTACGCCGCACCGAGGTCATCGCCTCTTCGCAAAACGCGCACTGCTCTGGGCAACCCCGCGCCGTCATCATGGTCGTAGCTTCCCGATCTCCCAAGTAGTAGCGATACCGGTGCAGGAGTTGGACGGCCTGGTCGCTGCTGCGGTCCGGCCTGGGCTGCTTCTCGATGTCCGCCCGCGTAAGCACATCACGCACCACGCGATTTGTAACTCGACCATCTAAGATACCTTCCAGTGCCCGCTCGCCATCCATCGGGACCAGATAATCCAACGACAATTCCTTCGCAAGTGTATCCTCGTAGTGGCGCACATGCGGGCCACCGGCAATGATAACCTTAGAGGGCCAGCGTCGTTTGATCGCGCGAGCTAGTGCCACGGCTTCGTGCCGCTGTGGAGTCATGATGCTGATACCAATCGCGTCGAACGGTTCTAGAGAATCCAAGTCCTGAAGGTCGTATTCATCGTCACCTAGTACCACGTGTACATTCCTCAGATGATTGTTGAGCCATGCCTTCAGATATAAGTTAGCTAGTGGACAGTAAACCTTGCTATCATCAAGAAATGGACTTCGACAACTAAGCAATATGATGGACCGTAATGACATGAGAGCCTAATCATCCCAACCATGAGCCCTCCGGCCAGCACCGTGACTGTGAGCTGGCGTATAGGCTCTGCAGCCTGTTCCGTTGTGACGCACGCGTGAGTTGCGACTCCCGCGATCGATGCCTTCGCCGCCGGAAACAAGATCTCGCCTTTGCTTAAGAAAGACGAGGAGAGTACATGCAACTCGTCCGAGCATTCCCAACCCCCAAGAATACCGTATTTCGTTTGTGAGCGATAGCAGCAATGCAGTCTCCCGGGATTCGATTGAAAATGCCCTGTCGAGCGTTTACTTGAACGGAAATCCCGTTTCATCTGGCATGAGGTGGGGCAGCACTCCAAAGCCATTGCATGTGCTCCTAACCCATCAGGTACACGACTCATTGCGGGGCGGGGTAAAGGGCGAGATTTTGGCCAGTATCCGTAGGGGCACACGGTTCAGGGCCCCCGCAACATTTGGAACGCCGGAACGACCATGATTATCCCGTTCCTTTTCTGCTGCCTTGCAGTTCGTCACCAGCTTTCGGTGGCACCCGTTGGGGGTTGCCGTTCTGCGGTGGACGTGATTGCGGCATCTCTGCTGCGCCTTCCACCACGCCCACGCCGCACTCTGGCAACCCGCGCCACAATGACCATGGCGCGCTTGCCAGGGGATGAACTCCGCTCGCGCCCCTCTGGGCCAGCAGTAGCGCGTTCGCCGCTGGTGCCGGAATCGCTTCCGACGACCGCCGACGTTCGGTTCTATTTGGCTCACGGGGCGGCCCTGATATGCCTTCGCGGCTTAGTCAATGCCCCCTCCTGTGCCGCGAAGCAATCCCGTGGTTTTACGCCAACCCGGGAGACGCTCACTCGCCATATCAAAGATGGGAATCTAAGAGATCGACAATACCACTGAGCCCGCGCCGCCCGCTGTGTTTGCGCCGGGCGTAGATTGCCAATTGACATCCGGCCTCACGGGACCCGCCGCCTTTCAGCCTCAATCTGGCGGAGCCTATTGAACATCATTCCACTAACGCAAGCGCGGTTAAATTGCTCGATGCTTCGTTTAGCCTGTACGACTCGGCCCCGAACGAGCGGTCCGTCATAGTGAGTTGCGACGAATGTAATTGCCTTGCGAAGCTCTTCGCGGTCAGGCTCTGCCCACCGCATCGTGTGATCAAACTTGCCGAAGCAATCGCTTTCGGCAATATGCGTTTCTTGCGCCTTTACGAGGAAAGAGTTTGCTTCGTTCATGAACTCGAGGTTCCCCGAGTATGCAGTTGCAATTACTGGGATCCCAAATAGCATTGCGTCTGACATTGACAGCCCCCAGCCCTCGGAATGATGTGCGCTGACATACGCATCTGAAAGCCGAAATAGTGCGTTCAACTGACCTTCAGTGATGTGCTTTGATACATATATTATGTTAGAAGGCGCATTCTCTGGGGGTATATAATCCCCACTTGACTTTATGATAAGTCGCGCATTCGGTAGCTCTGCGCTTAACGTCTCAAATACTCTGGACAGACACTTGGTATTTTTGCGCTTATCCCAGAGTTTCGTAATACACAGAAAGTACATCAACGTCGGATCATAGCCAATGAGTTGCCTAACTGTACTCATATCGTTTTCTGTACACCCGGTGGATCGCTCGATCACGTGTGGTATGTAAGTAACCTTGCGATGTTCTCGCGCGAAGATGTCCAGACAGTATTCCGAACAGGTCCACACCTCCTGCACCATTTTAATAGAAGCGACGTATGTATTAGGTAGGTGACTAGCTTCCCATACGCAGTAAGCGATGACATACTTGGTTGCAAGGCATGGATATGTTTCGTATATCTTCCCATAGTTGTGTGGTTCAAGATGGAGTATAACAACTGCGGCATCTTCGACCTTGTTCACCAGCCGATGTTGCTGGCCCAGGGAGTCGCGATAAACGTTGCCAACTCGGCGGTGGCTCTGGTAAGGGGATAGCTCGTAGTAGATATTCACAGAGTTCAATACCAACCATCTCACATATTATAGGGCCGCGGGCCATCTGAATCGCAGTGTGGCCAGTGTGTGACCCGCCGCCCTCTATAAGGATAATGGCTAATCGGGCCGACTTTTGACGTCGGCAGCTTACACATTTTGTGAAGCTGGACACTATGCGGTGGCATAAAGGATTCGTGAGCGCGGGGTGTCGTCCAGGGCTGTATCCACGCCGATTGTCCGAAAGCAATCCAGTAAATACCCGAACAGATCGCCGCCGAACGGCTTGCCGAAGAGGTCGAATGGAATTAGTTAGGCACGCCGTGCAGCCCAGTGTGAGTTCGTCGGGCTTTTGGATGGAATGCCAAGGGGATACGAGCAGCAGTACCGTCACACCCACCGAGGCAGCAAGCGGACGCCACGCAATGCCCACTCGTGGCTCAAAGCCAGCTTTGTCGGAACGGAGCAGCGAGTCGGATAATACTGGCCGGTAAGCGGCCCAATCGGATCGCTCGCCAGAACCGGCGCAGCCGCCGAAAATCCCGGACCAATGTCCAAATTCACCAGGCGGTTATAGAGTTCCGTAATCGGTGCGCCGTACTCCCAGCGCACGCCGGCATTCAGGCTGAAATCCGGGGTAATCCGCCAATCATCGTTGAAATACGCGTCGTACACGAGCGCTTCCAGTATGCCGCGCATTACGCCCGATTTCACCCCATTGCTGGAAGCGCCGATGGCACGTTTGATAAGGCGGATGGCGCTTGGGCAGATCCGCCCAAGGCGCGCCGGTACGGAGAATATAAAGAATTCCGTTCAGCACCTCGCGCCGATCCCGCCACGGACGGCCTCTGCCGTCCTTCCGGCGCTGCGGCTCCGGAATCAAAGGCTCCAGAATCTCCCACTGCTCGTCGCTCAAATCTCGGGGGTGGTGCCGTGCCGTCTCCAAACATTCTCACACACAAATGGTTTTATGAGATGTGTTCTTAATAGCAGTTACCTACGGTGTACCAAGAGCGTAGTGTAGTCCCTGTAACGGTGTCCACTCGATTGCCCGTGTTATCACCGCGCGCTGCTCTTTACGTAAAGTGTTAGGCGTATACCGCATTGTGGCTATCGATCGCAGTAACCATAGGCATATAATCCCACCACGTCGCCTGAATCTGCCCCAGCAAGGGACGCCACGGATTGTGCTGGTGCAGTTGGAAGCGGTCAGCTATTATGCCTATCACCGCTTCGGGATCTATCACCAGATCCTCCTGTCGAACGACCACAAGGTTGGTGGTAATATCCTGAAGAGCGAACCACGCTCGATAACAACGATTATAGTCTCTACAAAGGTGATCCAGCACCGTACAGGAGGCGGCTAACTGGATAGAGCTTAGCGTGTCGTTGGGTGGCCAGTGAAGAAACCGGAAAAGGCTGCTCGCCCAAATGTATGAATCTCTGATGGAGATGAGATAGCCAAACTCTTGCTTTGCTATTGCTTTGACAACCTCATGAGCATGCAGTCTGCCGTACTCTACTGGCTCAAAGGAGTGGGGATTGATAGCCATAGTAGAGCGTTCAAAAGTGGCAGCAAGCACGTGATCTAGTGCCAAAGACCAGGTGGTATCTCTGTTTGCGATCAGAGCTACTAGCTCGGGAGAGGGAGGACTGTGTTTATCTCCAAGTAGGTGCATCAGTACCACTGCATCTGGACAATTAAGAGCTAGAAGTGCTCGTAACGCGTTTGTACCTGTTCTGCGTACCCCATATTGCTTAAAGAATGTTGTCATACCGTCTCTACGCGAGCCGTCCGTCTATCCCTCGGCAGGACTGGAGTCGTTTCCGTTTTACCGGCAAGATTATTGTAAGCCTTCGCGTGCAGGCCTCCGCGATAAGTTCCCTTGGAGCCGCGGCGCGGATTTTCAAAACCAGCGTGTCCGCCGAAAGCGCGACGGCAAGCGCCCCGAAAAGAATGAGTGGAAATAAGCGCATAGAAATGTTTCTTACCTTCTCGATCGTTGCTTCGAAGACCTCTGGCCTGCAGAAAACGGAAGGATGGTTCTGAGCGGCATTCGCTACATCCCCATCGCATAGCTTTGAATTTGCTCCGGCCGAAGTGCGGTGGCGTTTTCGTGGCTGCGGGAAAGCGCCTTCCCGAGCTGGCCGGCATCGTCGGTGAAGATCTGGGCGTCGTAGCGCGGCCGGGAGGTCGCGACGTAGGCAAGCGTGTCGTTCACCAACGATCGGGTGCGGCTGTCGGCGGTGTCTACGTGGATGAACACTTGGTCGACTGTTGCGCCTTGGGACGAATGGGAGGTCATCGCGTAGGCATAGTCGAGATGTTGGTTGCGGTTCAGATTCCAGCTTACGGTCCGTTCGGAGCCGTCCAGCTTCACGCGGACGTTGCCATTTTCGTCGAGCTGCGTAATCGTGCCGAAATCGCGGTTGCTCACGCCCTGCTCTTTCCAGGGACTCGTGAACTGCACCCGCTCGCCTTCGGCGAAAGCCCGGATCTGAGGCTCATATAGCGTGACACCACGCAGCCGCTCCGGATCGTAGGCGACGAACTGGCCATCGCTTTTTTTCACCGTAATCCGGTTCTGTTCGTCGTCCGTATCGATCACCGTCGCGTAGCTCTTGGCTTCGATTCCCAGCGCTTCGCTGCCCCGGAGATAGCGGACGACATCGCCCACCCGGTAGGAGGCGGCGACGCCCCGGTCGGCTCCGGTGATCTCCTGGCGGTTCACGAGGATGGGCATCCGATATGCATCCGCGGCAAGCTGCCCGTCCCGGCGCAGCTCCGCGCGGATCGCCGCGTTCAACTCCTGGCGCGACTGGTTATCGGGAGAGATGACAAGCGTTCCCTCGGGTCTCGCGGTATAGGCGCGCGCAATGGCTTCGAAGCGTTCTTCCCGGTGCGCAATCTCATGGACACGGTTCCGTTCGATGAGCAAGTCCACGCCATCGGCGACTCTGCCGGCCGCCATTGCCTCAACAACTTGCTTCAGACTCTCGTCTTTCTGCCGCACGATTTTGCTCAACGTCGAAACCTGCATTCCGGCTTGCTGCAATTCCTCGAAGATCCGCCCGGCTTCAACTGATTGGTGCTGGCGCGTGTCGCCGATCAAGAGTACGCGGCCTTGCGGTTGAACAGTTTGCAGAAAATCCCGCATCTGCTTGCTGGAGGCGAGACTCGATTCATCCACAAAGAACAGCCGCGGCCGGGAATCTTCCTGGGCTTGCCGGCCTCGTGTCAAATACGCTTGCATCGTCTCGGCTTCCATCCCGGCTTCTCCTAAGACTTTCGCCGCTTTGGATGTGGGGCCGAGGCCGACTGTTTGGTAGCCGTGCTCTTCGGCAAGCTCGCGCACCGCGCGGAGCGCGGTCGTTTTGCCGGTCCCGGCACCGCCTTGAATCCCGAAGATTTGATCGCGTGTAGTTAGAGCCTCGTACACTAACCGCCGTTGCTCCTCGTTCAATTGGTCGCCGTACCGGCTCATCACGACGGTATAATCGATGCCGGCAACCGGTCGCACTTGTTCCTGCGCCGCGCGGACGCGCTCGATGGTTTCGCGCTCCATCGCCACTAGCTCGGGTGTGGTGTAGCGCGCCCCCGGCGCATGGGGCCGGACATGATCCACCTGCAGGAATCTTCCCTGCTCATGTTGCCGCACCAGCTCAGCCTCGATATCGGCCAGCCGCGCCTTCCCTTGCGTGTGCCGGAGCGCATCGCGGATGGTTTCGAAATGCTCGAACACCGCGCTGCGCTCGGATAATCGGTCGCGTGCAAAGGACACCGCAGATTGTGCCCGGCTCTGGGCTTTCTCTTCCGATACTTCGCGGCGATACCGCGCGGCGGCTTCGGCCACCAGATGCGCGGGCTGGTTCCCAAATTCTTCTGCACTCCGCTTATGCAAGGCCCGAAGCTCGTCCGGGGTGAGCTTCAATTTCTCGTCGCGGTTCTGGTGCGCCAGTTGTACGCGCTGCTCGCGGCCGGTTTGGCCGCGCTCTTCCATTTCGCGGTAGATCTGCGCGGAGCGCTGGCTTTCCGCCGCAAGATACTCGGCGGAATAGCCTTTGATATCGGGCGCGTGATTGGTTCCAGGCGCGATCTTGTAACCAAGCTGCCGCAGCCGGTACTCGAGCTCGTTCTGATAGACCGCGGTGGACATGGATTGGATCTTGAACAACTCGTAAGGTTGCAACGAGCGGGCCTGGCCGGTGGCATCCTCGGTCAGGTTGAAGACCACGACATGCGTGTGCAGATGCGGCGCCGGGTAGCCGTCCACCGGTCTCGCCGTATCGTGCTCGAAGGTGGCGGCAATCCATTTGCCGGTGGTCTCGGCCGGATGGATTCCGCCCATGCGGGCCTGAACGTATTTTTCTGTAGCATCGAGCGCCGTGCGGACCGCTTGGCGGTGCGCCTCGCGCACACGCTCATCCTCGCCCACCAATGCCGTCAGGCTCACGGTCTTGGGGGCGTTAAACGTGAGATCCCAGCCGGCGCGGTGGCCCACCTCTTCGCCCGCTCGGGTCTTGATCGTTTCCCGGTGCCGGACGAGCTGCTCGCCGCTTTGAGGGTGCTGGCCTTCGGACAATCGGTCGAAGGCCTCCGCCGTGACTTCGGTCGATAATTTCAGCACGCCGGCAAGCTCGCCGTGCCACTCGCCGCGCAGCGTGCCGCCGTGCGTGAAATAGGAATTCGACGCGGCGGAATACTCGGACCGGTAATAGCTTTGCACTTTGCCGCTCGTGAGCGGTTTCGAGATATCGAGCATAGAACGTTAGCCGAAAATGTCCATTCCCATCTCGGTCTGCACCGTCTGCGGCGCCGCTTTTTTGCGTGCGGGCTGGGCCGCTCGGGGCGGTGCTGGGGGTTTGGGATCCTCCGTTATTTCCGGCGCAACCAGCCGGGTCTCAACCGGCGGAATGATCCGCTCGACGAGATCCTTCGCGCGCCTCCGCTTCGGCCTCGGGTGGAACCGGATCGCGACGATTTTGTCCTGCTGGACGAAATAGCCGTGCAGGTCGTCGAGCGTCTGGATTTCCGATTCCATCACCACCGGATCGATCACCCGCTCCGTTGAATACGACCGGTGATGCCGCTCGAAGAGCTGCGCCGGGTGGCTCTCCCGGATGCGCTCCAATTGCGCCTTCCCCATCAGCTCGCTCAGGTGCTTTGCCGCACGTGCCTCCCTCGTGCGCAGCACGATATTGGTGAAGGCCTGGCTCAAGATTGTCTCGGCTCTTTTGCCGTACAACGCATCGAGCTGGCTCATGCCCTGGAACCCGAGCACGATGGGGTTATCGGATTTCCGCTGCTTGGTCAAGGCGCTATGCAACTGCGGCAGTGCATTGAGCGAGGCGAGCTCGTCGAGAACCATCCACACGCGCGCCTGGCCGGGCCGCCTCGTCGATGCCTGCAACTTCAG
Organism: Bryobacteraceae bacterium; assembly: GCA_036379475.1. Lineage (GTDB taxonomy): Bacteria > Acidobacteriota > Terriglobia > Bryobacterales > Bryobacteraceae > Bog-105. The sequence continues at coordinate 20,403 of DASVGP010000206.1, read as the reverse complement.
AATCAGCATGTCGAGCCACAGGCTTTGGAGCGGCCGGAGAGCGTCGATGGTATCGGGCGTCGAGGTAATAAAAATCCAGCCGCAGCGCTTCTCCGCCCACTCGCGCACGGTCCAGATGCGCCGGTCATTGGAGGGGGTTGGGGACTGCGCGGGCATCATGCGCAGCGGCTTCCCTGCCTCGTTGAGGCTTCCCAGAATACCCGCGCGCTGCGGCGCCGCATTCTGGGTCAGCGTATGCGCGTGCTCGGTTCCGACGACCCGTTTGTCGATCTCTTCCGGGTGCGCCATCCACCAGGACAGTTCCTTCACGGTGGGCCGGTAGGTGGCGAGCAGATAGGCGAAGATCGCTCGTGTGTGCGAAAGGAAAAACTGCTGCCGGGTCGGCTGGTCGGGAAACAAACCGAGCGCAACCGGTGTGGCCTCGGCCTCGTCGTCCGCCTCGGCTCCGATGGGCCAATAGGGGCAGCGCTCGTCCTTGGGATTCAGCACCCAGTCGCCACGGCCTTCGTCGAAGAACTCGGTAATATATTCCCGGTCGGGATCGAACACAATCGCGACCTCGCCGCGCTGCTCGATCTGATAAAGGATCTCCCGCACGAGCGTGGATTTACCCGAGCCGGTATCCCCGGCAATCTGGATGTGGTGCGCCTCGCGATCGCGCCGCATGCGCAGGCATCTACCGGCTTCGCCCTGGAGCCATTCGAGGGGGTTCCGGCGGTTATCGAGCCGGAACCGCAGCCCGTCGCCGCGCGTGCACCGGTTGAAACGCCAGCGGCCGATCAGAGCCGGGCCGCGCAGCCTCCGGCCGCGCCGCGCTTCGCGGTCGTGCTTGCTATCGAACCAGGCCCCGGTCGCCGCGAACGCGATCAGGCAAACGCCGAATCCGGCAAGCGGCCAGCGCAGCACGTGCGCCAGATTTTGGCCGTCATAAACGTAGCTCCGAAGCCAGGAATGAAACTTTTGCGGGCTGAGTACGAGCGTGCGGATCGAGAGCGGTCCCGGCCGGTCCGCAACGAGCGCGCCGGTTGCAACTTTGCGGCCCAGAAACACCACTGCGAACCGCTTCCCGCTGTGCCTCGCACGACCCGGAAGCGGTAACGCCGGCAGCTCGCCGAGGAGCGCTCCCTTCGCATACACGGGAAAGTAGAAGCGTTCGAGCGGCGGCGCAAAATGGAGCCACAGTTTGAGGAACAAGACACCGCAGGCGAGCGCCAGGACCACGCCCAGAAACCCGCCCACGGGAAAGCGCCGCGGCCAGCGCGGCGCATCGCTTTCCGGCCTCATGCGGCGGGCTTTCCCTTCCCGCCGGAGGCTTCCACCGCGTCCGGTTTCCGGAAACCATGGATGCGCTGGTCGGCCATCGCGTGCTTGGTCGCTTCCGCATCTTCGACCACCGCTTTCACACGCTGTGCGCTCAGTTCCCCGCCCTCGACAGCCTCCTTATGCAGTGTTAGAAAAATCTTGCGCAGAGCCATCAGCTCGGCGAGCAGGAGCCGGGTCTCCGGGCCGGTCTCGAGCGCCTCCAAAACCACCTGGCGGCACCACTCGCTCTTGGTCAAACCGGCCTGGTCGGCACGCTCCCGCACCTGTTCTCCCTCGACCGGCGTGAGCCGCGCGCCGATGTATTCGGTGAGCGTTTTTGGCCGCTTCGCGCTATGCATCGAAAGCTCCAAAACGGCCCAAAATGGCGTGCACGGCATCGTGCACCGCTGTGCACGGAAACGGCAAAAACCCAGCAAAACCGCATCGTGCACCGGCGTGCACCTGCAAGGGGTGGCCTTTCGTGGTGATACCTCCGGTGCGCAGCACCGCTTCTTCCTGGGTCCGAAGCTGCCGCTGGGTAGAGCACGGTGGCAGCTCGTTTCCGATGCGTTTTCCGACTCGAATTTGATTGCAATTCCGCATCGGGATTGCCTACGCTTTCGCCTCAAACTTGAGGCGGGATTTGCCGTTCGTGCGGGCCTCGGGTTCGCCCGCAGCAGGGTGCTCCTGCTTATACGCGAGGAATCCTTTGTCGGCGGCAAACAACCGCTTCAGTGCGGCTGCGATCACATGGCTCGTGGAACTGTCGCTGGCGTATTGTCCGTAGGCCCGGAGGTCGCGTGCGACGTCGGGCCGGAGCCGGATGGTGATCTGCTCGTCCGGCTTCTTGTCTTCTGGTTCGATTAATGGTGTTGGCATAAACTTCTTTCGTTCGATGGAAAGCTGCTCTCCGGGAGAGAGGGAGAGATACCCGCCGCAGCGGAAAAGGCCTTCGCCTCGCGGCGGTCATACAGAACTTCGCACTGGAATTTCCGGGTCCGCGCATCGAATCCGCGGACCGCAACCAGCTCGGTGATCTTGCGCGAGCGGTCCGGCATCCGCTCGATGTGGACGACGTATTGGATGGCCTCGGCCACCTCGCCCATGACGAACTCGACCGGCAGATTTTTCCCGGCCATGGCCATCATCGCGAGGCGCATTAAAGCGCCGTGAGCGTTCGCGGCATGCAGGGTCGCGAGTGTTCCGCCGTGGCCGGTATGGATCGCTTCGATGAGATGCCAGGCGCTCTGATCGTTGGGCCGGATTTCGCCTAAAAGAATTCGATCGGGGCGGTGCCGCAGGGCCGCCGCCACGAGCTGGCCCACACTGATGTCGGGCCTGCCCGGCAGTCCGTTGGTCGCCTCCAGGCGAACCACATTGGGCTGCTCCAATCGGAGCTCCATCGGACGCTCAATCACCAGGAGCCGATCCTGTTCCGGGATATGGTCCGCGAATGCCTTGAGCAGCGCCGTCTTGCCGCTTCCGGTGTTGCCGCTAATCAGAATGTTTTTCCGTTCGCCAACGGCGGCTGCGAGATGCGGAAATACCTGCCGGGGCAGTGTTCCCAAGTGCATCAGATCGCCGGTCGAAAACCAGCGGTTGAATTTCCGAATCGTGAGCGTGACGCCGGTGGGAGAATTCGGCGGGCCGATGGCCGCTACGCGCGAGCCGTCCGGCAAGCGCGAGTCGAGCAGAGGATATTCCGGCGTCAGATCGTTCCAGCACAGCCGCGCGATATTCTCGATTCCGGCCTGCAATTGCTCCGGGTTCATCTGCACTCCCGACAGCACCATCAGCTCTCCGTTGCGCTCGACGGCAACGGTTTTTCCGCCACCGTTGATCATGATCTCGGTCGTCGCCCGGTCCACGATCAACTCCTGAATGGCAGCAGGAAAGAAGGGGAGAATCAATGCAAATTGCGATTCCATAATTACCCTCCTAGTGCAGCGCCCGGTCGTCGTGAAAATAGGTAATCGTCACGCCCAGCGGATTGATGTATTCGTATTTCGGATCGCTTTGCGCCTGCTCGGCGACCTGCTCCGGGTTCACGTAAAACTGCACGCTCGTGGTCCAATGTTCGGTTCTCCGATCGGACTTTCCGGGGTTGAAGATTTTCGTGTAATCGATCAGCGCCGACCCGCTCGTCACCCACTCTCCGCCGCGCCTCGTCTGGGCGAGGTGGGTGATTTGGATGTTGTTCACGGTGACATCGTTTTCGGGTGCGGTGCCGGCGATCACCCGCGCCACGCGCCGCGTGCGGGCATCCTGGCTCATGCATTTCGCGGCCAGTTTCTTCTCGAGAAAATAATAGTTTTCTTGGTAAGTTTTCGCTGCCGTGGCCCGCAGTAGCGCATAGCGCGCACGGGTCCAGTCGAGCAGTGCGCTGCGCACTTCGGAATCCCTCGGAGTGAATCGCAGCGAGCTGTATTCGAGCGCGGTAGCCCGCCCCAAGGCATCGATCCGCAGCGGGATCACAATGGGCTTCCGCCGCGCGAGAGTGAAGTTTGCCAGCAGCGAAACGAATAATCCGGTAGCGGCGAGGACCGCCACAATCCGCAGGAATTTGTTCTCCCGGTGCAGCGCCGCATAGAGCGAATCCCCGTATGCGTCGGACACCGTGCCCGTTTCGTTCAAGCTGTCGTTCAGTGTGCTTTCCATCGGGAAATCTCCTTCCGGCACAGTATGTAGCTCATAGCCGCCCCCCTGCACCGCTCGCCGGTCACATCAACCCTTTCACAATGAATCCAATCGCCGCCCCGGTCAGCTCGGAAGCGGATAAGCCAGCGCCACCAAACAGCATGCTCGCGATCGCAGGTATCTTGAAGATCGAGTAGAGGTAAGACCAGGTAATGAGCAGGAGGGCTGGCAAGAGCGCGAGCATGTGCCCCAGCGAATAATTACCCCCTACAGCATTGTTGAAGAAGGAAAGGATGACGCTCGAATACAGGAACGAGATGGCAATCGCGAGCACCCGGTACATCGAAAAGGTGAAAAGATTATCGACCCATCTCCAGAACCACCGTTCGAATCGCTTGGTGAGAAACAGCGGGAGAAAAAGCGGCCCGAACAACACAAGAATCCCGGAGGCAACAAAGCCGAAAACATTGATGATGAGCGCTGCAATTTCGATGGCGGCCAGAACGGTCAGATCGAGATAATAACCAACCGTATCGAAGAGATTGTAGAATCCTGGATGCTGTAGGCTATGCGTCGCATGGTGGATCTGAGCGAGGAGTTGCCCAATAACACCGGCATTCACTCCTGAAACCAACAATTTGGCAATGGCCGAGAATAGGTGATTCAAACTGATGCCGGTACCGGGGATCGGCTGGACATAATACGTCATCAGCATGGATACGAAGGCCAGCTTGACCAGGTATTCGTAAACTTCGGCGATGTGGATGTGCTGATGGAAGAGATTCAGATTGGCCACCTGCCACCGGAAGGCCAGGCTGGTTAGGCCGAACACGGCGATGATGGCCAGTTCGATCCGCCCATAGTGTAAAAGAATCCCGCTCTGGGCAGTGATGAGATTATCGATTTCTGTGGTTATCTCATTAACGAAGTCAAACGGTTGCGGCCCTGGAAGACTTTGCCCATAGGCCGCCGTTGATAACAGAAAGAGGGGCGCAAATCGCGCTAGTACGAAGAATTTTTTAGTTCGTCGCCAATTTTCTTTGCGTTCACCACGTCTGCTTTTTTCGCCTGCCGAATTTCCTGCTTGGTGGGATTCCTCGGCTGTGTGGCGCGGGTCCACACCCCGGCCGCGGCAATCAGCAGCCCCAGTATCGCCAGCAAGACCACGAGCATCTTTCCCTGAATGGCGGTTTGGAGTGGTGAATTCATCGGCGTTCTCAATAACCGGCAGTCTTAAGTATCTGCCCAATTCCATTAAAATCTCCTCCGGGATTTTGTGCAACCGTCTTCAAAAATTCGGCGTAGTTGTTGAGCGCCTCGGCCTCGGCGTTGCGCCGGTACGTATTCGCGATAAGTTGTTGCTGCGCAAGCGCTGCGGTCGCCGCGGTGCTGGTCTGCTCCCGCTGAATCAACTGCAACAAAGCGCCGTTGGTGAGGTTCTGCTGCGCGGTTAGGGTATTATTCGCCGGGTCGTTGCTCAAGACGGCATTTTGCAGTTGCGCGAAGGCGGCAGCGTTTTTGGCTTCCTGCTGCCGGTAAGTAGCGAGCGCTTGGATAGTGTCGGCGCTCGCGGCATCTCCCGCTTCCACGCTGGCCAGGCCGGCGAGCTGGACGCTGGTTCCGAGATGCTCTCCGCTCAAGGCGTTCACGTTGTTGAGGGGGAGCGTAGCGGTCCGCCAGGCCTGGACCGCTTTGCTGCCCCCGGCAAGTGCGCTCGCGAGCGGCGCGGTCTCGCCGAAGGTGTTGCTCATCGGGTTATTCGCCAAATCCGTGCCCCACTGTTTCCAGGCGTTTTTATTGGCGAGAGACCGAAAATTGTTCTGCCACAGCTTGAGCGCGTTGGCCTGCGTCTGTACGGTTTGCTTCATCTGCGTCAACTGGTTCTTCATCAGCGCGATCTGCTGAATCCAATACACGATGTCGCCGATACCGAAGACCGCTTTGGCAGGACTGCTCAGGCACAGCCCGACTCCGATCAGAACGAGGGGCGCGATATATTGCCGATGCCATCGAAGTTTCATAAAGTAACCCTTTTTTCAATTGCTCGCTTGTGCCAGCGCTTGCTGCGGATGCGCCGCTTTACTTGCGGCCTCCAGCGCCGGGCTCATGGTGTGATGCGCGTAGGCCGGCAGCGCAATATCTTGCGTCAGCCACACGCGAACGCGCGTCCCTTCGCGAATCGTGATGGTCGGCAGAACGTTCAGAAAACGGTCTAAAATCTGCATGGATTCCTGCCCCATTTCCTGGCCGATGCCCGAGCGGATCGCGGTGCCCGGATCGTAGCCGAACCCGCCGTAGCCGCCGCCGATCTGGGCGAGGCCTCCGATGCCGCCCACGGCGACCGCCGCTCCGAACATCCGCAAATAGTGATGGTTCACTTTGTCGCTGAGGCCGGTCGCGCCTTGCTGATTCAGTCCGACGAACTGATCGAGGTTGTACGAAAATCCATCGGGCATGATCATGCGGTCGAAGGAAACCGCCAGGCGCCGCTGGTTTTGGGAGGTCACCCGGCGCGCCTGGCCGAGCAGCCGCGTCCCTTGCGGGATAAGTATTTGGCTGCGGTCGTGATTCCAGATAGCGGTGGTGAGCATGACATTGACCGGCCCGGTATACTCTCCATCGAGTTGGTTCGTGAGCACGCACTCGAGGACCGTTCCCTCCAACACGAGATAGAGCGGTCCCGTCGCGCTGTCCGGGTCGTAGTTCGCCTGGCGCGCCGTTTCTCGATTTGGCGGATCGGACTCTTGGCGGGTGGCTGTGGGCGCGCGGCGCGCGGCCCCAGCAGATTCGAGGAGGGCACCGCTTTGACCTACTCGACCCGGGTCATTGGCGGCCGAGGCAACGGCGGGATCGGCGGCCTCTTTTTCGCTTCCCCGATTTGGCGGATCGAACTCTTGGCTCGTGGCGGCTGCTGCTCTGCTACCAGCCGAGGGCGGATCGGCGCTCTGCGTTTTCGCTTCCCGCCTGCCGCTGAAATCGACGGCAATCATCGAAGCATCGAGCGCCTTGCGCCGCCGCCGCTCACGTGTCTGGCTCTGGGCCTGCGCGCGCGTGCCTGCGTCATTCGCAGCAACCGGCTGCGGACCTGGATCGGACATCGGCGGATCTGGATTCTTGGGATTCCGAAGCGCCTGGTAGGACTTTTTGGCATTCTCGAGCGCTGCTTGCGCTTGCTGCTGTTCCCGCTTCAGCCGCTCGGCCTCGGCTTGCTGCTGCTTCTGGAAATCGGCGATCTGCTGTTCGTCCGCGGTGATGGGCGCTGCGGCTGTTTCTTGGCGTTTAGCGGGAGCGCTTTCCGCGCCGCCGCGCGCGTACTGGGTCACGCTGACAATGGCGATGAAAGCGACCAGTCCCCACAGGCCCCACTGAATCGGGCGCACCGGTTTCTGCGGCTTGGGCGGTTCGCTCGTGCGCGACGTCTCTTCGGGCGAAGTACTCGGAGGCTGCGAAGGTTCTTCCGCCATGGCCTACATTCCCCCGCCCGCGCGCCGGAATACCAAGTGCCGTTTCCCGAGCGCAAGATATCCCGCATCCAGGATTTTCGGCACGACATACAGCCCGTTCGCGTATTGGAAATTGATCAGGCTCGGCTTGCCATCTTTCCACTCGTAGAGGCTGGGTGTCTCATTGGGATCCGCCCGGATATAAGTGAACCGCTTGTCGTGGAATATCTCTTTTACGCCGAAGCGCTGCCCTTTTTTGCGCGACCAGGTGTAATCGAAGCGAAGCTGCCCCGGATATTTCGACTGGAAGGCGGCGATCCCGCTTTGAATGGCCGCCGCGCTCGCAGCCTTTTCCGCTTTTTCCTCGCTTTCGGCTTGCGCCGCTTCCTGCCTGTACTTCTGAAGCTCCATCGCCGGCACAAACTTCGGCGGCCGGTCGATTTTCTGTTGCAACTGGCTATCCGGAGCGACGAAGATTTTCACGTCGTAAGGCTTGCCCGTGCCCGAAACCTCCGTAAACAGAAATGAGTAATTCGAGCCGTGATCGGTAACGATGCTGAGTGTCCCCTGCTCCCGTTCTTCTTTCGGCTTCACCGCAACATAACGGGTGGGGACGCGCGCGGACTGGACTTCCCAATCCTCGCCGTTCAAACCAAACGTCGTCATCACTTTCTCTTTTTGCGGCAGCACAATCAGGGTGGTTTGATTCAGGGCCACGGCCACGGGCACGACACTCTTCTCGGTCACCACAACCGTTCTGCTGTGCTCTGCCGCGCGCGGAAGGTCTGCGCTACTCGCGGCGACGCTCGCCGCCAACAGAACACAACCAGTAATTCCTGCGCACTTGACAATCGAAATCAGCTTTCTCATCTCTTCCCTTCCCTCACTGCGCCGCGAGCAGCTCGAACGCTCTTTCGAACCCGTGCTCTTCGATCAGAGCGTCTCGCTTGCGCCGCTCGCTGGGTTTCGTCGTATAGCGCCACAACGCCTGCCGGTCCAGATTCAGCCGCACCACCTTGGACCAGGTCCGCCGTTTGAGCAACCCCTCGCCTTTCGCCTCCAGCGTTCCGAGCAGCTCGATTTCCCGCTCGTTGAGCTGGAACAGCTCGCGGTAGCGTGCGCGGTCGAAGGTGGTGTCGCGCAGAAACAGCACGGTGGGACAGGCGTTGGCGATGAGTCCCGCGTGCTCGGCAAGATCGTCCGCCGTGTGGGTAAGCAGCGTAATGCCGCCGAGGTGCTTCCCGCCGGTTTTGAGCGTATCGACGATGAAATTCACCAGATACGGATCTTTCAGTTGCTTCCAGCATTCGTCGAACAACAAATGCTTGGGAAACCCGAGGTGCTTCGGGTCCCGGACTACTTGCTCGACCCGTTTGATCAGCCAGAACAGCAGCGGCTCCCGGAGGTCGGCATAATGCTCTCCCTCGATGTCCTGCAAGTCGAACACCTGAATCCGCGAAAGCTCCAGTTCGTCTTCTTCGTTGTCGAAAACCGTGCCGTACAGCCCGCCCGCGCACCATTTGCGCAGGTAATCGCGCAGATGGTTCGGCAGCACGAGATTCTGCAAGCGCCGCGCGGACGGCTCGAAGCTGTACATGGCTTTGATCTTTTTGTGCAGCCCATCTTCGTCCGCGGGGTTTAATTCTTTGAGCCCGCCGTTTACGAGCAGCTTCCGCACGAAATGCGTCAGAAAAGTCAGGTTGTCTTCCGAGGGCGGAAGCGAAAACGGGTTCAGCCGCGGACTGCGGGCTCCGATGCGAACCACGGTGCCGCCATGCGCCCGCGCGGTCGATTCGTACGATCCTCCGACATCGAAGATGTAGCTGAACCCTCCGTATTTTGCTTCGTGGTCCAGATGGAAATTTCCTTGCACGGATTTGCCGATGCGGGGTTCGCCCAGAATCAACAGCCCGCGCAAATCGCCGTCGTAGGCGTCGTAAAACAGCGGGCTGCGGTCGCGCGTTTCGTAAACCACGAGAGCTTCCCGCTCCAGCGCTTCGGAATACTCATGCCCCCGGAAGGGAGCGTACACATGGGCCAGATTCGCGTAATGCCCGTCTTGCAGCCAGGCCCGCCGCACATTGAAAGTGGGGTTTCCCGGAAGCAGCGCGTAATAGACCGACAACCCGCCCACGGTCTCTTCGAGAAAGGTGGCCTTCGATTCGCCCGCGATCCGGTGCAGCACCGGCATCGCGTCCCGGACTTCCTGGAGGTCCTCCGAGTGCACCATGCCGATCAGCGAAAAACGTCCGTAGGTGCGGCGCCCGTTTTCGAGATCGTCCAGAATGCCGCCGAGCGTGTCCGTGCTCTTATCGGCGGCAATGGTCCCCGCCGATTTTGCAATCTCTTTTTTGGCTCCCGCGTGGGTAATGTAAGTGGCGATGCGATGCCGGAATAGTTCGATAAAGCTTTCCTGGTTATGCACCGCACGGCGCACTTCCTCGGCTGGCCGTGGCTGCCACTCGGAACACAGAACAAGATCGCAATCCTGCCGCAGCAGATCGCCGAACAGGTCCGGCCTGCTCCCCGCAGGCCGCTGAACGAGCGAAAACATCTGTGCGTAGCGATGCCCGATTTGGAGATATTCGTCGGTCCAGGTGACGGTGGCCCGGCCGAGCTGCCGGTCGAGGCCCCGGCGCGACCGCAGCCCGGCGAACAGCCGGGACTCTAAATTCAGAACCTGCGCGAAAAACGCCGCCGTTTCGTCCGCTGTGAGCAAGCGTGGCGCTAACTCTTCGAGCTTGCGGCAGAAGGAATCCGCCGTGCGCGCCAGGCGCCGGCGCAAAGACGATACATAAGGCGCACGTTTGGCCGGTTGAAGGTTCCGGTTGGGCGGCTGCACATAGAGGCACCACACCAGGTCCAGGGTGCCGAATCCTGCCTGGGCGTTCAAATAGTCCGCGCGGTCCTGGAGGACTGCCCGCACATTCTCCCGCTCCTCCTGCACAGCAGGCAAACGGTAGCCTCTTTGCTTGACCGCATATTGGAACAGCGACAACTCCGGCGGCACATCTCGCAGCGCTTCGGCGATCCTGCGCGAAAGGCTGTCCAGCACCTCGCGGGGCCGGGTCTCCGGGTCGATCCCCTCAAATCGGATACACAGTCCGTAGCCGCCCGCTTTGGTCGCGAACATACGCTCGTCGTCTTCGAGGAAGTACGCGAGCGGAATCAAATCGGCGCTCGGCCGCGCCGCTCGGAAGAACGCGGGTTTCATCTGCGATTCCCCTTCGGCATCTTGCCGGGATCGTAGTGCGCGGCCTGCAAGATCGACATGCATACCAGCCGCACCATCTGCGGGTCCTTGCGCGTCACCCAACGCCCCACGAAACACACAACGAGGAGCACCAAAACCGCGCCCAATTTCGAAACCACTAGGAAAACCAGAATCGCTCCGAACAGGCATAACCCGAAGGCGCGGTAATCCATTCCGAACTTGAGCATGGGTTTATTCAGCGAATCGTTGAGCGGTTCCAGTTTTCCCGCAGGCGACCGATTCATGGCACCAGCGGCACGCTGATTCCGGTGAGCGACTGTGCCCAGCTCGGTGCGTAGCCGATAATGACGGCTCCGATGATGCCGCCCACGACGCCCAGAACGCCGCCCATCATGTCGCGACCCATAAATTTGAAGACCGCGAAGGTGAGTCCCGCAATAATCGCGCAGACGCCAACGATACGGAAGACCGTCAACATACTCGCGGCGACCGTTTGCACTCCCGAGGTGTCGAGTGTGCCCGACTGGGCAAACGCCACCGCGGTTCCGAGACCCGCCAGCAAGAAAAATCGCGTGGCTTCGGATCGAAGGCCGCGCTGCACATACTTTGCGATTTGCTTCATAGCTTCTCTTGTTTCTCCTTCGTGAAACGAATGGGGATGTCCCCTACTGGGAACGAGGGTTTGAAAACGGAAAATCCGACACAACTTCTTGGGGAAATCTATGTGAAATTGTGGAAGGATGCTATGCTGAGTTCCGCGACAACTAGTGAACTCATGTCGTCCGCTTTTCCAACCGAGTTCTTTGGCGTCCGATCGGCACAGGAACGCCCTTTTTTCTGGATCCGGCCAGTAGACGAAAAAGGCTTCCAGGTTGAAAAGCGGTTCGCCGAAGCCGCGTATCAGAAGACCCGCGATCTTCGCCTTTACCGGGCGCAGGAATTGCCTGACGGAGCCGTGAGAGCGGAACTCGTCGAACAGGCCGTTTACGCTGCCTCCCGTGCAGAAAAATCGGATGAGGTTCGCGACGCCAGGAGCTATGTATTTGCCGCCTTTGCCCGCCTGGTGGATGAGCGAATCGCGAGAGAACGGAACATCGAGCATGCTCCGCCATCCGAACTGGACCGGCGCCCAGCAGGAACTGTTTGGTCTGGAGCCTCGGATGCGGCAAACATCGATAAAAAGATTCTGCGCCGCCAAGCGCTCAACGCGATGGCCGCCCAAGACCGGTGGGCTTGGGAACAGCGGCTGCTTGGCTTCGATCTCCCGGAGATCGCGGCAGAGCTGAACATCAGCGCCGATTGCCTCTCGACGCGGATGAGGCGCGCGATCCAGGAAGCCTCGAAAATTTTGCGCGTGCAGCGTGCGCCACAATAAGCCTTCGGATGGCAGGCCAACGGGACTCGCAAAGAGAAGAGCGCGAATTTCTTCGCCTGTTAGCTCAATCGGCTCTCGACGATTATCCAAACCCCGAGCGAATCGGATGCCCCGACCCGGAATTTTTGCGGACGCTCGCGTTTCATAGGAAATCGATCCCGCTTAGCGATCCCCGGCTGAATCACGTGGTCCACTGCTCCCCGTGCTTCCGCGAATTCACGGCGTTTCAGGCGGCAGCAAGAAAGCGCCGCAACACGTTTTGGGGAATTGTCACCGCCATCGCCGCCGTGATCGCCATCTGTGTAGGGCTTTGGGCGAGCGGGACTTTCAACCGGCTCGCGCCGCCAGGTGCGGCCAGCCCGGCGCCGATCATCGCTCAGATCGACCTCCGAAACTGGTCGATTACTCGCGGCGCTCCAGAGCCGTCTCAACAACACAAACCCATTCTTGTTCCGCGCGGCCGGCTCCAGCTCACCATTCTTCTGCCATTCGGAAGCCAGGCAGGCACTTACAACATCCAGATTCTCAACCAAACCGATCAACCGTTGATCCGGGCATCGGGCCAGGCTACCATCGTCAATGGCATCACGAAACTCAGGGTCTCTTTGAACACCTCTTCCCTCCCCCCCGGGAATTTTCTCCTCGGTATCCGCCGGCCTCCTCTGGATTGGACCTCCTACCCAATCGCGATCCAGTAGCCGCCTCGTTCGCCACGGGTTTTCAATTTCAACAGATCCACAAGCGCGGCGGGCCTGCTACGTGGATATCGAGAATACAGGTTCGATAAAGAGGGGCGCTCCAAAATCAACGTGCCCGGAGCTCCGAAATGAACGTAGGCAGGAACGGAAATCTCCCAGAGTTGCGGTCGATTGGAGCGCTCCGAAAATAACGTAGTCAGTTCGCCAAAACGGCCGATTTCCTGCGGTGGCAGACGCCCCAAACCCTCTCGAACCGTGGCCCACCCGGTGCGGAATCGGCTCGAAGAGGCTTTATTCCGCTGCTACAATGCGGCATTGCAGTCCCTCCGAGCAGTACTTGTACCTCTTGCATGTTCCGTATTTCTCCTCCATGCCGGGCCGCAACCCGCGCCACAGGCGTATCTGCAACGAGGGCTTCACCTTGCCTATCTGTACAACTGGATAGAAGCCGCACCGGATTTTCAAGCAGCGGAGAAAGGCTTCCGCGCCGCAGGCGACAAACGGAATGCGCTCTACGCTCATTTGGGCCTGATGCGCGCCACCATTGAACGGCATAACCTACCGCGCGCTTCCGCGAAACTTGGTACCGAACTCGAATCGAACGCGCTGCTCAAGTCGGACAAACAGCTTCGCATGTTTTGTCTCATGGTGAAGGGCGACATCGATTTGGAGATCGATACGCGCACGGCACGCCGGGATTGGGAACAGGTGCAAGCGCTCGCACACAGCCTCGGCGACAAGCGCTGGGAGAACCGGGCTTCGGCTCAAATTGGGATCACCGCTTTTTACGACGGCGATTTGCAGACAGCAAGCAAGAATGTGGGGAGAGCGGTGGCGGTCGCGGCCAGAATCCACGATGCCGGCGCCGAGATCCGATACACGACGGTACTCGGAATGGCTCTGTCACAGGCAAAAATGTACAGCCAAGCGCTGCCCTATTTCCGCAGAGCGCTTGCCCTTGCGCGAAAAACTCCCGATTCCGGCTATCCGCTTTTCACCTACGAAGCGGAGTTGGAGGCATTCATCGGGTTACAGCGGTACGGCGATGCACAGCGATTGGGAGACGACATGCTGCGGCATGTCCAGACGCAATATCGTACCGGCGGCCCACAGGTAGAAATTCTTCCTTTTTTGGCCCGAGTCGCACTTGCTCGCGGCGATGTTCCCCGAGCCATCGCGGACCTGAAAAAATCAATCGCGATCTGCAAGGCTGCCGGATATCAGCACGAACAGACCGAGCCGGAAGCCATGCTTGCCGAAATCTTTCGCAAGCAAGGAAACTTCCCGCAAGCCGAGTATTTCGCCGCTCGGGCCGCAGCGGACACGCAAGCGAGCGGCGACAAATGGTCTCTGCCCCAGCGCTTGCAGATCCTCGCTCAACTGCAGGTGAGCCAAGGTAAGTACACCGAAGCGGATCGGACTTACGACCGGGCGAGCGCCTTTATCGATTCCGCTCTTGCCAACTCCCCAAGCGTTTTGGAAAAAACCGCTCTGATCAAGGCCTCCAGCAGCCTGTATACGGAGCATTTTGCACTCGTCGCCTCCCGGCTGCATAACCCGGCGAAAGCATACAGCATTGTGGAACAGGTCAGAGGCCGCGTGGCCGCCGATCTGCTTATGTCCGGCTCCGTCAGCCCGCAGAAGGCGAAAGAGATCGAGCACAGACTCTCGCTGCTGCAGCTTCGGATGATGTCCGCCAAATCGCCGGAGCAAATCAATCGTCTTCGAAATCGGATCTTTAGCATCGAAGAATCCCGCTGGGTGACGCCGGGTGTAAACATCCTGAAGCGCAAAGCTCGGGAAACCGTCCCAGTCGCAACCGTCCAGCGAAGCCTCGATCCTTCCACCGCGGTTTTGGAGTACGTGATCGCCGACCCTCGCTCCTACTGCCTCGCGATCACGCATGACAGTTTCCGCATCGTCACGCTGCCAGGCAAATCGAGCATCGACGAACTGGCCGCGTCCTATCTCAAATCTGCGCGGGCGAAGTTACCGGCGCATGCCGAAGCTCGCAAACTGTTCGACGCGCTACTCGGGCCGGTTTCCAAAGCGGCGTACAAGCAGAAACTCGTGATCGTTCGCGACGGGCAACTGCATCTGTTTCCGTTCGATGCATTGGAAGACCCATCGGGAAGATATGTAGCCGAATCGCACGTAGTTGCCTATGCCCCTTCCGTGACGAGCTTTTACCTCTTGCGGCAAGAAACAACCGGGCGGGAGGACTCCATGGGTCCCTTGCTTGCAGTGGGCGGCGTTCCGTATGCGCAAACCGGGTTGCGGCAAATCAGCCTGGTTCGCGGAGAGAACCCTGTTCTGGGCAATCTCCCCGATTCGACACAGGAGGTGCGGGATGCCAACGCCGCCATTCCCGGCCACAACAAACTCCTTCTGGGAACCGCTGCAACGGAATCCGCTTTTAAACATGCTGTCGGCCGCCAGCGGTACGGAACCATCCATCTTGCTGTGCATGGTTTCGCGAACGATGCCGATCCCAATCGGGCGGCGCTGGCGCTGCTGCCGGACCTAGCAGCGGGCGAAGACGGATTTCTGCATGCGTCGGAGATCGCGATGCTGCACCTCCATGCCAATTTGGTGGTGCTTTCGGCTTGCGATACCGCTGTCGGACCCATCCAAGGCGAGGAAGGAATCTCCACGCTCGCAAGAGCCTTCCTGTTCGCCGGCGCCAAGGCCGTGGTCTCGACACTGTGGCCGGTCCAAGCGGCTTCGTCGCTGCTCCTCATGAGCCGGTTCTATGCGCATATCGAATCGGGCGAGCCGCCGGCATTTGCGCTGGCCGACGCCAAACGGGACGTGCTGCGCAGTTTCGGAAAAGCCGCAGTCCCCTACTATTGGGCCGCATACACATTCGAAGGCGCGCCTGGACCAGCACACCGGTAGAGGTTTCAAAGAAATGGCACTGACTCAAAAACAACGCAAGCAAATCCTGAACGCAGTTCGGCAACGCGTTCTCAAAAGCCACTTCAACGTGGCCGCCGTCGATTACGGCGAATGGCTGAAGGTTTTCGATGGCCGGGCCGATAAGTTGCTGGTTTGCTCCCCCGAAGAGTTCGAAACCGGCGTTCAGGAGCTTCTCAAACTGCTTCGGAGCAGCCACACCGGCTTTTACCACGAGCGCCCGAACCGGCTGTTTCCGCAGCACACGATCCACGCGACTTTGGGCAAATGCAAGCAAGGCGAGCAACAGCGCTGGTTCTTCATGGACATTTTCGAAGGAGGGCCTGCACAGCTAGCTGGGATCAGGCCCGGCGACATGCTCCATCGGGTCGATGGAATCGAATACGCGCCGCCGGACATGCCGCCGTTCAAAACCGGCACCAAGCACGTGTTATCGGTTTCCGCGCCGGACGGAACGGTTGCGCGGGAGATTTCCATCGACGTCCCGAGCCGGAAAGGAAACAAGAATCTTCCTCCGATTCTGCCGCCGAAAAGCATATCGGCCTCGATCATTGCACCCGGCACGGGTCTCCTGCGAATCGCCTGGTTTCCGGGCGCGATGGGCCTCGGGTTCGCCAAGTCGCTCGATGCGGCCCTCGCCGGTTTGAAGCAGCAGGGCTGCGACCGTCTCGTGATCGACCTCCGCGGAAATATCGGCGGCGGTCTCGGCTTCGCGCGCCTGGCAAGCTATTTGTGCTCGGGCAGAGTGCCGATCGGATACAGCCTGACTCCCAAACGCCAGCGCGGCGGCTACCGGCGCGAAGAGTTGGAGCACGTTGTCTATCCGGACAGCCGGTTAGGATTTGCGGTCACGCTCGCCCGCTTCTCCATTCGCGACAAATCGATTTTCCTCCTGACACAAGGCCTCGGCCTGCAGCCCTTCCATGGCAAAATCGCGATTCTCGTAAACGAATGGACCAACAGCGCCGCGGAGATGGCAACTGCTTTCGCCGCCGGAAACAAGCTCGCCACCATTGTCGGTACCAAAACAGCCGGAAATGTCCTCGGCGCCGCGAATGTGAAGGTGGGCAGCGGCTATTGGTTGCGCTTGCCGGTTTTCGGCTGGTATACACCGGAGGGCAAGTGCATCGAAGGCGATGGCATTACCCCGGATGTATGGGCCGAAGTGCATCCCGAAGAACTCAGCGCCGGCACGGACACCCAGCTAAACACCGCGCTAGATCTGCTCAAGCCGGTTACAGCCAGCGCAAATGCCGCATCCGCCACCGGAATGTAATTCCGGGCGCGTCGAATCGTGCCGGTATTTTTTCGGATCATAATTCCTGTCGGATTTTCCGTTTTCAAACCCTCGTTCCCAGTGAAGGCACATTTTTTTGTGCCATCGATTGGAACCCGTGGAGCACATCGACAGCATCGCGCGCCACTTATGGCCCGCTCACAACTTCGATTCCTGCGAGCTGGTACGTGACCTCCGCGAGGGGCTCGCGCTCCTCGTCGCCCCAGCTCGGCCGATCGGTTCTGTAGCAACAGGATTCAGAAGCGGAGGTTTGCATGTCGCCGGTTGAATTCGTACCCGAGCCAGCCGCGCGGCGGCGTATTTCTTTGGCGCACATCGATGCAGTGGTCGCAGCCCGCTTGGGTTCGACCCGCGGTTTAGGCAAGTCGCAACCCGCCGCGTTCAACCGGCAGGTCGCGATGTATTTAGCCAAGCAGGTGGGCCGCTGGACGACAACTGTCATCGGCCGCTTTTATAACGGCAGAGATCATTCGACTGTTTGCCACGCGATCTATAAAATCGCGGATCTCAGCAAGAGCAATCCGGAAATTGAAGCGCTGGTTGCCGAATTGAAGGGGTTGATTCTCGCGGTTCCCGACAAGGGTTCCGCGGCACAGCGTTCGTCCTTCGTCCCGCCGCTCCGAGCCGTGCTGAGCCAACAGGAATTGGAGTTGTTAGCCGATCAGCTTGCTGAACGCGTGTACGGCCGTATTCGGGATCGCCTTGACGCGCTGCCTCAGGACCAACCCCAGGCCCACAGTTAAAGTAAAGAGGCGGCTTTGGTGCTTCACATGAAACTAGCAGAAACTAGGCTGCACTTCGTCGCGTACGCGCTGACCCTGCCGACCCGCTCCGCTGACTCTTGCTCTCCGTGATCCCACATAGCATGACCTCGAATCCGCATTGGCGGATTCGATCGATGTGGTTGACCAGGTTGATTACACTGAAACCATACATTGTCTTCCAGAGCGGTCCTGGCTTGGACGATGGAATCGCATAGACAATAACCGGGGTTTGCGGCAAGCTCGTCTTTGGCCATTGCTTTCGAATACGTTTTTCCAAGCTGCTACGAAAACCCGGCTGCGACCGGAACAAGTCCGCCGACACACTTGCTTGCGCAAAAAGATGGCTGAGAGCGCTCGAAGCGGTCATCCGTTTGAGGCACACAAGATGTAACTGCGGGGTAACCAGATCGCATATCTCCGCTCTCTGCCGCTCGCCAAGTGAAAAGTTATGCCGATCAAGCAGCATCCATTCCCTTTGCAACGCAATCCGGCCATTGTATTCCTTCTCGGTTTCAGATATGCGCATTTGCGGTAGATTCCACTCGTTGGTGAGGTCCCTAATGCCTTCGAGGAATTTTCTGCAAAATTTTACGCGGTCCGTGCTCAGCCTAAACCAAGCCCCATTCAGGAATGCCAATGATTGGCCGCGGCATTGCCACTCGCCGACGAGGTACTCCACAACAGGACGGCGGCAATGGCAGGGATTGCCGTCTGCATCGATCGGCTCCACATAGACCTTTGACAGCTCCCTCGGCTCTATCGCCCGATCATCGAGGAATGCATAAACGGCTCGCATGTCAAGGCCGGGGAGTATGATTTTCTTCCGGCGATATTGCAGGCGATGGCTAACCGCAATCGCATTCGTGTCGTCTTCCGGAGCAGCGACGGCTAAGTCCGAGGATCGATGGATGATTGCTTCCTGGAGCAGATCTGGCAACTTTTGCTTCTTCACCTCGCTGGCGGACAGAGGCGTATACGGGAAAAGCCACCCAAATCGGTCTGCGGCATCGGAATTGCTTAGAAGCCGAAGCAGTTGGGAACCGATCTTCGAAAGATCCGTCAAGCGGAAATCGCCGGCAAGCCCTAGGGAAGTCCTGCCGCCCATCGTGCGTATCAATGGTGTCTTCTTTACGCTGCCGTGCAACTCCAAAACGGAGTCCGTTCCGGCTTCGATGCCGAATCCATTTAAGGGAGTGCCAACAGCGAACTCGGTCGTTCGGTGCCGACTATTTTTAGCAATTGTGCGTGTCACTACGCGCTTCACCAGATTCGTATCTATTGCCGATAGCGTGGCGCTCAAAGCAAATTGTTCTTCTAGCAGTTCACGATTCAACGCCTGAAATCCACGCCCATAGGAAACTGCAAAGAACCGATCGGTGGATTGAAACAAAAGGACAAACGAACTGTGATGGTTTGCAATTCCCCACTCTTGTGTATCGAAGATCCCAGCCAGTTCGCGCAGCCAGGCGGGTGTTGACGCAGCGTTCACCTGGACGTATGCACGATACGGAAACGGCAACAACACGGGTTTCTCTGCAATGGGCAGGTACGGATTTGATCCCAATAAAGAGCGACGGTCCATTAGATCGTCAAATGAGCGCGCCTCCCGGCGAAACAGATAAATTTTCAATTGCATAGGACCTAATTCGGCTTCCAATAAGAAAGTAGCCGGGTCCAAACGGCAGTGATCATCTGCTTGGCGGCCATCTCCTGTGAAATCTGTGGCTTACAGGATGTCTATTTTTTGTGACTGCCCCGCGGCGCCGGATACCTAGATATTGGCTAAGGCTTCATTTCGCCGGATCGCCGCTACTTGCTGCTGCACTGGCTTCTCAGCAAGGCCGCCTATGCGGCGGCCTTGCTTTGCTTCGGCTGAAGGCTATGCAGGTAATCGACAGCCCGTTGCGCGTGGGCCGCGGCTTGGAAGATAGCGCGATGGTCGTTCTTCAGGACCGTCAGTAATCGGGAGCGGAGAAAAATGCGAAGGAGCGCCGTTTTCTGGTGGAATGCTGCTGCGAGGGTGGCAATCTCCTTCACATTATTTCTCCCATGTTGCTAAAGCGTGTCGAGCCACGCGAGCACGCTCTTGTCGTGTTTCCATGAGGGTGGCTTGCTCGGTCGTGATGAGTTATCAAGTCCTTCAAGCGCTTTTCGTTTGGTTTCCAGATTGGCCTGTGCGTAGTGGTTTG
Organism: Bryobacteraceae bacterium; assembly: GCA_036379475.1. Classification (GTDB taxonomy): domain Bacteria; phylum Acidobacteriota; class Terriglobia; order Bryobacterales; family Bryobacteraceae; genus Bog-105. Next base: position 568 of record DASVGP010000206.1, on the reverse strand, counting down.
TGGTATCGAGACTGACATGTCCAAGCCAGCTTCTGATCACGGTGATGTCAACGCCCGCGGCAACCAGATGGACTGCGGTCGCATGGCGAAAGCTGTGCGGTGTCACGTGTTTCGAGCGCAGACCTGGCGCGGCATTGGCTCCTGCCTGGACATACTCAGCCAGTTTGAAGCGCACGCCTGAAGCGCCCAAAGGGACGCCGTAGCGATTGACGAAGATTGGCTCATCGTCGGCCCTTGGCTGCCGCCGAAGCAGCGTCCTCAGCAGTAACACCGTTTCCCGCCACAATGGACAAACTCGCTCTTTCCGCCCTTTGCCGTAGAGTCGGACGCAAGCAGGAGAATCGAACCGGATCGCTCGCGGACAAACATCGAGCGCTTCCTGGATGCGTGCACCGGTGTTGTAGAGGAAGGAGAGGAGGGCGTGATCGCGCTGACCTGCAATGGTCGAGCGATCGGGCTGAGCCAGAATGGCCTTTACCTCATCTGGTTCCAGATAGGCCGCAGCCCGGATCGGCGCTCGTTTAGTCGGAACGTGCAAAACTTCGGCGCACTGAGCGATTGCGGTTGG